>NZ_MUES01000009.1:0-83654 GCF_001995745.1 Salinivibrio sp. ML323 | reverse complement strand
AAGTAAGACCATGCAAAAGGTCATCACGCGTCATCTTTACACTGATGCAGTAGAGCGTGCCAATGAAATGCGACTGTCTCGTTATGGCAAAAAGATATACAAGCGACGAAGTGAGACTGTGGAGCGAAGCTTCGCCGACGCCAAGCAGCATCATGGACACCGCTACGCACGCTTCCGAGGGCTTGCAAATGTGCAAATGCAATGCTGGCTGGCGGCGGCTGCTCAAAACATCAAGAAGATAGCGTTAGTGGTGAGCTATCTAAGAAAATGTGGCTTTAACATGGCGGATATAAGGCAAATACTGGCTTCTATCCGCCAATTTGGGCGTTGGTCGGTAGCGACCACTCTCTAACAAAAAAATATCGCGATCACGGCCTACGGCCGCTTATCAAAAAGAACCCCGCCTAAAAAGGCGGGGTTCGTCAGCAATCTGAAGCCGACGAACGTCGGCTTTGTGTGAGCGATTTTATTCTGGTTTTTTGTTCTGACAATGGCGGATGGCGTTGTCGAGTAACTCAAGTGCCGTTTTGTCCGTTGGCGGTAACGCCGCATCAGACTCGGCGATCGGTGTTGTACGCTCGCCCCAACGGATTAATCCTGCGCCCCATGTCAGGCCAGCGCCAAATGCCGCGGTGAGCAGCTGGCTATGTGGCTTGACCGCCCCTTGCTCAACTGCTTCGCACAAAGCGATGGGGATCGTAGCTGCTGAGGTATTGCCATAGCGCTGGATATTAATAAACGCCTTATCTAACTCGATGCCAGCGTGCTCACATAAGGTTTCGATAATCCGTTTGTTGGCTTGGTGTGGCACGACCAGATCAATACCGTCAGCATTGAGCTGATTCCGTGTTAACACCTGATTCGCCGCTGATCCCATGCCTTTAACCGCGCGTTTAAAAATATCACGGCCGATAAAATCAAACGCAAAATAGCCATTGTCCGGGTCGAAGCGATCCATTGCGGTGCCAAAGGCAGGGATCGCGAGTACATCACGGCCTGCTGGGTCGCAACCAAGTTGTGCATCAAGTAGCCCCACTTCTTGCTCGCTTTTGCTTACCACGACGGCGCCGGCACCATCACCAAATAGCACGGCGGTATCGCGTTTGCTCCAATCCAAATACCAGGTTAAATGCTCTGCGCCGATAATGAGTGCATGCTGATAATGGCCAGCTTGGAGCATCTTGGTTGCGGTCTCTAACCCGTATAAAAAACCGGTACAAGCGGCATTCATATCAAATGCCGCGGCACGAAGTGCCCCCAAGTTGCCTTGCACTTTGGAGGCAATATTAGGGATCAGGGTATCTGGTGAGCAGGTCGCTACAATCAACAGATCGAGCTGGCTTGCTTCAATCCCTGCTGCCGCTAACGCGCGTTGGGCGGCAACAGTGGCGAGCTCAGAGGTTTCGACATGACTCACTCGGCGTGCTTCAATGCCTGTGCGTGAGCGAATCCATTCATCATTGGTCTCTAAAATTGTGCTGAGATCGTCATTGCTCAACACCGCGGGCGGAAGACACTTCCCCCAGCCTGTAATTTCTGCAAATGCCATAGTTAGTTACGGGTTGTTTAGCGTGGCGCTAGTGTAAACCTGAAACTCGGATGAAACAATTTTGATGGTCGATAAGGCGTGAAAAACACTACCTGGCGCAAACACCAGGTAGTGGGAGAGTGATTACCAGAATAGGCGAGTGAAAATCGCCAAGACCGCAATACAAACAATGTTGAGATATAAGCCAACACGCATCATATCACGTTGCTCTATATGCCCTGAGCCAAACACAATGGCGTTTGGTGGCGTGGCAACGGGCAGCATAAAGGCACACGACGCGGCAATCGCGATCAGCGCAGAAAGTGCGACTGGCGACACGCCCAATGCTTCGGCGATGGTGGCAAAAACCGGTACCAATAATGCGGCGCTGGCGGTATTGCTCGCAAACTCAGTCAAGAAGATCACGAATGCCACCACGCCTAGCATGGTGAAAAATAGCCCAGATCCTGTCAGTGCATTGCTCAGGTGGTTGGCGAGAAACAAACTCGTACCGGTTGCTTTGAGCACATTGCTCAAGCAAATTCCGCCGCCGAAGAGTAACAGCACGCCCCAGTCAGCGGTTTTTTCGACTTCTTTCCATTTTACAACCCGCGTCGCCCCCAGCAAGACAATCGCAGATAACGCCACAATGGTGTCAAATTTGCTCAGGCCACCGAGCATGGCATTCAATGGTTTACTGAAAATCCAAGCGCTGACGGTCAGTGCGAAAATCACAAGCGTGATCACGCGAGGTGTGCTCCAGGTGAAGTCACGCTGATCCGCTTCAAAACGGTGGTTAAGGTTCGGCTTGGTCAGTGCATACAAGACGATAACCGCGACGGGGAGCAATATCAGAGTGACAGGCAGGCCTAGTTTCATCCAATCTGCGAAGCTAAGCCCGGCTTCAGCCGCTGCAATCGCATTAGGGGGACTACCGACAATGGTTGCTATGCCGCCGATGCTCGCGCAATAGGCAATACCCAAGAGCACAAACACATAAGTGCCATGATCTTTTTGATTGTTCACCTTGTGTAAAATGCCTAACACCAATGGCAACATCATGGCGGTGGTCGCGGTGTTACTGATCCACATGGAAAGGGCGGCGGTGACCCCAAACAGCATCATCACGGCCACTGACATTTTGCCCTGCGCAATCGTGAGCACTTTATTGGCGATGGCTTGATCGAGGCCTTGGGCCTGCAGCGCGGCTGCCAAGGCAAAGCCACCGAGAAAGAGAAAAATGATGGGATTAGCGAAATTTGACATCGCCGCGGGTGTTTCAAACACGCCAAGCGCGACGGCCATAATGGGCACCAGGATCGCGGTGATGCTGACATGAATCGCTTCAGTCAGCCATAGCACGGCAATGAATATCAGTAGACTCAGGCCGGTTGTGACATCTGTTTCAAACGGCAGAGTATTATACAAGATGAAAAACAGGGCAATGTCAGCAAACAAGATCCACGCTTTTCTATCCAGCCCCGGCGCACGGGAGGAAAGGGTTTGCACATCCATAGGGCGTCCTTTTCTTAAACGTTATTGAGTGTTTTTATAATGTTTTACTTTGAGTTTTTAGGTGCTTGATAGGGACAGGGTTGCTGCTATTTGGGTGGCAGTTGGCCGTCAAGCGACGGCTAATATACGCCTAAATAGTCAGTGTGTTAATGGATTGCAGGCAGGTTTTTAAACAAATGATTAAAGTAATGTGAAAATTGTGATTGGGTCGGCACTGGTCGGTACTGGGGTTAGTCCTTCGACGTTGAGACGCCACTGATTGGCTCTTTGGGGCCGGTAAACTTAGGTTTGACGTTGAGAATAAAGCTATCAAGTACCGCTTTGGTTCTCGCTAATACTTCCCTAGCGCGAATTTTGACCCCTGCCCAGCCTTGCGGACTCGGTACGGCGTAACAAATAGCATCAATATTGTTTACATCGGCGAGAAACAACGCACGCTCGCAATGAAACTGTTGGCTGATCACAGTGTAGCGCGCCAAACTGAAAACGGTTTTTGCACGGACAACAGAGTCCAGCGTTCGAAAGCCAGCATAGTCTAGGTGAATTGTCTCTTCCGGGATCCCTGCTTGACGTAAATCTCGCTTCATCGTCCAGGGCTCATTATACGAGCGGTGCGCGTTGTCGCCGCTGAGCAAAAGGTGCTGAATCTTACCTGCATGGTATAACGACTCCGCCGCTTCAATCCGATAGGTGTAATAGGGATTGGGGGTTTTACCAATGTACTTGCTGGTTCCCAGAACCAAGCCGACTTGCCGAGCGGGTAGCGTCTCAGCGTGTTGATAAACCCGGCCTTTGGCGTTAACTGTGATCGCGATATCACTGGCAGCCATCACGATAGCGGTGACCACAGTAAACCCAATCAATGTGAAAATCGCCTGACGAAAAAGGCGCTGGAGAGCCATGGTGCGTTTTATTACCTTTGCGAGCATTAAGCCGCACTCGGGGTCACGTGTGCGGGCAAGTAGGTGGAATAATAGCAAAAAAAGCGCCTGGGTAGACGCTTTTTTCTGTTAGGTTCGCGTTAAAAAGAGGTCCGTTTATAAGCACGATATTGCGGTGACCAAAAGCTCTCTTCAATACGCTTTTTAAGCGCCTCGTCAGACAGTTCTGATGCCACCCCCTCAGTGATCGCTTCTTTTGCTACCGCAAACGCGATGCGTTTTGATACCTGAGTGATATCTTCTAACGACGGTAGTAGGGCGCCTGTGCCACGCTTGGCTAACGGCGAGCACTCAGCTAAAGCACGTGACGAGGCCATCAGCATGCCATCTGTCACCCGGGAGGCGGCGACGGCTAACACGCCCAGCCCGATGCCTGGGAAAATGTAGCTGTTATTACATTGCGCAATAGGAAAGGTCTTGCCATTGTCTAAACGGACAGGCTCGAACGGGCTGCCGGTGGCAACCAGTGCTTGACCCTCTGTCCAGCGCAGAATATCAAAGGGCGTCGCCTCTACACGGCTGGTCGGGTTAGAGAGAGGGAAAACGATAGGACGTGGGCAATTGGCATACATTTCTTTCACCACGTCTTCGGTAAATAATCCAGGTGCGCCAGAGACACCGACCAACACGGTCGGTTTCGCATTACGCACGACATCGAGCAATGAAATGTTACTGTCTTCTAACTGCCAGTGGCTGAGCGCCTCGTTCTTTTGCACCAGTCGTTGCTGAAAGTCGAGTAAGTTAGGCATGGCATCGATTAACAGTCCCCAGCGATCGACCATGTAGACACGTGCGCGGGCTTCTTGGTCGGAAATCCCTTCAGAGACCATTTGCGCGATGATCGCTTCGGCAATACCACAGCCCGCTGATCCCGCGCCCAAAAATGTGATGCGTTGTTCGGAGAGCTTGGTACCTGCCGCCTTACACGCCGCAATCAAGGAACCAACCGTTACCGCGGCGGTGCCTTGAATATCGTCATTAAAGCAGCAGACGCGATCCTTATAGCGCTCCAGGATCGGCATAGCATTTTTTTGCGCAAAGTCCTCAAATTGAATCAAGGCATCTGGCCAGCGACGCTGCACCGCTTGGATAAACTCTTCAATAAAGGCATCGTACTCTTGTCCACTTATACGGGTGTGACGCCAGCCCATGTACATGGGATCGGAAAGACGTTGTGGGTTGTTGGTACCGACATCCAGCACGATCGGGAGTGTGTAGGCTGGACTAATCCCGCCACAAGCCGTGTAAAGCGATAACTTACCAATCGGGATGCCCATGCCGCCAATGCCTTGATCGCCCAGGCCAAGGATACGCTCCCCATCGGTGACCACAATCACTTTGACGTTGTGACGTGATGCGTTGTTGAGCACATCATCAATGCGATCACGGTTAGGGTAAGAAATGAAAAGCCCGCGGCCTCGACGATAGATATTGGAGAAGTTCTCACAGGCTGCTCCTACCGTCGGGGTATAGATGATAGGCATCATCTCGGTGATGTGATTGGAAACCAACCGGTAAAAAAGCGTTTCGTTGGTATCTTGGATGTTGCGTAGATAAATATGCTTGTCGATATCGTTCTCGAAACGTTGATATTGCTGATAAGCGCGCTCCGTCTGTTCTTCGATTGTCTCGATGGCGTCAGGCAGCAAGCCTTCGAGGTTGAAAAACTTACGCTCTTCGACGCTGAATGCGCTGCCTTTATTCAACAATGGTGTTTCTAGCAAGGCCGGTCCCGCATAGGGAATATAGAGAGGACGTTTTTGGTTATTCATGAATGATCAGACTCGATATTGTCTTTTAATTAGGTCGATGATGAGTATTGGGCGTTATCTGGTGCCTTCGTGGCAAAAATGATCCCTTGCGAAACGCTGTAAAGGCGTTGGTCTGCGATAACCCATAACTACGCTGTAATTGGGGACAAAGTTTAGGCATGAATGGTGACCTAATTCAACTTTTTTACTTGATTGTGCGGGTTCGGCAGAGGCATATGAGGGCGCGTTTAAATTCGTAATCAGCGCTGAAGGGCTCTTTTTTGTCTTTTTATTCAAACGGTTGTGTATAGAAAAAACGGAAGTTAGATCACAACCTCTAGCAAAACTGCGCACGGGATATGGAAGCTGACTACACTAAAAGTAGTAAGTGAATCGCGATAAGGTCATGCCTTGTTCGGTGCCACTTACCCTATTTGGTACGAGCGAATAATAATAATGTTGGCTAGGCATGTTTAATGGAAGGTTAAAAGAGGTAGTCCAATGAAGTCACTCATTGCCGCCAGCTTGCTGGTTTTTTCAACCACCACAGTCGCTGCAAACTTAGGCGAACTGGATTACATCACTGAGGTGTATCCGCCGTTCAACTATGAAGAGCGCGGTGAATTAAAGGGGATTGCGATTGATTTTCTCGAAGCTGCGACAGAAGCAGCGGGCGATCCGGTGAGCCGAGATCAAGTGAAAATTCAGCCATGGGCCCGTGGTTATGCCACAGCACTGTCTGAGCCCAATACGGTACTGTTTTCAACCACGCGGACGGATGAACGGGAAGATAAATTTAAATGGGTTGGGCCGATTACAGACACTAAAATTGTGGTCTGGGCGCCTAAAAGCAAAGGGATCACTATCGACAATGCGAGTGACTTTGCCAATTATAAAGTAGGCGTTGTACGCGATGACGTCGGCGAGCACTTGTTACGCTCAATGGGGGTCGATGAAGACGCGCTGCGCTTGTCGCCAAAAGCGGATTTACTCGCTAAACAATTGGCGGCGGGCCGTGTCGATATGTGGGCTTACGAGGAAAACGTCAGTGCCTTTATTATGAGCCAAAACAATATTGATACCAGCCAGTTTGAAGTGGTTCATGTCTTGGATGAGTCTCAGCTCTACTATAGCTTTAGTAACAACACGCCAGACAGCTATATTGAAAAGCTACAAGCGGGCATTGACCAAGCGACCGCAGATGGCACGCTTGAGGCCATCAAAAGCAAGTACAAGTAACGCAGTGCGAGTGTTGTCACGAAAAAGCGCTTAGCGATACACGTACCGCCGGATAAAACGGGCCTAAGTCTAATAGGCCCGTTTTTTTATTGTATCGATAAAAGGGCWTTGGGTTAGTCGCGAAAGTTTTCAAATTGGAAAGGCTGCTCAAAGTCACTTTCCTTGATTAATTGAATCACGGCCTGTAGATCATCACGCTTTTTGCCGGTGACACGGACTTGCTCGCCTTGAATCTGGGTTTGCACTTTCATCTTGGCATCTTTAATCGCTTTGGTGATCTTCTTGGCGACAGGCGTTTCAATACCGTTTTTAAACTTCACTTGTTGATAAAAGGTTTTGCCAGAGTGGACCATGTCTTGGGTTTCCATTGCGCGTGCGTCAACGCCACGCTTGGCGAGGTTACTGCGTAACATGTCTATCATTTGGTTAACCTGAAAATCTGCTTCAGCTGTTACTTTCACGGTTTCTTTATCAAGTTCGAAGCTGGCCTCGACACCCCGAAAGTCGAAGCGAGTTGCAAGCTCTCGGTTGGCATTATCCACTGCGTTTTTTAGCTCAACGTTGTCAATTTCAGAGACAATATCAAATGAAGGCATAGTCTTTTCCTAATTGGGGCATGAGTCAGTCACGCCGATAAATCGTCAGTCATTATGAGTTGTTGCGCGCCGCGACGGCATCAGCCAGTTGTGCAAGCAAGCGCTCGGTATCGGCCCAACCCAGACAGGGATCAGTGATCGACTGGCCATAAACACGTGATTGGACGTTACCCATGGCTTGATTACCTTCTTGTAAGAAGCTCTCAGCCATGATGCCAGCAATCGCTTGTTCGCCATGACGGATCTGTTCAGCCACATCGGCACACACATCCAGTTGGCGGCGATGTTGTTTTTGGCAGTTACCGTGGCTGAAGTCTATCACAAGCTTGCGAGGCAATTTGAAATCGCTCAGCGTTTGCGCAGCGGCTTTCACATCGTCGGCGGCATAGTTCGGTTGATGACCGCCTCGCAAAATGACATGCCCATCTGGGTTGCCTGCGGTGCGATAAATGGTCATGCTGCCATTTTTATCGGGCGAGCAGAAAAGGTGTGATTCTCTGCTTGCGCGAATGGCATCGACCGCAATACGGATGTTACCGTCAGTGCCATTTTTAAATCCTACCGGGCTCGATAGCGCAGAGGCCATCTCGCGATGGATTTGTGACTCCGTGGTACGGGCACCAATCGCGCCCCAGCTGATCAAGTCGGCAATGTACTGACCCGTGATCATGTCTAGGAATTCAGTGGCGGTCGGGAGACCCATTTTGTTGATATCTAACAGTAGCTCTCGTGCGGTGAATAGCCCTGCACGTATGTCTCCGCTACCGTCAAGGTGCGGGTCATTGATGAGACCTTTCCAACCAACCACAGTACGTGGTTTCTCAAAATAGGTGCGCATCACCACCAATAATTGATCGGTGTATTTGTCCGCCAGGGTTTTAAGTTTTTCCGCATAATCACGGGCCGCATCGGGATCATGGACGGAGCAGGGCCCAACAATCACGAGAAGCCGCTGATCGTCGCCATTTAGAATGCGACTGATCGCCTGTCGAGCGGCGGTGATATGGTGAGCAACACTGTCGCTGATGGGGTGGGCAGCTTCCACCTCTGCGGGCGTGGGCATGGTATCGACCACGCGTGTTCGAAGCTCATCGGTTTTCAGGGGCATAGAGGACAGCCTTCCTCACATCTTATTCTGTTGCGAAGCCAGTAAGATAGCAAAAAACGCCGCCCATGAAAGCATCAATGTGACATCTGTTGGATTTTTCTTATTAGAATGCCCTCTTGGTTGGGCAGCGTGCGCCTCGGCCAAATAAATGGCGGAAGCGCACAATGTTTTAGGATGAGCAGCTTAGCGTCAAATCTTTCTCATCATCATTGGGGCGTTGGGAAAGGTGGTCGAGGTCGCTGTGTGATCGAAAGGGGTCAGCCAGAACACGCATTAAATCGTGCGTTGGCTGCATGTCGCCTTGTTCTGCCGCCTCGATTGCTTGTTGGGCCAAATAATTACGTAAAACAAATTTAGGGTTGGTGGCCTGCATGCAAGTGAGGCGAGTGTTGTCGTCATGCGCCGCTACCCGTTGGTGGTACTCGCTTAACCAAGCCGTTAATGTGTCAGCATCTGATACGAGGTCGTTAAACTGGCTGAGTGTCTTTGCGCTTAACAACGCATCTTGTGTGATGTGGCTGAGCCTATGAAAGAACAGGGTATAATCGACACGTTGAGACTCGAGCAACGAAAAGAGGGCATTGAACAACTCACTGTCTCCTTGCTGTGCATCGGAGATCCCGAGCTTATTGCGCATTACCTGACTATAAGCAACTTGGAGGTGATGCTCGTAACCGCCGAGAATGTCGTTAATCACGTCACTTTCAAGCAGCGGCGTAAAGGCGTAGCCAAGCGCAGAGAGGTTCCATAGCGCAATGGCCGGTTGCTGATTAAAGGCATATCGCCCAGTGTAATCAGTGTGGTTGCAAATATTACTCGGATTGAAATCATCCAAAAAAGCATAGGGGCCATAGTCGAAGGTCTGGCCTAAAATCGACATATTGTCGGTATTCATCACCCCGTGATTAAAGCCGACTGCCTGCCACTGGGCAATCATTTCTGCCGTGCGTTCGACAATTTCCTGTAGCAATGCGGCATAGGGCGTCTCGGCCTCGGCAAGCTCAGGGAAGTGGCGTGCAATGACATAATCAGCGAGAGTGCGCAGCGCATCGTGCTGTCGGCTGTAAAATAAGTACTCAAAGTGGCCAAAACGCACGTGGCTCTCAGTAACGCGAAGCAGCGTTGCGGCGGTCTCGATACGTTCGCGCATCACCGGGGTATCGCTGGTGGCCATGGCTAATGCTTGTGTGGTGGGGATGTTGAGCCCCCTCATGGCGGCGCTAGCGAGATACTCACGGAGTGTCGAACGCAATACCGCTCGACCATCGCCGTGGCGGCTATAGGGAGTTTTTCCCGCCCCTTTCAAATGCCAATCCCAGAGTGTGCCTTTATCATCACGCCACTCCCCCAATAACACCCCACGGCCATCACCGAGTTCAGGGTTATATTGACCAAATTGGTGCCCTGTGTATTTCATTGCAAAGGGTTGGCGGCCCGCAAGCGGCGCCTCCGCAGACAGAATCGCTCGAAAGCTTTCACTGTGAATGTCTGCCGTCGTTAATCCAAGCTCATCAGCCAGTGCGGCGTTGTATGTTAGAAGCCGGCCATTGTCGAGGGGAGTGGGTTTCACTGCATTGCCAAAAGCACTGCCTAGCTGGCTAAAGCTAAACCGAATGTGTTCACCATCAAATACTGCCATATCTTCCCCCTTGGTTTTATGGTGTAAGCCTAACAGCTTAGCGGTGGCTAACAAGAGATAGAATGTAGGGATATTCGCTGGCATGGTTTGGCGTTTTTTTCCTCACCCGCAACGCATTTCTTCCACATCTGAAGGACAAATTGCGTATACTCACAGGCATTATTTTTTACAGCACTGAGACAATGATTAAACTAGGCCAATACAACACATTGACGGTAGTGAAGCAGGCAGACTTCGGCGTGTTTCTTGATGGTGATGAGTTCGGCAATATTTTGCTGCCAACTCGGTACGTCCCTGAGGATACCCATATCGGCGACGAGCTTAATGTGTTCATCTATTTTGACTCCGAAGATGACATTATTGCCACCACTGAAACGCCGTATGTGCAAGTGGGCGAGTTTGCATCGTTGCGCTGTGTTGGTGTGAATTCGGTCGGGGCTTTTGTCGACTGGGGGTTAAGCAAAGATTTATTAGTGCCCTTTAGCGAGCAACGTACGCGCATGGAAGAGGGTAAGCCTTATGTGGTTCGCGTATACACGGATAAAGCCTCGGGCCGTATCGTCGCTAGCCGCAAATTCAACAAGTTTATCAGCGACGAAAAGCCGCGTTTAAAAGCGGGTGACAAAGTGTCGGTCATCATTACGGATATCACTGATCTCGGCTTTAAGTGCGTGGTGAATAATCAGTACTGGGGGCTTATTTATCGCGCTGAAGCGTTCGGGAAGCTGTTTATCGGTAAAAAGCTCAGTGCCTTTGTAAAAACCGTGCGTGAGGACGGCAAAATCGATCTTGCCCTACAAAAGCACGGCAAGGCGCGGGTTGATGACCTGAGTGACAAAGTGATGAAAACGCTTGAGAGCAAAGGGGGCTTTCTACCACTCAATGATAAGAGCTCGCCGGACGCTATTTTTTCTCTCTTTCGTACCAGCAAGGCCACGTTTAAAAAGACGTTGGGCGGACTTTACAAGCAACGTAAAATTCGTATCGAAGCGGACGGGATTTACCTGAACAAGTGACGGTGTCACTTTATAAGCGCAAAAAAATACCCGGAACGTCCTGTTCCGGGTTCAGGGAAAAGGCTCAAAGAGCCATATGCCAATATTTAGGTTGTGATTACTAAAGTGTAGTCTATCAATAACGGCTTGCCAGTTTGTGACACGACTTTGTGGAATAAACAGTATTATCAGGGGCCTAGCGAGTAAGCCAAGGTCCCTGATTTGCTGTTAAAGCGCCTATCGATGGTCACTTTGTACGGCGTTTATGGTGTTGGAATAGCGGTTCGCCATTCTCGCCATACTTTTTTGCTCTCACTGTGCAACAAGAAATGGCGATGATTATTGGCCACCGGCTGCAAAGGTTGATCGTCTGGGGTTGAGAAAGCAATACCGCCTTTCAGCAAACTATCAATGGTGCCACTTTTTAGATCCGCCCCTGTCAGGCCGATGGATACATCGACCCCGGACTCGTTCCAAAATACCGTGTTTTTACGAACCAGGTGCGCATACTGGGGCGCGACTTGTAGCTCGAAAATGACTCGGTCAGATAGCTCGCCTAATTTAACGCTAGAGACGATACCCACTTCTATATCGCGATGTAACACGGGTGTGCCAGGGGCGATAGAGTGGCGAGCGTCACTCTCCAGGATGAGTGTCAGCCCTTTTGGATATTTGGGCGAGTCATGGAGAGTGAATTGTTGGGTGAAGTCACCCTCGCCGGGGACCACCGAGATATAGGTGCCAAATAGTGAGTCCAAGTTCTCTGTTTTAGTGAGGCTGAGGACGGGTTGAGTGAGCCAGAAATAGCTGCCGGTGCGCGCAAGCGCATTTTTGTATTCAGGGTAGAGACGAGCCTGAATGGTCACGTTTTCGTGGTCGAAGTCGGGGCTTAGGGTGATCACTTCGCCAACATCGACTCCTTGATAACGGATCGCGCTGCCCACTTTCACCCCGTTGGCCTGGTCAACCGTTAGCCTGATATCAACACCGTATTGGGCGGCGTCTTGCTTTGAGGGATAAAGCTTCCAATCGCCGTTTCGTTGATTACTGATGCCAGGCATGGTGCCGAACGCGATACCGCCGTTAACCAGTGACCGCAACGAGCCTGTATTAATTTCGACGCCGCTGAGGTTAGCTTTGATATCCAGCCCAGATTGATTCCAAAATACGGTTTGCGGATTAATCAGATGCTTATAGCGATTATTCACCGCGATGGCGATAGACACACTGTTGCCGTTCAGCTGATACCCTTCGACGTGGCCGACCACAAAGTTACGGTACATCACCGGGCTGCCTTCGCTCACACCGGGCATACGACTCGCCACTAAGGTAAAGCGTGTTTCACCGCGGGCATCTTGCTTGGCGTGCTTCGCTTGGATAGGGGAGGTGTACAGTGGATACGTCTTCTTAACGCCTTTTGCCCCTTCACTGGTAAAGCTTAAAGCCGGATCGGCAATTTGCTCCATCGCTGGCACGACCACATTGAGACCATCACCACTGAACTCGCCCGTGATCCCACCGAGAATAAAAAACTGCGATTGTTGCTTCACCAAATGGCGGTATTCTGGGTAAATGAGCAGCTTCAAAGTGACAGTGTCACTTTCGTTAAGCCCGACACGGTCGATAAAACCCACTTGAATGCCACGATGTAATACTTTGGTGTGGGGAGTTAAGCCGTAGGCATCGTCTGCGGTTAAGGTGACCGTGAGGGCATTGGCCAGTTGCTTTTGCTGTTGGTGCCAAGTGCGGGCAGTAAAGATATCGTCAGGCATCGCGGGATCAGCATCTGCCGAACCAGGCTGGATCGCCAAGTAGTTGCCGAGGACTAAATTCCCCAGGTTCTTTAGTCCATCAAAACCAATTTGTGGCTGTTCTATCTGAAAATAGGTGTCTTGGTTGAGCAGCCAGGTCATGCTGGGGTCAATGTGCGCGGTCGCGACAGGCTGCTGTTGCTGTGCGTCGATGTCAATATGGGTAATTTCACCGATTTCTAACCCTTGATAGGTGATCTTCGTCCCCGCGCCGGGCAGCCCATGTTGTTCAGGGAGCGCTATTTGTATCGATTGACCGCGTGCAGCCTGTGAAAGGCTTTGATAAAGCTGGAAAGGGCGACCTTCTTCAAGTGTTGGGCTTGCTTTCGGGGAGTCGAATGCAATGCCACCGGCAATCAAGCTCGCCACACTCTCGAGCTGCACGTCAACACCAGACACATCAACATTGGCTGTTACACCACTGATGGACCAAAAGCGTGAGTCTTGTTTGAGTAAATGCGAGAATGGCGGCTCAATTAACGCGGAGAGCGTCACCCCTTGCGAATCTTGATCAAGCCGGTAACTGTAAATTTCGCCGACACGAATTTTCCGATAGTAAATCGGCGAGCCGACATTGAGTGATCCTAATGTCGGTGCGTGTAGCTTGACCGTTGTGCCGGCTTTATCGGCGATGTCTGTCGGTGGTTCGTCACGCGCAACAAAGGATAGGCTGGGGTCGCCGCTACCCGGTTGTAAGGCAATATAGTTGCCTGAGACCAAGGTTTCGAGGCCGCTGATGCCAGTGATTGAGGCGCGTGGTTTCACAAGCCAGAACTCGGTGCCACTGGTGAGCAGTTGTGTTGCTTCTGGATAGATATTGGCATCAACATAAATGCCGTCCAAGTCATCCGCGAGTGTAATATTGCGCACCTTCCCCACTTCTAATCCTTGGTAACGGATCGTGGTTTGGCCAGCTTCTAATCCTTGCGCATCGCTAAACACAATTTGAATCCGCTGCCCCGCTTCACTGATGGATTGAAATAGCAGCCAAGCGGCCATCAATAAGGCTAATACAGGCAGTATCCATAGAGGAGACAAGCCATAGCTGCTTTTAACGATCGGTGAGGGTATGTCTTGTTTGTCGCTCATGATGATCCCATATCAAACGCGTATCCAGAAATTCAGTGGCAAGCATGGTTAATACCACGACCAAGCCGAATGCAATGGCACCCGGTCCAGGCATAAAGTCCATAATGCGACCACGATCGACTAAGGCGACCATAAACGCAATCACGAATAAATCCATCATCGACCACTTTCCAATCCATTTCACGCCTCGGTATAGCCACATATGTTGACGTGGTGTGATGGCGGTAGTGCACCGTAAGCTTATTAATATCAAACTTAGCCCTAGTATCTTTGCAACGGGCACGACGATACTGGCAGTAAAAATGATCGCAGCGATGCCTGGCATCCCATTATTAATCAGACTCGCGACCCCAGAAAAAATGGTGTCTTCAAGTCGAATGCCGTTGGAGAACAAAATGGAGATTGGGAACAGGTTGGCCGGAAACAGAAAAATGGTCGCGGTGATCAAACAGGCCCAGGTTTTTTGTTCGCTGCGTATCAGACGAGGATGAAGCACTTGGTGGCATCGGTGGCATCGAGTGTCTTGCTTGACGGTTTGAGTCAGCCCACAGTGGTCGCAGCGCACCAGTGGCGCATTATTGGGCAGCGGCGTTGGCTGTGCAAACGCATCCCAATATCTTTGCGTATTGACCCGCACCAGTAAAACCGATAGCAAGATTTGTATCGTCGCATAGCAGGCAAGCCCTACGGAAAAGTGCAGGGTGGCGTAATCTTGGATTTTAAAACAGGCGATGGCTAAGCTAACCATTAAAACATCCGCCATCACCCAGTGGCGGCTGTGCGCAATCACGCGCACCGCTGGACGAAACCATCGGATAGATTGTCGGCGTCGAGAGAGGTGCAGCACCAATAAGGCACAGGTAAATAAAAGCGGTGCGAATGACGCACAGAATATGACGAGGCTGGCGACAAATGGAAATGAAGACCAAAGTATCTCGGCACCGGTAAGCACGGATGTGGTGATGGTTTTTCCCAGTAAATCGATGGAAAGGAGTGGCAGAAGGTGAGCGGGCAGAAACAGCACCAAAATCGTCAGCGCTAAGGCTATTTCCCCATTAAAAGATAGCCGCCGTCCGTGTGCGAGCTTGGTGGTGCAGCGTGGACAGATCGCTAGGTGATCGGAGCCTGTTTGGCACGGTTGTAACACCAGATCGCACCCCGAACACCTCGTTAAAGGTGGAGACGTCGCCCACGGTTTGTCTGGTGATTGTGTCATGGTCTACTTTCCCGCCGCCTGTTGTATTGGCCCATACAAGGTTTGATAGACCCCGGGCGCATTAACAAGCTCTGTGTGCGTGCCTTGTTGGGTCACTTGTCCTTCATCCAACACATAAATCAGATCGGCTTCTTTAACTGCCGAGAGACGGTGAGCAACGATAAGGGTTGTCCGTCCCGCCAAAAATGTTTGCATTGCTTGGTGCAGCGCGCGCTCAGTGGCCGTATCTAGCGCTGACGTGGCTTCATCTAAGATAACCAGTTTAGGGTCACTCAGTAGCATGCGTGCAATCGCCACGCGTTGTCGCTGACCGCCAGATAAACGGATCCCTTGGCGTCCAAGCGGTGTATCGAGTCCGTCGGTGAGCTGTGTTACCACATCCCCCAATTGGGCGTGCTCGATAGCTTGCCAAAGCGCGGTGTCAGCGAGATGACGCCCCAAGCATAAGTTATTTCTCAACGTATCATTAAACAGTACAGGCTGTTGCAATACCACGGCAATTTGATGACGGAGGGCATCCATGTCGACATGATTAATCGAGTGGCCGTTAAAGCGTATATCCCCTTGTTCTACCGGATACAGTCCTAACAGCAACTGAATGAGGGTTGATTTTCCGCCGCCACTGGCACCGACTAATGCGACACGCTGGCCGGCAGGGATATCCATGCTTAAACCATTGAGTACCGATTTATCCTCATCGTAAGAGAAGCATAGGTTATCAATTTCGACCGTTAAGCCCGAGTCCTGTGCGTGGGTGGCGATACGACTGGGATCAATGCCCGCGGGCCGACGCGGCTCTTCGGCCAGTTGTAAAACCTCATTAATACGTGTCATTGCGGCTTTAGCACTGTACCAAGCAAATTGGATCCCGAGCAGCTCTTGGACCGGGCCGAGCATAAACCACAAATAGCCAAATACCGCAAACATCAGACCAATCGACAAATCGCTGAAAAAGACCATGCCCATGGCCACGGCGCGAAACAGCTCAAAACCGATCAAGAACATCAAAAATGATAAACGTCCTGCGGCTTCTGACTGCCAGGCATACTTGTCAGCACTGTCTTTAATCTCACTGGCACTGTGGTCAAGTTGACGTAAATATTCACGCTCTCGATTGGCGGCACGAAGTTGATACAAGCCGTCTAACGTATCCACGAGACGTTGCTGGAAACGCTCAAAAGATTGGTTTTCTTCTGTTTTAAGATGCTTAACCCGTTGGCCAAGGGTGCGGCTTAATGCCACGACAATGGGATTAATTAGCAAGATGAACAGGCCGAGTCGCCAATCAATCCAAAGTAGGACAACCGCGGTGCCAGTCACCGTCAACAGACCAATAATAAACTTGCTTAGTGTGGTACCAATAAACTTATCGATGGTTTCGACATCGGTGACAAGGTGAGAGGTAAGGCCGCCACTCCCGCGTAATTCGTATTCACGCATACTGATCCGCCCGAGCTTGGCAATCAAGTGTTGGCGAATCTTGTAGGTAATCGCTTTGCCGACGAGCGTGAACTGGCGGCTTTGTAAAATATTGAGTCCCTGGCTAATCACACGCATCAACACGACAATCACCAACACAGCGGCGATATAGACGGCCGCATGCTGCCAGCTCGTTGGGAGCAGGGTGTTGAGTACCGCAAGCCCCCAGTCTGGCTTGTCTAGCAATACCTCATCGACCAATAATGGCATGAGTAACGGAATAGGCACACTGACCAAGGTGGCCGCAATGGCTACCACATTGGCCCAAATAAGCCGAGTGCGATGGGGTCGAGCTTGGTCAAGAAGCCAGCGCCAGGTGATCATAAATAGTGATACTCAATTGAAAAGTCTTTGGATTATTTCTATTGTAATGGTCTTGTTGTTTGAGATGCAGTGATTTATGGAAAACAAAGCTGATTTTTACCGTTTGTTAACCCAACAAGCGGTTGCGTTATGCGAAGGAGAACCCAACCTTATTGCAAAACTGGCGAATATAAGTGCGTTACTCAATAGCCAGCTTGAAGATATTAACTGGGTGGGTTTCTATCTCGACGAAGGCGCAGAGTTAGTGCTCGGCCCGTTTCAAGGCCAACCAGCCTGTGTACGTATCCCTTATGACAAAGGGGTATGTGGGGCGGCCTATCGCCAAGATACCGTGATGCGAGTAGAAGATGTTCACGCCTTTGAAGGGCATATCGCGTGTGACGCGGCGAGTAACTCGGAAATTGTGGTGCCTGTTCGGGTCAATGGCCAATTACAGGCAGTACTGGATATTGATAGTCCAAGTATCGGTCGCTTTGACCAAGAAGATGAACATGGACTGGCTACTTTGGTCAAAGAAATGCAAAAACACTTGTGATTTCGCCAATCTTGGTAGTTTTTTCATATCAGGTATCTATAATACGCACCACTTTCATACTTAAATACACGTAGATACGCTGCTGTGGTTTCTCGCAGCAGGCCAGGAAAAAACATGGAAAATACTGAAAAGCTCGCGAACAGCAAAGAAGTCATTGCCTACATTGCTGAACGTTTCCCTAAATGTTTTACTGTTGAAGGCGAAGCCAAGCCGTTAAAAATTGGTATTTTTCAAGATCTTGCGACACGTCTTGAAGGCGATCCCAAGGTAAGCAAAACCCAATTGCGCGCTGCGCTTCGTCAGTACACGTCTTCCTGGCGTTATCTGCACAGCGTGAAACCAGGGGCGTCACGCGTTGACCTTGATGGCAATGCGTGTGGCGAGCTTGAGCAAGAGCATATCGACCATGCCGCGCAGACCTTGTCAGAAAGCAAAGCGCGTGCGGCAGAGCGTCGTAAGCAGCAACAAGCGAAAAAGTCAGAAGGCCAGGCGAAAAATGCGGGTAAAACCGCACCAAAAGGCAAAAAGGCGGCTGCGCAATCAGCGAAAGGCCGTACGAGTAAACCAAAGCCCGCTAAAATGACTAAGAAAGAGAGTGAGCCACGTCGCGAACTCAACGCCAACGACGTTGTCGTAGGTAAAGACGTGAATGTGAACATGGGCAACGGTAATCTGCCAGCGACCATTGTTGAAATTAACAAGGATGAGGTGCGTGTTCGCCTGACTAACGGGTTAACCATGTTAGTAAAAGCGGAGCACCTCAGCGCCTAAAGGAGACTCCTCGACGCATGTTTTGTCGACGCCGCGTTTCGGCTATCGCTGCCAGCTTGATGCTGGCAGCCTCTGCCCAGGCCGTAGAAGCCAATTTTCAACTCAGTGAACTCCCTTCACTGTCCGCTGAACCTCAACACGAAACCGCTTCCAAGCGTGTAACTTCTCGTTTCACTCGATCCCACTATAAGCAGTTCGCGCTCGACGATGCCTTCTCAGCGGCGATTTTTGATCGTTATTTGGAAACACTGGATTATAACCGTGTGTTTTTAACCCAAGGTGACGTCGAACGTCTATCACGCTGGAAAACGCGCTTAGATGACCAGCTTAAAGAAGGTGATACACAAGCAGCCTATGCGATTTACAATCATGTGCTGAAAAAACGCTTTGAGCGTTATCAGTACGCGCTGCGCGTGTTGGACAAGCCCTTTGATTTTTCTGCTGACGAAAGCATGGTGCTAGATCGGACGGAGCGGCCTTGGGCGGCTGACGAAGCCGAACTGGATGCCATCTGGGACAAGCGGGTAAAAAATGATGCCTTGAACCTGCGCTTAACGGGGAAAGAGGATGAAGAAATCCGAGAGACTTTGGGCAAGCGTTATAACAGCGCGTTAAAGCGTTTAACTCAAAGCCATAGCGAAGATGTATTCCAGGTCTACATGAACGCCTTCGCGCGTGAAGTTGACCCACACACCAGCTACCTATCACCACGTAATGCCGAGCAATTCCAGTCGGAAATGAACTTGTCCCTCGAAGGAATAGGGGCGGTGTTACAAGTGAAAAACGAATACACAGTGATTCGTTCCCTCGTCGCCGGTGGCCCGGCATCTAAGTCCAAACAGCTTTCACCTGGCGACCGTATTATTGGCGTGGGCCAAGAAGACGAGGCGGTTGTTGATGTGATTGGCTGGCGACTGGACGATGTGGTCGAGCTGATTAAAGGCCCTAAAGGCAGTGAAGTTAAACTCAAGATTTTGCCCGAAGGGGCGAACGCTAAAAGTTACAACGTCACTCTCACCCGTGACAAAATACGCCTAGAAGATCGCGCGGTAAAATCTGACGTGATTGAGCGCGGTGACGAAAAAATCGGCGTACTGACGGTCCCCGGGTTTTACGTCGGGCTGGCCGATGACACCAAAAAAGAGATCGCCAACCTTAAAGATAAGGGGATCAGCGGCATCGTTGTCGACTTACGCAATAACGGTGGTGGTGCACTGAGTGAAGCAACTGCGCTCAGTGGCTTGTTTATTGAGAAAGGCCCCATTGTACAAGTCAGAGACAGCTATGGGCGAGTGAAAGTGAACAGTGATACGGACGGCAAACGTTTCTACGACGGGCCGATGACGGTATTAATCAATCGCTATAGTGCGTCAGCGTCTGAGATCTTTGCCGCGGCAATGCAAGACTACGATCGCGCGGTCGTGCTTGGTGAGCAATCTTTTGGTAAAGGAACCGTACAGCAGCACCGTTCGCTCAACCATATTTATGACTTGTTCGACAAACCGCTGGGTTACGTGCAATACACTATCCAGAAGTTCTACCGGATTAGCGGTGGCAGTACCCAGAACAARGGTGTGGTACCAGACATTGTCTTTCCTTCCCCCGTCACACCGGATGAAACCGGTGAGAGTGTCGAGGAGAATGCGCTTCCTTGGGATCGGATTGAAAAAGCAGATTATCAACCAAGATCGCTGCCTTCGTCGCTGGTAAGCACGCTGGGCGAAAGGCACAAAGCGCGGATCAAAGATGATCGTGAATTCGACTTCATTCGCCAAGATATTGCGCGTTACCAAGAAGAGAAAGATAAAAATACGATTTCTTTGAACGAAGAAGAACGTCGTAAAGACATGGATCGGGAAGACGAAGCGCGTTTGGCGCGGTTGAATACGCGCCAGGAAGCATTGGGAGAGCCCCCCTTTAAAACGCTCGATGATGTGCCTAAAGACTACGAAGAGCCAGATGCATACTTAGATGAAGCCGCGAGCATCACAAAGGATTTGGCTAATCTTCTTTCTGCCAACCGTTAGGTAGCAGGTCGGCATTGTCCGAGTCACCCCAAGCCTAGGCCATTCGTCTAGGCTTTTTTATGACATTATGGTGACGACGAGACGGTGTCACTCAACATGAAACGAGATCTTGCTCAAAAAACTGCATAAAACTGGGAAGTCCGTCTAACCTTATTGGTAGGGCATCACTGCCAATAAGGGGGAAGGTATGCGTTGCTTATTGGGTGCTTTTGTGGCCTTAGTGATGGCGTTGCCAGTACGCGGTGACGACTTAGCGCGATTTGACGTCCCGTTACTGCTTGGTCAATGGTATTGGTTGATATACGGTGAACCATCAAGCATTACGGTTGTACGATGGGCAGGGGGCGGATCAAGTGCATGCCTACCAGTTGAATCACAACCAGTTGCAGCTTCAGGGGGCGGTTTTTACCAAACTGCTGCCGGAGGATCTCTCCGGTGTATGGCGTTCAAACCGTATTGAAGGGGAAGATGTGAGTGAWGCGGTGGATGGTGTGTCGCTGAAACTTCGCCCAGACTTTCTCTTCGCGATGCAGGTGCGTGGCAACGATGGCCGCTCCATTACTCACCGCGGGGTGTATTTGGTTGAAGGTGACAACCTGATGCTTATTTATGAACAAGGACGCCATTCATCCCAGTACCAACTCGCCTCAGATACCTTACGCTTAACCAATGAGGTGTTTGGTATGGAGGCGGTGTTACAACGCCAACGTTAGCGGTGGTGGCTATATCAGTAGAAGAAGTCGAGATTAAAAAGGGCCGGTAATTAACCGGCCCTCTCTGTAGGTGTGAAGCGTCTCGTCCGACAACGGTTTAGTCCGGTAACTTGAACGCGGCTTTTAGTGCAGAGAGGTGCGCCTCATCTTTACAAATGGCTTTGTTAGGTTCATCAGAAATTTTGGCGACAGGTTTCCCTTGGCAGGTGGTAAGTTTGATCACCACATTCAGGGTTTTCACATTGGGCAGATCACAGGTCAACTGCGTGCCAATACCAAATGAGGTCGTGGCTTTGTCGGCAAAGTATTGATAGATGTGCACAGCCTTCGCCAGCGTGAGGCTATCGGAGAAGACCAGCGTCTTATCTTTGGGATCAATGCCATGCTCCCGATAATGCGCGATCGCCTTTTCACCCCACGCAATCGGGTCACCACTGTCATGACGTAAGCCGCTAAAGGCATGGCAAAGTGAACGGTCAAAGTCCTGTAAAAAGGCATCCATGTTGATGCAATCGGTTAACGCTATCCCGAGGCTATCGGGATATTCTTGTAGCCAGACTTGTAACGCAAGCTGCTGAGAGTCAGCTAACTGGCCGGCAAGCTGCTGATGGGCCTGAAACCACTCATGTGCTTGGGTGCCGACAGGCGGGAGCCCTAGCTGTTTCGCTAGCCACACGTTAGAGGTGCCTTTTAAAGGCGGATAGACGTCGTGCAGTCGTGTCACTACCGCTTGGTGCATCTCGCGTGAAAACCGTCGTCGTGTGCCAAAGTCCACCAGCTGAAACCCATCCGCAAAGCCATCTTTGGGTAGATGTGCAAGTTTATCATCAAGACGCGTGAGCGCGTCATTGACCGTGTGATGAGGGTAGCAGGCGCGATTTCTCAACTCACAAATAATCGCCAGTAGGGGTACTTCCCAGAGAATCACCTCGTGCCAGGGGCCGGCGATATGAATCGCCAATTGACCGTCTTCGATACCAACAGTGACCTGGTCAGGATCGAATTGAAAACCTGACAAAAAGGCGAGAAAGTCTGCTTGATACAGACCTAGCGAGTCCAGATAGCTGAGCTCGTCTTCACGAAACCGTAATGTCGCGAGATGGTGGACATGATCCACCACCTGTTCACATAAGTAGGAGAGGTCTTCATCACTGCGGCAGTAAAAGTCAGCGGTAACGTGGACATCAGGATAATGATGGAATACTGCTTGCTGCATATTGATTTTATAAGCATCAGTATCCAAAAGTGATGTAATGATCGGATTGTGCATGCGTGGTGAACGCCTTACGGGTTACAAAACGAAATGAGCGTCATAGTACCGCAATTTTTATAAAATTTAACCGTCGTCACATTATATTTCCGTTGGGATTGGCAGGCTTCGTTGACATTATGCGGCATTTATTGAATGTAAACGCAAACATTTGATAACAAACTGTTAAGTCTATAGTCATCGATGCCAAGCCGCGGTAAGGTATGGCATGCAAAATCGCCCTTGGGCGAATGAATACAGTTCGTTGGCTGAGGTACACTCGATAAAAAGGAAACGACATGTCTCAACAACCCACCGCCAAATACCGTGATGATTACCGTGCACCGGATTTCACTATTACGGACATCAATCTTGAGTTTGATCTCCATCCGAACAACACCCTGGTCACTGCCGTCAGCCAGGTAAAACGCCTGAATAATGACGCGACGTATCTCGAACTAGACGGTGACGCATTGACGTTAGTGCGCCTAGACATCAACGGCGACCCTTGGACGGCTTATAGTGAAGAAGCGGGTAAATTGATTATCCGAGACGTTCCTGAAGCGTTTACGTTAACCGTACAAACTCAGCTTGACCCGGAAAACAATACTGCGTTAGAGGGGCTCTATATCTCAGGCGGGGCGTACTGCACCCAGTGTGAAGCGGAAGGGTTTCGCCGAATCACTTATTATCTCGACCGTCCCGATGTGTTAGCGCGCTTTACCACCAAAGTGATTGCGGATAAAGCAAATTATCCGTACTTACTCAGTAATGGTAATAAGATCGCGTCGGGTGAATTGGGAGGTGGCCGCCACTGGGTGGAATGGCATGACCCTTACGCCAAGCCCAGCTACCTATTTGCGCTGGTTGGTGGCGATTTTGATGTGTTACGCGATACGTTTGTCACACGATCTGGCCGAGATGTGGCGTTGGAGATTTTTGTTGATAAAGGCAACTTGGATCGTGCCGATCACGCGATGACTTCACTCAAAAACGCAATGAAATGGGACGAGGATCGCTTTGATCTTGAATACGATCTAGACATCTACATGATCGTCGCCGTTGACTTCTTCAACATGGGCGCCATGGAGAATAAAGGCTTAAATATCTTTAACTCCAAGTACGTATTGGCAAACGCAGAAACCGCCACCGATACCGATTATCTTGGCATCGAAGCGGTCATTGGTCATGAGTACTTCCATAACTGGACGGGGAACCGAGTGACATGCCGTGATTGGTTCCAACTGAGCCTCAAAGAAGGGCTAACGGTATTCCGAGACCAAGAGTTTTCGTCAGATTTAGGCTCGCGTTCGGTTAATCGTATCAATAACGCACGTATTATGCGTGGCCCGCAGTTTGCTGAAGATGCCAGCCCCATGTCTCATCCGATTCGGCCAGAGAAGGTGATCGAGATGAATAACTTTTACACCCTGACGGTGTATGAGAAGGGCAGCGAAGTTATCCGCATGATGCATACTATTTTGGGTGAAGCAGGCTTCCAAAAAGGGGTTAAGCTTTACTTTGAGCGCCATGATGGTACCGCGGCAACCTGTGATGATTTTGTTCAAGCGATGGAGGATGCCTCTGGGATTGATTTGACCCAGTTCCGTCGTTGGTATAGCCAGTCGGGAACGCCAGTGCTCAGCGTGTCGTCGACGTATGATCCTGATAGTAAACAATTAGCACTGCATGTTTCTCAGCACACCCCGCCAACGGCGGATCAACAGGAGAAGTTGCCGCTTTATATCCCATTGGATATCGAGCTGTATCGTCGTGATGGCAGTGTGATTAAGTTACAGCGCCACGGTGAGAGCGTCTCCAATGTGCTCGCGGTAACGGAGACAGAGCAAACCTTTATTTTTGATGAGGTGGACGAGCAACCTGTGCTATCACTACTGCGCGAGTTCTCGGCGCCGGTGAAGCTTGATCACGATTATCAAGATGATGAATTAGCCTTCTTATTGCAACATGCGCGTAATGACTTTGCGCGGTGGGATGCGGGTCAGAGCCTACTGGCTAAGCATATTAAAGCGAACGTCGCACGGGTACAGAACGAGCAGCCTATTGATGTGCCTCTGTCTGTGATTGATGCGTTCCGTGGCGTACTCCTTAGTGACAACACGGATCCGGCTTTGATTGCAGAAGTGCTTAATCTTCCAAGTGAAACCGAAGTGGCAGGGTGGTTTGATACCGTTGACGTTGATGCTATTCACCAGGTGATGGCGGCGTTCAAGCAGCAGTTTGCCGATCATATGGTTGATGAGTTTGATGCGGTATACCGCCAGTATGCGCAGCCTGAATATCAGATCACCCATAAAGCTATCGGTGAGCGCGCGTTGCGCAATACCTGTTTGAGCTATCTCGCCCATACGGAAAACGGCAATACGCATGTTGAGCGTCATTACCATGCTGCGAATAATATGACCGACACCATGGCAGCATTGAATGCTACCAACAATGCGCAATTGCCGTGCCGTGAACCACTGATGAAAGATTTCAGTGATAAATGGCAGCATGATGGGCTAGTAATGGACAAATGGTTTATGCTGCAAGGGGCAAACCCAGCAGACAATGCGCTTGACCAAGTTAGAGTGCAAATGGATCATCCGGCCTTTACCCTTAAAAACCCCAACCGTGTTCGCAGCTTAGTGGGCGCTTTTTGCAACCGAAACCCTGCGCGTTTCCACGCTAAAGACGGTAGCGGCTATCGGTTTTTGAAAGAGATCTTAGTGACACTCAACCAATCTAACCCGCAGGTGGCGTCTAGATTGATTGATCCTATGCTCAAGCTTGCCCATTACGATCGCGATCGCCAGCAGCAAATGCGCCAGATATTGCAAGAGTTGGCCGATATGGATAACTTAGCAGCGGATCTTTATGAAAAAGTAGAAAAAACACTTGAGCAGTAAGAAACGATTTGGGATAAAATCAGCCAAGCGTTAACAAGTGTGAAAAGCCGTCCACCTTGGGCGGCTTTTTGTTTTCGGTGGTTGATTGGTTTGCGGTGTCACGGTGATAGGTTGAGCGGAAGAGATGGAGTACTATTTTAACGTTTACATTGCTTACTCAGAGTATCAACACTACTACAGTGGTGCCGCGGCCAATGTGGTGGTGACATCCGATCAGGGGCTGCGTCTTCAGATCCCGGCTTCTCGTTTTCGTCCTTTCTTATCACACCTCGGTATACGCGGGCGTTTTAAACTGGTGACAGACGCCAACCACAAGTTCCAGTCGTTAATGCGGGTAGCCTAGTGGTGCGCGAGTAAAGCCTCATCAATTCTTCTGTTTAAATAGCCACACCAGTCACATTCTGGCGAAATTCGCGTAAATCCAGCCGTTTATCTATAACGTTTTTATCTGCCAAGCCTTACACTAGACAGTGCGTTTGTTAACGCAATGTTTACCTCTGAATACTCACAACGATAATGTTCTAAAAAGGACAACGGAGCTCCAGAATGACCTCGCGTGACCCTATAGTACCTGTGTTACTTGAGAAGGTTTATCAGTTGATTGCCGATAAACTCGATGAAACTCAACAACCACTTGTCGATGCATTAGCCAAAAGGATATTGGGTCAAATCTCTGATGATGATTTGCAGGAACGCAATGAGTCAGATCTCTACGGTGCTGTGATGAGTTTGTGGCACCACCTCAACACCTTTGAACAAGATAAAGTCTTTGTAAAAGTCTTTAACCCCAGCCTTAGTGGCAATGGGTGGCAGTCAACCCACACCATTGTCGAGATCTTGGCACCTGACGCCCCTTTCTTGGTTGATTCGGTGCGTATGGCGCTCAACCGTTTGGGGATCACCACCCACTTAATGCTTAACACCCCAATAAAATCACAAAAGAATGAGCAGGGTGATGTGATTGCCATTGGTGATGATAATGGCCAGTTCCAAAGCACGTTCCATATCGAAATTGACAAAATGTCCGATGAGTCAGAGATGGCGGCACTTGAGGCTGAKCTGTCTGAAACCTTAACGGATGTGGTGATGGTGGTGAACGATTGGAAGCCGATGCGTGAGCAGATGCTTGAGTTGGTGTCGGAATTGAAAGACACACCGTTGCCGATTGATGACGAGCGTCGGCAAGAAGCGATCGAGTTTTTGAGTTGGATTACTGACAACAACTTTACCTTTATGGGGTACAAGTGTTTTGATTTAGTGCCTGTTGAAGGGGATTATGAACTGCGGGCAAGCACAGACTGTAATGCGCTTGGCTTGGCGAAAAAACATAAATCGCCCGCGGTACTCAGCTTGTCAGAAATGCCAGAGTCCGCCCGTGCTGAAGCGTTGAAAAAAGAGCTACTGGTGCTCACAAAAAGTAACGCCAAATCGCGAGTTCACCGTCCGGCTTATGTGGATTACATCGGCATTAAAAAGTTCGATAAACAAGGGAATGTGATTGGCGAACACCGTTTCACAGGCCTTTACGCATCATCTGCCTATAACCAATCCACGGCAAGTATTCCTGTCCTACGAAATAAAGTACGCCGTATTCTCGATAACAGTGGTTTTTATCGTGAATCCCATTCGTGGAAAGCATTAGCGAATATTTTGGAAAACTATCCGCGTGATGAGTTGTTCCAAGCGACGGAAGACGAAATGCGCGACGTTGGGATGGGCGTGGTGCAGATGCAAGATCGCGACATGTTGCGAGTGTTTGTCCGTCGCGATCCATTTGGGCGTTTTTTCTCGTGCATGGTGTATATCACTCGTGAGCGCTACAACACCGAGTTCCGTCGTCAAACCCAGCGTATTCTCCAGCAATACTTTGGTTCCGATCAGACGGTAGAATTTACCACTTTCTTCTCGGAAAGCCCCTTGGCACGGACGCACTATATCGTCCGAGTAGAAAACAACAATTTCGATATTGATGTGAAGAAGATCGAACAAAACCTAACAGAGGCAGCGTCGTCGTGGGACGATCGCCTGCAAGAGGCGGTGATTGCTAACTTTGGTGAAAACCGAGGTACGCCAATCGCCAAACGCTATTTACGCGCGTTTCCACGTTCGTACAAGGAAGCCATGCTCCCTGGCTCAGCCGTTGCTGACATTGAGCGCCTTGAAGGTCTCAGTGATGATAATAAGCTCGACATGTTGCTTTACCGCCCACAGGAGGTGAGCCATCAATCCAACGCGATTAGCCTCAAGTTGTTCCAAAAGGGCGAGCCTATTCATCTGTCTGATGTGATGCCGATGTTGGAAAACCTCGGGCTGAGAGTGATTGGTGAGTCGCCTTATGAGGTGGCAACTAGCCAAGGGGACACATACTGGATCCTTGATTTCTCCATGTTGCACAGTGCCGGTTCGGCGTTTGATCTTGGTAATGCCCGAGATCGTTTCCAACATGCCTTTGCCGATATTTGGCATGGCCGTTTGGACAACGATGGCTTTAACCGCTTGGTGCTCAATGCGGGGTTGTCGGGACGAGAAGTAACGATTTTACGTGCTTATGCGCGTTATATGCGTCAGATTGGCTTTCCATTTAGTCAAGCCTATATAGAAGAGACGTTGGCGTCACACTCTCAGCTTGCCAGCTTCTTGGTAAAACTGTTCAATACGCGCTTTGATCCGGCGGGTAAGCAAACCAAGCGCGCGCAGGACGCCATTATCAATGATATCGAAGAAGCGCTCGATAATGTTGAGAGCCTTGATGATGACCGTATTATTCGTCGCTACATGGACATCATGTTGGCGACCACACGGACCAACTTCTTCCAAAAAGATCCGGATAATGGCCAAGACAAGCCTTATCTCTCGTTAAAACTCGAGGCCTCTGAAATCCCGGATATGCCCAAGCCTGTTCCGGCCTTCGAGATCTTTGTGTATTCCCCCGATGTTGAAGGGGTGCATTTACGCGGTGGTAAGGTGGCTCGTGGCGGACTACGTTGGTCGGATCGGCAAGAAGATTTCCGTACCGAGGTGCTTGGTCTTGTCAAAGCGCAGCAGGTGAAAAACACCGTGATTGTGCCTGTTGGGGCGAAAGGTGGATTTGTCTGTAAGCGACAGCACCAGCTCTCGGGTCGCGATGCGATTTTCGCGGAAGGGAAGCGCTGCTATCGGATCTTCATCCAAGGGTTGCTCGACATTACCGATAACATCGTGGAAGGTACCCTGACACCGCCGCGACACGTTGTCCGTCATGACGAAGACGATGCCTATCTGGTGGTTGCTGCAGATAAGGGGACAGCGACATTTTCCGATCTTGCTAACAGTGTTTCCGCACAATATGACTTTTGGCTGGGCGATGCGTTCGCGTCGGGTGGTTCCAACGGTTATGACCACAAGAAGATGGGGATTACCGCAGCCGGTGCATGGGAGTCAGTGAAACGTCATTTCCGCGAAATTGATATCAACTGTCAAACCACAGATTTTACCTGTGTGGGGATTGGCGATATGGGTGGTGATGTGTTTGGTAACGGCATGTTGCTGTCTAAACATATTCGCTTGGTGGCTGCGTTTAACCACATGCATATCTTTATTGACCCTGAGCCAGATGCTGCAAAAAGTTGGAAAGAGCGACAGCGCCTTTTCAACCTGCCGCGCTCAAGCTGGGAAGACTATGACAGCAAGTTGATTTCCAAAGGTGGGGGGATATTCTCTCGCCGCGCCAAGTCGATTACTTTAACGCCAGAGATACAAAAACTGCTTGGGACACGCAAGCAGTCAATGGCACCGAATGATCTGATTAAGCAGATCTTAAAAGCCAAAGTTGATCTGCTTTGGAATGGTGGGATCGGCACCTATGTGAAGTCGTCTGATGAAACCCACACCTCTGTTGGTGATCGCGCCAATGACGGATTGCGTGTTAATGGTAACGAAATTGGCGCCCGCATTATCGGTGAGGGGGGCAACTTAGGAATGACGCAACTGGGGCGGATCGAATATGCGCTCAAAGGCGGTCGCGTCAATACCGACTTTATCGACAACGTTGGCGGGGTCGACTGTTCCGATAACGAAGTCAATATCAAGATCTTGCTCAATGGGCTGGTGGCCGCTGGCGACTTGACCATGAAAAAACGCAACGAGCTACTAGAGCGGATGGAAGATGAAGTGTCGGATATCGTGCTTGAAGATGCGTACAGTCAGAGTGAGTCGATTTCGGTTACTCACAATCAGCAAGCTGCGTTATTAAAAGAGCAGATCCGCTTTATTCATTATCTTGAAAAAGAGGGCAAGCTGGATCGCGCACTTGAATATTTGCCGGATGATGAGACCTTGTCTGAGCGTAATCTACGTGGCACGGGCCTAACGCGCCCAGAAATTGCCGTGCTGGTGGCGTACGGGAAGATGGTGCTCAAAGAGCAACTGGTGGTCGATGAAGTGACGCAAGATGCACACTTTGGCCAGCTACTTCCCAGTTACTTCCCGAAAGAGTTACAGCGTCACTATCGCCAAGAAATGGAATCCCATCCACTTCGCGGCGAGATCATTGCGACGGCGTTGGCCAACCAGATGTCGAACGACATGGGCTTTAATTTCATTACGCGTATGCAAGATGAAACCGGCGCAAGTGTCAGTGAGATTGCCAAATCGTATGCTATCGCGCGTGATGTGTTTGGCTTTGAACAATTATTTGACGATGTCCGAGCACTAGATAATCAGGTCAGTGCTAAGGTGCAATACGATATCTTGTTCCGTTGCCGTCGGATGTTACGGCGCGCAACGCGATGGATGTTACGCAACAAACGTAAAGGGGAGAGCATCGAGGCACAAGTGGCCTTTTACCGCCCCGCGCTGCAAAACTTGGTTGAGCACTTGGACAAGTATCTAGTTGAGAGTGAAATCAAAGAGCATGACCAACAGGCGGAGACATTGCGACAAGCTGGGGTGCCGGATGCACTGGCCAATAGAGTCTGTCGTCTCACTAGCGTGTTCTCTGGCTTAGACTTAGCTCAGGTGTCAGAGCAGCTGAATAAGCCGTTTGAGCTGGTGGCGCGCTTGTATTACGTGCTAGGGGATGGCCTGTCACTGCACTGGTTCTTGAAACAAATCAACAATCAACCCGTGGATAACCACTGGCAAGCCTTGGCCCGTGCGTCTTTCCGTGAAGATCTGGATTGGCAACAACGCTTACTCACCGCTCATATTGTGTCTGAAATGGCGGATGATCAAGATGCTGAGACAGGGTTAGCGCAATGGATGGATGAGCACGTGGTGATCCTCGGCCGCTGGCAGAGCATTGTTGATGAGTTCAAAGTGGGCTCAGTGCATGAGTTTGCCAAGTTCTCGGTGGCACTCCGTGAATTGTCGCTGTTAAATTTAAATTGAATTAGCGCGCCAATAACGCAATAATCTAGCCCCGTTTATACGGGGCTTTTTTTATTAGGAGGGATAATGCTTTACCGCCTCGCCAGACCGGCTATCTTTCAGTTAGATCCAGAAAAAGCACATGATCTAACCATCAACACCCTTTCGCGATATCACCACACCCCGCTTCGTTTTCTCTATTCCCAACAGCTTCCTCCTCGTCCAGTTACCGTGATGGGACTCAACTTCAATAATCCCATTGGCTTAGCAGCAGGATTGGACAAAAACGGCGAGTGCATAGAAGCCTTTGGCGCGATGGGGTTTGGCTTTGTCGAAGTGGGGACAGTGACGCCCCGTCCGCAACCGGGTAACGATAAGCCTCGACTTTTTCGTATTATAGCTGCCGAGGGGATCATCAATCGAATGGGTTTCAATAACCAAGGCGTTGATGCATTGGTAGAAAACGTGAAACGTGCGAAAAACTTCGATGGTGTGTTGGGGATTAATATTGGTAAGAACAAAGATACACCCATCGAGCAGGGGACCGACGATTATCTCGCCTGCATGCGAAAAGTATACCCACACGCTGACTATATTGCCGTCAATATCTCGTCGCCTAACACGCCAGGATTACGTACCTTACAATATGGCGAGATGTTCGATGAACTCCTTAGCACACTGAAAGCGGAACAGGCATATTTGGCAGACACCCACGATAAATACGTGCCTTTGACAGTTAAGATTGCCCCAGACTTGAGTGAAGACGAAATTCAACAAGTGGCCCAAGCACTGATTCGTCATCAGATTGATGGCGTGATTGCGACCAACACGACGCTTGAGCGTTCATTGGTAGATGGTATGCCACATTATCGTGAAGCGGGTGGGCTGAGTGGCCGTCCTGTGCAACTAAAAAGCACCGAGGTCATTCGCCAACTACATCGTGCACTCGATGGTGCGATGCCCATCATTGGGGTAGGCGGCATTGACTCAGTCACCGCCGCGCGAGAAAAACTCGAAGCGGGGGCGGATCTGGTGCAAGTCTACTCTGGGTTAATATACCAAGGTCCTGGGCTCATCAAACAAATCGTGCGTCATATTTAGCTTAGTAAATAAACGCTTAACGCATTAAAGGGGACGTTTTCTTCCCCTTTTTTTTTCGCTTCAGCCCATTACACTTCAGGCAATGGCAGTGTTGTTATCGCCAGACACCCAGTAAGTGAGTCATCGCGGGAGCTGAAGTATGTTAAAACCTAATGATGCATGGAGATGGTATTTCGATAATACGTCGAATTCACTGATGCTGGATTTAGGCGATGACATGGTTTTTCGCGTGGCGGTTAATGCCAAACATCTCATCCCCGATGCGTTCTCATCATCCCCATTTTCTGTTGAGGATGCATCACTCTTTCAACGTTTGACAGAGCCTCTGTCAAATCTTTCACTTTCCGGCCCTCGTCAGGCCGAACTCGCTTTGAACGCAGTGGCAGCCTATCGCTTCCACAAACCTGTCTTACCTAAAAGCTGGTTTTTCGAGCCACAACAAGACACTATTGCCACCCCTGAGTGGGGGCAAATAGTCGAGCTCACGAGCCAAACAGGGGATAGGGCGCCGTTTATTATCATAGAGAACGCCGGTTCCGCTTCACTGTGCATGCTCGCGCGCGAAGCGGATTTTGAACTGAGCGCGAATAAAAAAATGGCGTTTTGTGGTGCGATTAAAGTAATGAACGACCGGCTATCGCAACCAATATGTCAAACAAATAGCCAAAAAGGTCGCTTTGCGTTAGTGGGCTGAGTGGTTTTCACTCAGCCCACGCCTCCTTTCTTCCCTCACTTTCCTTGTTCCGTAGACAGATGACAGCGCGATAGCTGTATCTTGACGTTTCTTATACCAAACAGACGTGCATAAAAAATGTGATATCAGTTCATTTTATGAACGAAAAGTGTGCGCATCTCTGAGCATTTTTTCATTCATTTGGGGATATTTTCACCCTTATCACGGCAGTTATTGACTGCTTTCTTCCTATTTTATCCGGCAAAATGCTTGAGCAAATCTCTTCTGGTATAGTCCAGTTTTGATGGTGATGCATTCTTTCCCAAAGGGAAAATAAGTCCGTTTTTATTGTTATAAAGTGAGGTTTGATAGATATCATAGCAGCAGTGAATACTTACACGCGTCGGTTCAAACCGCATTGCGCGAGGCGATGTCAGTGTAGAAGCAAGATGGTTTCCTGGAAGAAACACGGATGGGGGTCGGGGTCGGATAATTGATTCCATGCAGAAACAAATCTTTCTTAGCATCTGTTTTTATATGGAAACAATAATCCGGCGATTTATTCATCATTCAATGGTGTTTGTTACCGCTTGGGTCAACGATAGGCGCAAGATTGATGTATAATCGCCGCCATGATGATAACGACGCCCAAAGGGTGTAGAGACTGAATGAAACACTATCTCGCAATAACCGCTCGAGGCCTCGAGCACATGCTAGCTCAAGAGCTTGAACAACTTGGCGTCTCTAGCGTCAAGCAAGTTCATGCAGGGGTTAAATTTAAAGCCGACGATTCAACACTGTATCAATGCTGTTTATGGAGTCGGATTGCGTCGCGGTTTGTCTTAGTGCTGGGCGAATTTGCGGTGCGCGATGATATGGATCTCTACCTCGGGGCAACGGCAATTAACTGGCCCGATTATTTTCACGCCAGTCAGCGGATTGCGGTGGACTTTAATGGTACCAATCGCGAGATACGCAATAGCCAGTACGGGGCGTTGAAAGTCAAAGACGCAATTGTAGACAAGTTTGAAAAGTCGAATTTGCCCCGCCCAAGCGTCGACCGCGAGCAGCCTGATTTACGTATCCATATGCGGTTATCGAAAGATCAAGGCCTGCTTGGGATTGATATGGTAGGGAGCGGCCTACATCAGCGCGGCTATCGTACCCAAGCAGGCGCTGCGCCCTTACGAGAGACCCATGCGGCAGCCTTAGTCGCAAGGAGTGGCTGGAAGATGGATCAGCCTTTGATGGATATCATGTGTGGCTCGGGCACCCTGCTGATAGAAGCGGCGATGATGGCAGCGAAAATCGCGCCTGGATTAAAGCGCAAGCGCTGGGGCTTTGAATCGTTGTTGGGCTTTGATGATGAAGCCTTTAAAGCGATCAAAGCGGAAGCGAGTGTCAAGGCAAAACGAGGTGTAAGTCAGTGCCAGACACGTTTTTATGGCACGGATAACGATGCCCGTATGATTGAGACAGCACGCGCGAATGCACGACGTGCTGGCGTGGGTGAATTGATTGATTTTGCAACGGGTGATGCCACGCAAGTGACGCCGCCTGAGGGATTCTCAGGGGGACATATTCTTTCTAATCCGCCGTACGGGGAGCGCTTGGGAACCACGCCTGGCTTGATCGCCCTCTACACGCAGCTCGGTGATCACCTTAAAGAGGCATTTGCGGGGAACACGGTTTCTTTGTATTCAGGATCGGAAGAGTTACTGAGTTGCTTGCGGATGCGCGCGGATGACAAATTTAAGTTACGCAACGGTGCGTTAGACTGTGTGATGAAAACCTATGCGATCACTGCGCGTGGTGAAAAACCGGAGAGTGAAGCGCCAAAGGCGGACGTCGCCCCAGATTTTGCTAACCGTTTGCGCAAGAATATGGCGAAGCTCGACAAATGGGCGAAGAAACAAGCGTTAGAGTGTTATCGACTCTATGATGCCGACTTGCCTGACTATAAAGCCGCGCTAGATCGCTATCGCGATTATTTGGTGATTCAAGAATACGCAGCGCCGAAAACCATTGAGCCTGAGAAAGCACGTCGTCGCTTGTTGGATATGGTGCGTGCTGCCATTGCAGTGACGGGTGTGGATGCCAATAAAGTGGTGTTAAAAACGCGCGAAAAGCAAAAGGGCAACAATCAGTATCAAAAGCTTGCTGGCGCGTCGCGGACCATGACGGTCCATGAATACGGCGTGGCGCTTGAGGTTAATCTCTATGATTATCTTGATACAGGGGTATTTCTTGACCATCGCAATACCCGTCGTCTAATCGGCGAGAAAGCGCAAGGGAAAGATTTCCTTAACCTTTTCGCCTATACGGGCAGTGCGTCGGTGCATGCCGCGGTCGGTGGCGCACGCTCTACCACGACTGTAGACATGTCAAAAACCTATATAGCGTGGGCGGAACGCAATATGGCGCTCAATGGCATTGTCGGGCGTCAACACCGTTTTGAACAGGCAGACTGTCTGCAATGGATTCGCCAATCAGATCAGCAATTTGATTTAATCTTTATCGATCCGCCGACATTCTCTAACTCGAAAAGAATGCACAGCACTTTTGATGTGCAACGTGATCACCTGGATGTCCTTTTGGCACTAAAAGACCGTTTACGTCCCGATGGTGAAATTATTTTTTCCAATAACAAGCGACACTTTAAGATGGATTTGGAAGGTTTAGCGGCTGCAGGGCTCAGTGCAGAAAATATTAGCAAACGCTCGATTCCTGAAGATTTTGCCCGCAACCCACATATTCACAATTGCTGGATTATTCGTCATCAGGATATGTCCGCATGACACTCGTATTGTTTAGTACGGAAGGGTGCCACCTTTGTGAACAAGCGTGGGCACTCTATCAATCTCTCGGTTATCAAACGCCACTCAACAGTCAAGACATTGCCTTTGACGATGCGCTCTTTGAGCGTTACGGCGTCACTATCCCTGTGATCGCAATACGTGATCAGTCTGGAGCGGTGAGGGCTGAATTAGGATGGCCGTTTGATCACACACAATTACAAGCTTGGTTAACGCAACATGGCATTGATTAAAATAACCTCCGCCCAGTTGGCGTATGGCGACAACCCATTACTGGACAAAACTGACTTTATTCTCCAGCCAGGTGAGCGCGTGTGTCTGGTAGGGCGCAATGGCGCCGGTAAATCTACCTTGATGAAGGTGCTTGATGGTCAGGTACAGCTCGATGATGGCAGTATTCAAAGTCAGTCTGAACTCAAAGTCTCCCGGCTTGAACAAGATCCCCCCCGCGATAGCCAAGGAACTGTGTTCGATTATGTGGCCGAAGGTCTCGCGGAAGCAGGGGACAAACTCAAGCAGTATCATCAGCTGATCGCGACGATCGAAACCGATCCTAGTGATCGCAATATTGCCGAGTTGGCCAAAGTGCAAGAAGCGCTCGACCACGCTGACGCTTGGCRCTTTGATAATCAGATTATGGTGGTGTTAGGGGCGTTAGGCCTAGAGGGCAATACCGCGCTTAAAGCTTTATCTGGCGGTTGGCAGCGCAAAGCCGCTTTAGCGCGCGCTCTGGTTTGTGAGCCGGATGTGTTGCTTCTTGATGAGCCCACTAACCACTTGGATGTCTCGACCATTTTGTGGTTAGAGCAATTTTTAAAAGATTTTAAAGGCGCAATCGTTTTTATCTCGCATGACCGCTCGTTTATTGGCGCGATGGCCACACGTATCGTTGATCTTGATCGCGGTAAGCTGACCTCATGGCCAGGCGACTATCAAACCTACCTCGACGGTAAAGAAGAAGCGCTGCGAGTGGAAGCTGAGCAGAACGCTGAATTTGATAAAAAACTGGCTCAAGAAGAAGCCTGGATTCGTCAAGGTATCAAAGCACGTCGTACCCGTAACGAGGGGCGAGTGCGCGCACTGAAAGCGCTACGCCAAGAGCGTGCGAGCCGCGTTGAGTTACAGGGTAACGCTAACTTGCAGCTCGACGATGCCAGCCGCTCCGGCAAAATTGTGTTTGAAGCGGAAAACGTCGCCTTTAGCTATCARGACAAGCCGCTGATTAAGCCATTTAGTTTCACTGTGATGCGCGGCGATCGCATTGCGCTGATTGGCCCGAACGGATGTGGAAAAAGTACGCTATTAAAGCTGATGCTTGAAACACTCACCCCGGACAGTGGCACTTTGCATGTAGGCACAAAACTGGATGTGGCCTATTTTGATCAATACCGGGAGAAGCTAGATCCAGAAAAAACGGTTATCGATAACTTGGCGGGAGGCAAAACCGAGGTTGAAGTCGGTGGTCGTAAGCGTCACGTGATGGGATATTTGCAGGATTTCTTATTCCATCCTCGCCGCGCTCAAACCCCGGTTAAGGCACTGTCTGGGGGCGAGAAAAACCGTCTGCTGTTGGCTAAGTTGTTCCTCAAGCCAGCGAATCTATTGGTTCTTGATGAGCCAACCAACGATCTCGATATCGAAACGCTGGAACTATTGGAAGACTTGCTTTCGCAATTCCAAGGCACTTTATTGCTGGTCAGCCACGATCGTCAATTCGTCGACAACACGGTCACTCATAGCTGGATATTCGAGGGCGACGGTACCATTAATAAGTTTGTTGGGGGATATCACGATGCCCAACAACAGCGTGAGCAGTATCTTAAAGCCATCACACCCAATAGCCGCACGCATTCAACGGGTGGTGAGGCTGATACGGAACAAAAGACGGCAAAACCTAAGAGTAAGCCACGCAAGCTCTCTTATAAACTGCAACGTGAGCTAGAAGCCCTGCCAGCGCGGCTTGAGGCGCTAGAAGAAGAGATTGAAGCATTACAATCAGAAATGAACGATCCTGATTTTTTCTCGAAAAGTCAGGATGTTACCCAACCTAAACTGACTCGATTAGCAGAGGCTGAACAGGAACTAGAGCAAGCCTTTGAACGCTGGGAAGAATTGGAAGCGATGCAATAATTGCGCTAGTGACGTTGTCACATATGGGAGGGATATGACTCACATTTTGTTTAGTTGTTGCGCGATAGTGCTTGCTTAAAAAATAATCATGATCGAAGCTGTAGAAGGTGCTTCATAAAAACGTCACAGACGGAAGCATCCTTGCAAATAGCAAGCAGCATTGAACAAAATGGAATAAAGAGGGCGACCCTATGAAAAGACAGAAGCGAGATCGTTTGGAACGCGCACAGTCAAAGGGCTTTCAAGCAGGTATAAACGGTCGATCGTCTGAACTATGTCCTTACCAACAAACGGATGCTAGAAGTAGCTGGCTTGGCGGATGGCGCGAAGGCAGAACCAGTAAATCGGAAATGATGAAGTAGTCTCTTTCTAATCTTCTACGGCCTTACCGTTTTGGTAAGGCCTTTTTAATTAGCACTTAATGCACTATAACTTTATTTCTTTGTCACCACATAAAGATAAGTACAAAGATAACGTTAACAATCGCTAAAAAATTGAACCATTGGTCCCGCAAAGCACAAAGGAAAATATGGTGGGTCAAGAAGGCGAGCAGTAAAAAGCCGGCGATAGTCACCGGCTAGACAGCGAGGATTAGAATGCTGAGGTATCTTGGAAAAGCCCCACTTTCAGATCTTTCGCGACGTAAATCTCTTTATCATCCACGTAGACGTGGCCATCACCGACACCCATCACGAGTTTGCGGTTAATCACGCGTTTCATGTGAATTTCATAGCGAACACGCTTAGCCGTTGGCAATACTTGTCCGGTAAACTTCACTTCACCCACTCCTAGGGCGCGGCCTTTTCCTTCGCCGCCAACCCAGCCGAGAAAAAAGCCGACTAGCTGCCACATGGCATCTAGGCCAAGACAACCTGGCATCACGGGATCACCAGGGAAGTGACAGTCGAAAAACCATAAGTCTGGGTTGATATCCAACTCTGCGACAATCACGCCTTTATCAAAGTCACCACCTTGATCGGTAATGTTGGTGATGCGGTCCATCATCAGCATGTTTGGTGCCGGAAGCTGTGGACGCCCCGGGCCAAAGAGCTCACCTTGGCTAGATGCGAGTAAATCGTCGCGATTATAGGAATTTTGGCGTTTCATTATATCTAAACTGCTCCTTATTCAATTGCGAGCAGATTAGCGTACACGTGTACGCCAAACAACTCGGATCAGTACTGGCCAAACCAGTTTTTTAAGCGTTTAAACAAACTGTTGCAGCTTTGTTTGTCATCAGTATGAAAATGATTTATTCGATTAGATATTTTTCTGAGCAATGTCTCCTCATCATCTCCGGAGAATGGGAGACCTGTCACAAGCGGCAAGGCTTGTTCGACATCATCCACCGCCCAAATATGAAACTGGCCGGCTTTAATCGCATCAACCACGTCGTTACGTAGACACAGAGAAGAGAGGTTGGTTTTGGGTAACACCACGCCTTGTTGACCAGTTAAACCACGGTGCGCGCAGACTTGATAATAGCCTTCAATTTTTTCATTAATCCCGCCAACCGCTTGTACGCGACCAAATTGGTCAACGGCGCCGGTGATGGCGATGGCTTGATTAATCGGTTGTTGAGATAACGCGCTCACAAAGGCACATAATTCAGCCAAGGATGCACTGTCACCATCCACTTCGCTATACGATTGTTCGAATACAATGGAGGCGGAATACGGTAAAGGGTCATCGAGGTTTAGCGCCACGCTCACAAAGGCCTGCATAATCATCATGCCTTTGGCGTGAATGTTGCCCGCAAGCTCGGCTTTACGCTCAACATCAGCAATATCACCATCACCGGAATGAACGACACAAGAAATTCTCGCTGGCTCACCGTAACTCATCGGATGCCCAGGCACTTCGATCACCGTTAATCCGTTTATTTGACCGATATGCTCGCCGCGGGTATCAATAAAAACTTGCCCTTTGTGGATATCTTCAATCGCACGTTCGGGGAGGTAGGCAGCACGTTGGTAACGCTGAGAGATAGCAGCATCAATGGCAGCTTTGTCGAGGGCATCCGACGCCGTTATGACAGATTCAGCCAGTAGTTGATGATACCAAACCGGACACAAGGGCATCCGCCATTGATCTTCGCTTTCACGTGCCCCGGCTTGCAACAAACGTACTAAGCCTGATTCTGTCATGGGTAAGTGAGTGTGTGCAGTAACCAAGCCTTTTAGCCAAGCAAAGTAGGGCACAATGGTGGTCGCGTCGAGCGCAATGTCTTGCTCATATTCGGCATAAGCTGATAGGCCGTCGTAGAGATCAGGCTCATTGGTTTCAAAGTCGGCCAGCCACTGTCTGTCGCCGACTAACACCAGACGTACGTTCACTGCCTCATCGGGCAACTCCGTCACTTGATCGGCGCGGGCGGTTTGCCAAGCGAGCTTGCCCGTTGATAAGCACTGCTTGAGACGCACCCAAATCCGCGGCTGCTGCAGTATATCCGCGACTTTTAAAATTAATACGCCATCGTGAGCTTGATGTAGCAAACCGTACTTTTTTTGTGACGCTGTCACATTCTTATTCGCATCATAAGCGAAGCCAAACAGTGTTGATTCGGTAATCGCATCACCGATCACAACCGGCACCTCTGGGTACTGTGTCGCTAATTCTGCTTGATAGGCATTCAGATATTGAGGTAAGTCAGCGGACATCACGGTAAGACAAGCCGTTGGACAAGAAGGTGACATTAACCAAGTCAGAGCCTTTTTTAAGCGTGATTGCAGTGATAACAGTGAGGCCGCCTCTAAATGCGCAAATTGTGCAATGTCGAGAGAAAACTGAGAATAATGTGGTTTGGCATCACGCCAATCAACTTCATGCATGTCTATGATTACTGACTAAGATTAGAATGGATAGAGTATAAAGGATAACACACTGTGGTAATAGGATAGTGGGGCCATTGGATCAACCATTGGCGCACGGTGGCATCGTTGCGGTGTGTGATAATTGAACAGACAGCGCGTTAGTGTTACGCTGTCACCACGTGGCGTGACAAAAGCTTGGCATATGAAATATCAACAACTCGAGAACCTTGAGGCAGGCTGGAAATGGGCCTACCTGGTGAAAAAGTGGAAAGACGGTGACGCTGTCACAAAGTACATTGATAGCGATGAGGCTAAAACAGCTGTTGATGCCTTGTTAGCCTTAGAGCATGAACCCACGCGGGTGCATCAATGGATTGAAAAGCACATGGCGCCGTCGCTGGAGAAAAAGCTAAAACAAGCGATTCGCGCCAAGCGCAAGCGTCACTTTAACGCCGAGCAAGAGCAAACGCGGAAAAAATCCATCGATTTGGATTACCGGGTGTGGGAGAAGCTCTCGCAAAAAGCACATGAGCTTGACGCGACCTTATCCGATACTATTGAGTATTTATTATCTGAGGCCAATCGTTCAGAAAGTGCCAACAAGCAAGTAGACACCTTAAAGCAAGATCTGAGTAACTTGCTAGGAATGTGAAACCTGTTAACCGATAAGCGAGCATTGCAGTATGGGCTACTTTTTACTGATCTCTTTTGCCATTTTCCTCGCATTCATGTTGATCGACCGGCCACTGATCGTGATTGCATTTAAAGATGGTCAGTTAGTGCGTCATAAAGGAAAAGTGCCGAAAGGTTTCTTACATGACTGCCAAGACATCGCGAAGCGCCATCCGTTTACGGGCACAGTGAAAGTGTATAGCAATCGCTTTAAACCCGCGAAGGTGGTGATGTCGCGCAGCGTTGATAACCGTATTCAACAACGTATCAAAAACGTATTTCCACATCAGTCATTCAAATAGCATCAGATTACACGCCGTGCCGGACAAGGAGCGATGTGATAAGCGAGAAACGCCATATCGCTCCTATCTTAACGCATACCTCTAAGTGCGCATTATATAGATTATGTTAAATACAGTGTCAAGGTTGATGACGTCCGTGCTAGTTTACTCGTCGAGCACTACTCGCTTGCTGTCATTAAACGTAATTATCTATTTACCATAAAATGGCTAATTACTACTTCCTTTAATCTTGATTATTCCAAATGAATTGGCCTAARTCGATTCAARTCAGCGGTAATTAGTGGAMAGATCTAATGGCTGATGRRCRTGCAGTACGGCGTTAAGGCTCGCSGCYCTAATGGGTTTAGTCACAAAGTCGTCCATGCCGGCACGGACACACCGTTGTTTGTCTTCATCCATCGCGTTAGCCGTTAACGCAACAATTGGACGTTTAAATCCAGACGCGCGCAGTGCTTTGGTGGCTGCGATGCCATCCATTACGGGCATCGACATGTCCATGAGCACAAGATCGAATTCTGTTTGTTCAACCCGTGCCAGAGCCTCTTCGCCATTGGATGCGAGCGTCACGGTATGGCCTTGTTTTTCAAGCATTAACCTCACCACCATTTGATTAGCGCGGCTATCTTCGGCGACCAATATCGACATAGGCTGCACGGCATCAGCCGGGACATTGGGCTGTGCTTGGTACTTTTCTGCATCTTGAGGTGTCTCGACAATCGGCAAGCGAACGCAGAAGTCAGTTCCCTGATAAGGCTCACTTTCTACGTGAATACTGCCCCCCATCATCTCTACCAGTTTTTTGCAAATGGATAATCCGAGGCCGGTACCACCAAAGCGGCGAGTAATGCTGCCATCCGCTTGAGTAAAAGGCTCAAAGATTCGATCAATCTGCTTTTCGTCGATACCGATTCCTGAATCTCTCACCCATAGCTCAAGGCGCTCACCATGAGCGTCAAGTGACACTGTCACCCCGCCACGGTCCGTGAATTTTAAAGCATTGGCCACCAAGTTAAGCAGTATTTGCGTAAAGCGGTTCTCGTCCATAAACAAGGTGTTAGGCACAGAAGGAGAGACACTGACAGAGAGGTTAATGCGCTTTTTATCAGCCCGCTCAATCAACTGTTGATAGACATTCGACACACTATCGCTGGGCTTCATCAATGAGGGAGAGAGTGAAAAGCGGTTAGATTCAATTTTAGACAAATCTAGCACATCGCTGATCAATGTCAGCAATAACTGAGCAGATTTATCCATTTGCCCTACCCACTGCGTTTGCTCTTGCGTCAATGAAGAGTGTTGCAACGCATCGATCAATCCCAAAACAGCATTGAGTGGTGTGCGGATCTCGTGGCTCATGACCGCAAGGAATTGCGACTTGGCATTATTCGCCAACTCAGCTTGCTGACGCGCCTGCTGCAATTCAACGACGCGACGTTTGGTCGCGGTGATATCTTTAGCCGTCCCCCGATAACCTGCAAGTTCACCGCGCTTATTGTAGCAAGGACGGCCTGATAGACTGACCCAATAATCATGGTGACGAGACGCTATATGCCACTCAATATCGCTAAAGGCTTTTTCTGTATATATGTACGCTTCTAACGTCGTTTTTAATTCGGCATCTGATTTGAGCTTTGCCAGAAGGGCTTCAGCATCAATGTCGGTATCAGTATTGGGTGACGACAGGTAAGTCAGTTGAAATTGGTTATCGAGCTCCCAAAACCAATCACTGGCTGTTTGGGCAAAGTCTTGAAAGCGCTGGCGGCTAGCATTCAGTTCCTGGGTGCGACTCCCCACTAATGCATGGAGGCGATGGCGGTAGTCGATATCCATAATGGTCCGCTCAATCAAGGGGCGAAACCGGTCGATAACTTGCTGAGCTTCGTTATTAAATGCATCACGGCGGTGTGACAGTAAAATAAGCATGACTTCACTGTCATTGACCGTCAGCCCGCTAATCAGCGCAGTGCCTTGTAAATAACTGGCATATTGATGCGTTAAGCAATGCAGCTCTTTCACCATGCCAGGTTTATAGATAGCAACCGTTTCGCCACTCACACAGCGGCGAAACACATCCCCTGTTTGCCAAGTGACGGTTTCGAGCAAGCGTTCAGTCGAGACTAAACAGCGAAACGCATCTTCTGTTTCTCGGTTACGGCTTAGCGCCACGGCGCTATCAAAGCTGACATACCGGCGGATCACATCAAGTAAGGAAGCAAAAATATCGGTTTTTGACGTCGCTTCCGTCATGGCTGAGATCGCCGATAAAATTGCGTCGTTTTCTTCCCTTAAACGCTTTTCTCTTGCTTCAACACGACTGAGTTCAAATAAGGTTTCTTGTAAAGATTCAGAGTCTGAACGTTCAAAGGTCGATACGCGTTTCGACGTCATGATTAATCCTTATGAAATAACACAGCCGAGATCATTAAATTACCGTGGGACAATTCCCCACCCTTAAACAGGCCTTGTTCACCAAAGGTAAACGGGCATACAAACGGCGCAGTGTATAAGGCCGTGTTGATATTGTCGGCGACTTGATCCAGTCGATCTTTGACGTGAAGCATACACCCTGCACAATAAATCGCCAGCCCACCAAGAGGTTGAGGTGTCCGCAATGCATGATCGTTTGCCGATTCCACGACTCGACTTGCACGGGCGATTAACCCTTCACTGGTGCCTGTCATAAAGTGTGCGGTTTGCCCAACGGCGATTTGCGAGAAGAGCTCCATGTGTCCGTCTTGGTTCACAAACATGGGGTGTGACAAGGTGTAATAGGGTAAGCCGTGTATCTTGCCCGTTTGTGTCCCGAGCGGATACAAGGTTGATCGCGCAAATAACGAATCATCTAAGTCTAGCGTCTGCCCTGTTTCTTCTTCGTACCAGTCTCTATAAACCACCGATGCGGGTTTGTGATCCAAACTCACTAAGGTGCGACCACGTACCTCTGTAACGATGGCCTTCTTCGTTGTGGCGGCATAACCGGAGTGGAATGAATAGCTCACCCGTGCGGTTGGATAAAAAACACTGATTGCGATGCCAGACTGCGCGGTTTGCTTGTTATCGAAAATGGCCCATCGTCCGCCGACGGTGTCGGCCGCCGCTGACCCACCTATCACCGGAACCGATACGCCCAACTCTTCGCGAATAGCAGCTAACGTCGTCTCCTCATCCCCTGGTGTACTGTGTAAAGCGATGAGTTTGGGAAGTTCACCACAACGGCCGCTCTCTTCTATGGCTTGATTAAGCGCAATACGTGCTGAATCGCGTATTGGGCGATGGGCTTGATGTGGCACAAGGGATGTACCGTAACTCCCCTTTTCATCATTGCAAGCCCACACTGCGGCTGTTGGCCCTTCGATGTAACCGGCTTGCGTCATGACACCACCGCAGGTCGTACAACCTATCAATGGCACGCCAGGAAAGAGTGCAACCATTGCTCGCTGAAGTGCATCAACATCGTATTGCTCCGTGCAGTAGACCATTAAAAGCCTCGGTGCGCTTAAGCGGCTCAATAACGTGCGCGCCAGTGTTTGCGCGGCGTCCACTGCGTCTGGTTGTTGTGTGCATGCTGTGGCTATTTTCATCTTAACGTTCGTTATTGTTTTCGCTATTTATCACGATTTTAATGATACTTGTATCAGGCAATCAAATCATTGCGCTACCCACTGAAATCGCGCTTGAAATCACGTATTCTATCACTTCATTTATATCGCTAGAGCGCTCAACATGGATTGTCGACCCGTTGCGTTATTCGGTGGGGCCTGCACCTTAGGTGCCACTATCGCCTATCAATTAGCCGCGAAAGGCTATACCCCTGTTATTATCGATCATAATCAAACGACAGCGCTCGACATTGTCGCTCATGATCCCCGAGTCAGGTTTAAAGAAGCCCCTGCGCTCACGCAAGATACGCTCCAAGTCACGCTTGATCAGTGTACTGCGCAACTCTCCCCTTTTATCGGTGCCGTTATCGTCTCTGAGCTCGGGCATGCCTATATACAATCGCTGGGGATTGATGGGTTAGATACGTTTTGTCAGGTGGAGGCTCGTTGTGTCGTTATTGCTACAAACAGGCACCTGGGTAGCGTGTCTCTCAATGACAAGCCGGCTACAAATCGCCTGCAACGGATTAACAGTATAAGTTTCTGGTCGGATCACAATATTAACACTGATGTGGAAACATTACCGTCGCGTAAAAAGAGCGAAGTTTTATCTCCTTTGGTATGCTTTCTTTTGAGTGATGAGTCAAATAGCATTAACGATCAAGAGTTTAAGATTAAGCTGTAACAAGATAAAAAAGGAAACACTCATAAATAAGCATTTCCTTTTATAATCGTCATAAACGAAAAAAAATAATCTTTAAACCGCAGTTTTTCACTCGCTTTTAGGGTAATTAAATTTAAATTGATATTGATCAAAGACAAGGTTAAAGCTCATGGCGTCGCGAGGTAAATCTTGTGTTTTCCATTGCCAAGTCAGCGTGATCTTCTCCCCATCTCGGTCCTGCTGATCGCTAATTTCGATCTGCTTATTCCCTTCCTCTCCCCAATAAGCCAAGTGTGGCTTTTGGTCTGAAGTGGCTGAAAATATTACACTATCATGCTCTTTTCTCCATGAGAATGCTATCGCTTGCTGAGATTGTGACGTGCCACAAAATCCACGCTCCCCTTCACAGTCTATAATGGTCAATCCGGGTGTATAGACCAGCGTCCTCCAGAAGAAAGCAACCACTAAAAGTGTAAGCATAACGATAATTTGCGCGAGTCGTCCTCGAGTGAGTTTTTCTGCTGCCATGGGTAGCTTTCTCCGTGTTACAGAGGTCAAAGTTTTATAAGAAAGGTAGGTAAGCCGCACTAAGTGTGTGGGTTAGACCCTGTTTTTTAACCAGTATCTACAGTATGATTCTGGTCGAAAATGCCATTTTTACAAAGAAATAGCAACGGAGTGTGCAAAGTGGTTAAAAACCATACGCAACGGGGCGTTTTCTTAAAAATGGTATGTTAACAGGCGAAGCGGAGGCTTCGTCCGTATCAAACGTGAGTGTAGTTAACTAAAAGTGGAAGCATGCAATATGAGCCAAGTTAAGCAGCTTGAACAAGACTACAACTACCGCGTTGTCCGCTTATTTACTCTAACAACCATTTTGTGGGGTATTGTGGGCATGGCTGTAGGTGTACTTATTGCCGCTCAATTAGTGTGGCCTGCACTGAACTTTGATATTCCGTATTTGACGTATAGCCGTTTGCGTCCACTGCATACTAACGCAGTGATCTTCGCATTCGGTACCAGTGCGTTGTTTGCAACCTCTTATTATGTTGCGCAGCGAACTTGTCAAACACGGTTGTTCGGAGGGAAGTTAGCAGAGTTCACCTTCTGGGGTTGGCAAGCCATTATCCTTTCTGCAGCCATCTCGCTGCCAATGGGATACACCACCTCTAAAGAGTACGCGGAACTAGAGTGGCCAATTGATATCGCCATCGCGGTGGTATGGGTCGCATACGCTATCGTGTTCTTTGGCACGCTTATCAAGCGTAAGACGTCACATATTTATGTGGCCAACTGGTTCTTCGGTGCCTTTATTCTGACCATCGCGGTGTTGCACATCGTTAACAGCATGGCAATCCCTGTTTCACCGATGAAGTCTTACTCTATCTATGCTGGCGCAGTCGATGCGATGGTACAGTGGTGGTACGGACATAACGCGGTTGGTTTCCTGCTAACAGCAGGCTTTCTGGGTATGATGTACTACTTCGTTCCCAAGCAAGCGGGACGCCCTGTTTACTCTTATCGACTCTCCATCGTCCACTTCTGGGCATTGATTTCTCTCTATATCTGGGCGGGTCCTCACCACCTTCATTACACGGCACTACCCGACTGGACGCAGTCACTGGGGATGGTGATGTCGTTAATCTTGTTTGCACCTTCGTGGGGCGGGATGATTAACGGTATTATGACGTTATCAGGTGCGTGGCATAAACTCCGCTATGATCCCATCTTGCGCTTCCTTATTGTGTCTTTGTCATTCTATGGCATGTCCACGTTTGAAGGCCCAATGATGTCGATCAAGACAGTTAACGCCTTGTCGCATTACACCGATTGGACAATCGGTCACGTTCATTCCGGTGCACTTGGTTGGGTTGCGATGGTCTCTATCGGCTCCATCTACCACTTGATTCCAAAACTGTTTGGTCAAGAGCGTATGTACTCGGTGTCTTTGGTGAACGTACACTTCTGGCTTGCCACGATTGGTACCGTACTCTACATCGTTGCCATGTGGATTTCTGGTGTGATGCAAGGTCTGATGTGGCGCGCTGTCAACACTGACGGTACGTTGACATACAGCTTTGTGGAGTCATTGGAAGCCTCCTACCCGTTCTACTTCGTCCGCTTTATCGGCGGTGCGATTTTCCTATCAGGCATGTTCTTGATGGCTTACAACGCATATAAAACAATTCGTGCGCCTGAAGCTAGCTTGAAATCGCTTGAGCCTGCGGTGTAAGGAGGACGATTAAATGAGTTCAAATCGCCACGAGATAGTAGAAAAAAACACAGGTTTGCTAGCGATTTTGATCATCGTTGCAATCAGCTTTGGTGCATTGGTGGAGATAACGCCATTGATTTACCAAAAGCAAACCACTGAACCGGTAGATAACCTTCGTCCGTACACAGCGTTAGAAATGGAAGGACGTGACATCTACATCCGTGAAGGGTGCAACGTTTGTCACAGTCAAATGGTTCGTCCATTTCGTGCTGAAACCGAGCGTTACGGTCACTATGCCGTCGCAGGAGAAAGTGTTTGGGAGCACCCTTTCTTATGGGGCTCTAAGCGTACTGGTCCTGACCTTGCCCGAGTTGGGGATCGTTACTCTGACGAATGGCACCGCGTTCACTTAATTAATCCACGTGACGTAGTACCTGAATCGAACATGCCTGGCTTCCCTTGGTTAGCAGAGAACAAGCTAGATGGGGAAACAACGGCCGCGAAGCTGAAGTTATTCCGTGACCAATTTGGTGTGCCATACACCGATGAGGACATCGAGAATGCTAAGGCAGCGGTTGAAGGTAAAACGGAGATAGAAGCGTTGATTGCTTATCTTCAGTCACTAGGTCACGCAATGAAGTAATAAGGAGGGCCTATGGATATCGGCACCTTTCATAGTATCTGGACAGTTGTCCTATTTGTGAGCTTCATTGGGATCGTTGTTTGGGCTTATAGCAAACGTCGCAAAAAGCACTTTGATGAAGCGGCTAACCTGATTTTCGACGATGAGGAGAACAATCAGGATAAGTCCAATCACAAGACAGGAGATAATCGCTAATGAGTACGTTTTGGAGTATCTTCGTAACAGTCATCGTACTCGGCACGATTGCTGGCTGTGCTGCTCTTATCATTTGGACAACCAAAGATAAAATGGGCGTCGCAGAAGGCGATGACATGGGTCACGAGTATGATGGTATTCGTGAACTCAATAACCCACTGCCTAAGTGGTGGTCGTATATGTTTTGGGCAACCCTGGTGTTCGGCTTAGGGTATCTTATCCTCTATCCGGGGCTGGGTAACTTTGCCGGCGTGTTAGGGTGGAAAAGTTCGTACCAAGACGTAAGCAGTGTCGAGGAGTCGCGTGAGTTAATGGCAAAAGCGCAAGAAGCGCAGCACATTAACCAATATGCGATGGAGCTCGAGGCGGCTGACAAGGTATTTGGTGAAGCATTCCGCAAACTGGCGTACCAAGAAGATGGCAAATCATTGCGCCCGATTACTCAAATCGCACGTAATGAAGAAGCTTTAAAGGTTGGTCAACGTTTGTTTAGCCAAAACTGCGCGGCCTGTCATGGATCGGATGCGCGCGGTCAGGCTGGTTTCCCGAACCTTACCGACGATGCGTGGTTGTATGGTGGCGAGCCTGAAACCATTAAAGCCACGCTTCTCCATGGCCGAAAAGGCAACATGCCAGCTTGGTTAGATACCATGGGTGAAGACGGCGTGAAAGAAGTTGCGGCTTATGCGCTGAGCTTGTCAGGCCGTAAAGTGGATCCGCAAATGGCTGCTAAGGGTAAATCTCGCTTTGTTGTATGTGCCGCATGTCACGGCACGGACGGCAAAGGTAATCCTGCCTTTGGTGCGCCGGATTTAACTGACAATATCTGGCTATATGGTGGCTCTCGCCGCGCGGTTGAACAAACCATTCGTGGTGGTCGTCAAGGCGTGATGCCCGCGTGGGAAGCTCACCTTGGCGAAGAAAARATTCAGATACTCTCTGCCTATGTATGGCGTTTGAGTAATCCTGAAGTAGAATAAGCACTTAGGTGTGATACACAGCCCCTGCTTGCAGGGGCTTGTTAAATGTAAATGCTCAAACCGAGGAGCTTCTGATGGTAACACCCTGGTACAAGCAGTTTTGGCCTTGGTTCCTGATTGCCCTTCCCGCTTCTGTTGTCGTCGCGAGTTTGTTAACTGTGACCGTCTTTTCAATGAACTCTGTGTCTCTCGTGGCAGAGGATTACTATAAGAAAGGCAAAGCGATCAATGTTGATCTCTCCAAGCTGAAAGTCGCGGCACAGCTAGGTGTTTCAGCGCAACTGTCGTCAAGCAACCAAGCAATCGCGATAACACTAGATAAAGGTGATCTCGCGTCATTTCCTGCGCTTAAGGTGCATATTCAGCACCGAACACTCGAGCGAAAAGATGTGAATGTGATGGTAAACCCAAACCAAGCAGGGGTTTATCATATCGATCTGGCTGAGCCAATATCTGGGCCCTGGTTTATCGAAATCACTTCATTCGATAAGCAATGGAAAGTTCACGGTCGTGTCGATTTCCCTGTCTCAACTCCCCTGACGTTAAGCGGTAAGCAGTAACCATGACCACATCCTGTTATCACTGTGGTGATCCTGTACTGACAGGAGACACCTACCAAGTAGTGATCTTCGATAAACCCCGCCTTATGTGTTGCCCTGGCTGCCAAGCCGTGGCAACCACGATCGTAGACAGTGGTTTGAGTTCTTATTATCAATATCGGACAGAGAACGCCGATAAGGCCGACTTGGTCCCCGAAGAGCTCAAAGCACTGACCCTATACGATAATCAAGATGTACAACAAGAGTTTGTCCGCGATGTGGCAGACCAAAAAGAGGTGACGTTGTCACTTGATGGTGTCTCCTGCGCCGCTTGTGCGTGGCTGATTGAAAAGCAACTGCAGCGTACCACGGGTGTCACACATATTCAGGTCAACACTACCACGAACCGCGCCCAGGTGCGTTGGGATGAGAATGAAACCTCCCTGAGTACGGTACTCACACACATTCATCATCTAGGTTATAAAGCGGCACCTTTTGAGGCCGACAAGCAAGAACAACAATACCATCGCAACATGAAGCAGTACTTATACCGATTGGGTATTGCTGGCTTAGCCACCATGCAGGTCATGATGTTAGCGGTGGCGATGTACTTCGAAGTGTTTGGCGATATGGACGAAACCTTTCGCAATTACTTCCGGTGGATAAGTTTAATCTTCGCGACGCCTGTCTTGCTTTATTCCGCGTTACCTTTTTATATCAATGCGTGGCGCAACCTTAAGGCACGCACACTGGGCATGGATGTCCCCGTTTCTATTGCTTTGTTATTCGCCTATTTTTCTAGCTTGTATGCGACCGTTACCGGAAAAGGAGAAGTGTTTTTCGAATCGGTGGCGATGTTCACCTTCTTCTTATTGCTCGGGCGTTTTCTGGAAATGCGCGCACGCCGTACCGCGGCGGCGGCCAGCGCTAACTTGTTAAAACTGGTCCCCAAAATGGCGCGTCGTCTTAACGGTGAAGCCGTGCCCGCTAACAGTCTTAAAGAAAACGATCAAATTCGTGTGTTGCCCGGTGAGCCCTTCCCTGCCGATGGAAAAATACTGTCTGGCACGACCTCTGTCGATGAAGCCATGCTGACAGGGGAATCGCTGCCACAAACTAAGCAACTCGGTGATGCCGTTTATGCCGGCACCATGAATGTGGAAGGGAATGTCGATATATGTGTCACGAGTAATCACAAAGAGTCTCTCGTGGCTCATATTGTGCGTTTGCAAGATGAAGCTCAAATGGCAAAGCCCAAAGTAGCGGTGCTGGCAGACCATATCGCGCGTTACTTTGTCGCCGCCATCTTAATCATTTCCGCGTCGACTTGGCTCTATTGGCATGTTGTGCAACCTGGCGATGCCTTTTGGATCATGTTATCCGTGCTTGTTGCGACCTGCCCTTGCGCATTATCGCTCGCCACCCCTACGGCCCTTACTTGCTCAACATCGACCTTTGGCCAGCTCGGCATCATGTTACGCCGAGGCCACGTCTTAGAAACCTTAACCAAGGTGAATCGATTGGTGGTTGATAAAACAGGCACACTGACCGAGGGTGAGGTAAAAATTGATTCCGTCCGCGTATTTGCCGCTGACATTAGCGAACAAGCGGCCTTGAACATTGCAGCCAGCTTAGAAGGGTTTGCCAATCACCCCATCGCCAACGCGTTCCAAGCAAAAGCGACTGAGGCTCTGACAGTCAAAGCGGCGGACAACCATATTGGTCAAGGGGTAAGCGGCGAGATCAATGGCCAACAGTGGCGTATTGGTAAGGCTGCATTTGCTCTATCCTCGCCTAAAACTGAGTATGATGCCTATCCCGTCGTGCTTAGTTGCAACGGGCAAGTAGTGGCTGCGTTTTCACTGACCGATCCGATTCGGCCAAGCAGCGCACGATTAATCGCCGCATTGAGACAATCTGGCATCCAAACCACCATGCTAACCGGTGATCAGTCACGCAATGTGGAACAAGTCGCGGACACCCTTGGCATAGATTCTGTGATTTCAGGGGTATCGCCGCAAGGAAAACTGGCGTACCTTCAAAGCCTTGATGATGACACCGTGACCCTGATGGTCGGTGATGGCGTCAATGATGCGCCGGTTTTAGCCGGTGCCCACTTGTCGGTTGCGATGGGCGGAGGCACTGATATTGCTAAATCTTCCGCCGATATGGTGTTGTTGAGTGACGATTTAGAAAAACTGCTGACCGCCAGGCAGCTTGCCCAGCAAACGCGCCGTATTATCCGCGAAAACTTAATTTGGGCCTTAGGCTACAACGTTACCATTCTGCCGTTGGCGGTTATGGGCTATGTTGCCCCATACGTGGCGGTGGTAGGCATGTCAGCAAGCTCGATCATTGTGGTATCTAACTCGCTGCGCCTACTGAACAAAAAAGAGGATTAGCGTTATGGCTAGTTTGTACATTTTGATCCCTATCGCCATCATGTTGGTTTGCGTGGCGGCCGTTGTCTTTATCTGGGCGGTCAAATCTGATCAATTCGAGGATCTAGAACGGCAAGGCTCTTCGATCCTTTTTGATGAAGAAGAGCCGGAGAAAGACACCGGATCACAATCAAGCCAACCCACCGCTCCTGACGCGTCGACCCAAGATGACAAACGTTGATTTTATAGGTGCCCTCATCATTGGTCTGCTCGGGGCAGGTCACTGCTTGGGGATGTGTGGCGGGGTCGCTGCGGCTATGTCGCTTGGCATTCCTTCGCAAAAGGCCAAATGGCCATACCTTCTCTTGTATAACTTGGGGCGTATCAGCTCATATACGCTTGCTGGCGCGATGATTGGTGGCGCTGTGGCCTCGTTGCTTGCTTTGTCCGATTTAACGCAGCATCTTGCGGTATTGCGACTGTTTGCGGCCATCATGATGTTACTATTGGCAGCCTATATGGCCCAAGTATGGAATGGCCTTAGCTATATTGAGCGACTGGGTAGCAAACTCTGGCGAATTATCTCTCCGCTAACATCCAAGCTAATGCCACTGCGTTCGCCGTTATATGCCTATCCCTTTGGCCTTGTTTGGGGCTGGCTGCCCTGCGGGCTGGTTTACTCAGCGCTCAGTTGGGCTGCCGTCGCTGGCAGTGCCTCAGGCGGCGGCCTTGTAATGCTGGGGTTTGGCCTCGGAACGTTACCGGCGATGTTAACTGTTGGCGCCCTTGCAGAGCGGGTGAAGCCCATTCTTAACAACCACTTACTGCGTTTGATATGTGCCACAATGTTGGCGCTTTATGGCTTTTACACGGCCTATTCAGCACTCAAACTCCTGATATAAGGTCGACCTAGCACATAATCATGGTGTAATATGTATATTGACGTTAATCAATTTCAGGCAGGTGTATGGTGTCTAATAAGATCATCACTCGGCGGGTTCAGTCAGGCGGCTGCGCARTTCATTGTCAAGATTGCAGTATTAGCCAACTGTGCATTCCCTTTACGTTAAATGAGCAAGAGTTGGATCAACTGGATAGCATCATTGAGCGAAAAAAACCTATTCAGAAAGGCCAAGAGTTGTTCAAAGCCGGTGATAGTCTACGAGCGCTGTATGCGATTCGTTCAGGTACGGTTAAGACCTACACAATCACAGAACAAGGGGATGAGCAGATAACTGCCTTCCACCTTGCCGGCGATTTGGTAGGCTTTGATGCTATTAACGATAGTGAGCACCCCAGCTTTGCTCAAGCGCTAGAAACGTCAATGATTTGTGAGATCCCCTACGACACGCTTGATGACCTCTCTGGGAAGGTGCCTAAGCTTCGCCAGCAAATCATGCGACTAATGAGCAATGAGATAAAAGGCGATCAGGATATGATTTTGCTTTTATCGAAGAAAACGGCTGAAGAACGCTTGGCCGCTTTCCTTTATAGCCTCTCGAAGCGCTTTTCTCAGCGTGGGTTCTCTCCGCGTGAGTTCCGTCTTACCATGACACGAGGTGACATTGGTAACTACCTTGGCCTAACCGTTGAAACGATTAGTCGCTTATTAGGCCGCTTCCAAAAGTCAGAAATCTTGGCGGTCAAAGGGAAATATATCACGGTTCTAGACTTAGAAGAGCTTGCTCGTCTTGCGGATGAAGAATGCGTTGTTTAGCAGACAGAAGTAAATAAGTTGTTAATAAATGGCGCTTTATGCGCCATTTCTCTTTTTTGCTCTATGGTAAGCAATTTCTTTCGCGTGAACGGGCGAAGTAGGTTAAAGTGAAATTAACTGATGCATCTGTGCAAAGGAGGCAGATATGTCTAGGTACACGAACCTGCTCGTCGTCATTGATCCTTCCCAAGAACAACAGCCTGCACTTTCGCGTGCGGTCACGCTTAGCCAGCGAAGTGATGCAAAGGTTAAGCTTACCCTCTTTCTTGCTATTTATGATTTCTCTTACGAAATGACATCCATGCTCTCATCGGATGAGCGGCAAGCGATGCGCCAAGGTGTGATGCACCAACGTGAAGAGTGGATGAATGAGATTATTCAAACGCATCAAGCTCAAGAGTGTGAAATCGAAAAAGTCGTGGTATGGCATAATCGTCCTTACGAGGCGATCGTTGAACGCGTGCTGAGCCACCACCACGATTTGGTGGTTAAAGCGACACACCAGCACGACACTCTAGGCTCGGTCATCTTTACACCCACCGATTGGCACTTGTTACGCAAATGCCCAAGTTCAGTATTATTAGTTAAAGACCATGGTTGGCCAGATAAAGGCAAGATCGTTGCCTCTGTGCATGTGGCATCTGAAACCGAGACCCACGCTGAGCTCAACGACAAATTAGTCGATGAGGGGAATATCATGAGTGCTATGCTAGGGGCTGAGTTGCACCTGGCTAATGCCTACCCCGCCACCCCGGTGAATATTACTATCGAGCTGCCTGACTTTGATCCGACATCCTATACCGATGCGGTGAGAGGTCATCATCTCACCGCCATGAAAGCCTTGCGTCAGCGCCATCATATCGAAGAAACACGCACGCATGTCCAAGAAGGGTTGCCGGAAGATGTTATCCCCAACATTGCCGGAGAGTTGGATGCCGAGCTTGTTATTCTCGGTACCACAGGACGCACTGGCTTATCCGCGGTGTTCATTGGCAATACCGCAGAGCACATGATTGATCAACTCGACTGTGACTTACTTGCCATTAAACCTGATGGCTACATTAGCCCACTCGATCCTCGCGCTAACGATTAACCTTTCTCATTCCCTTATCTAGCAGGCAGTGGCATTCACTGCCTGCGGGTGACTGGCATTTGTGGTCAAAATCCGTATCATACCCGCCATTCATGCACACTGGCAGTGTAATGCGTTTACCTTGCCTGACAACGCGATAGTACTTATGAGCACCGAAGAGCTGAGCAAAGCACAAAAATACGGATTTAATAAACTGCAAAAGCGCATTCGTCGCAACACCGGACAAGCGATTGCCGACTTTAATATGATTGAAGACGGCGATCGCATCATGGTTTGTTTATCAGGCGGCAAAGACAGCTATACCTTGCTTGATATGCTGCAAAGCCTGCAAAAGAGCGCGCCAGTTTCATTCCAACTCATTGCGGTCAATTTAGATCAAAAGCAACCTGGGTTTCCTGAGCACATTTTGCCAGCGTATTTGGAGAGCTTAGGCGTCGAGTACAAAATTGTTGAAGAAGACACTTACTCCATCGTCAAAGAGAAAGTGCCTGAGGGCAAGACAACCTGTTCCCTATGCTCGCGACTTCGCCGCGGTATCTTATATCGCACAGCGAAAGAGCTGGGGGCGACCAAAATTGCATTGGGTCACCATCGAGACGACATATTAGAGACTTTGCTTTTAAACATGTTCTACGGCGGCAAGATGAAAGGCATGCCACCGAAGCTCGTCTCTGATAACGGCGAACATGTGGTGATCCGTCCACTGGCCTATTGCCGAGAAAAAGACATTGAGCGTTACTCAGAGCAAAAGGCTTTCCCGATCATTCCGTGTAACCTTTGTGGCTCACAGCCCAACCTACAACGCCAAGTGATCAAAGATATGCTCCGAGATTGGGACAAGCGGTATCCAGGCCGTATTGAGACGATGTTCCGAGCCATGCAAAATATCGTCCCTTCCCATATGGCCGATATCGAGCTGTTTGATTTTAAATCCGTCGCAGCGGGGATGGCGTTTGAGGGAGACGGCGATACTGCATTCGATAAAGAAAACTTTACCGATCCGGCGCCCGTTTCAGAAAGCCCTGTAGAAGTTGACCCTAATTTATCACTCGACGTGGTCAATGTCGGCACATAGTGTTTGAAGCATGGCAGAATCATAGTTGGCGCTAAATGGCCTGCTAATAAAAACGCCCACCTCAGACAGTGGGCGTTTTTTGGTCGTTTCAATCTTCTACATCATAGTGCGCATTGTATCTTTGAAGCTCAGTACAGGCTTGAAGCCTCTACCCGTTTATCCGTTTTTAGGCAACCAAGGCGACACTTTGATGGGGGCATCTGGCAGCGTTAACGTGGTGCTATCGCCAAGACGATTAACATCGATAATGGCTTGGTGAGCATCGATGGGGTATTTATTCCCCTCACTGCTGGTCACCGCGCCGGTCACCGAGGGCGCAAAATGTAGAACCACGCCCTGCGCCTTAGGCATAAACCAAGAAGCAAACATCCCGCCTAAGTTTTCCATCATGGTGTCCATCTGAGGCAACCAGCCCTGGATCTGCTGGCTAGTTAATTGCTTTCCTACGGGCTTATCAACCAACACTTGGAACGAGATATCACAGTTTCGATCGGCGGGCGTTTCAACAAAAACATCCGGATTCACTTTGCGGAGCTGGTTATCAAGAGGAAGCGGTAACGCTTGAGAGGCTGGGATATCAAACGCTTCATAATGTTCTTCCTTGCTCATCCATGCGCGAGAAATCGGACAAACCTCTCCCGACTCGGCCGAGACCATAAAGTACGCCACGCCAATATCAGGGTGCCCTTCTTCTACGTTATGTTTAAGCTGAGTAAATAGCTTGCTGTAGCTAAAGCGGTATGTATCGGCACTGGCCGGGACACTCACCATTCCCAGCATAACCAGTACACTGGCTAGTTTTTTCATCGGAACTCCAGTTGCAGGCTTAAAGCGGAATTAGGCGTCAAAGGTGTCTTGGTCAGGTGACGACGAGTTAGTCGTACTGTGTGACGCCCCTTCTTTATTCTCATTTTGTGACACTGTCACCTCGACACCAACGCCAAACATTTCTCGGTAAATCACACCTTTAACGTTGAAGAGAAAGGGTAACGCCCAAACCAAGGCAAAGCCAGCAGTGGCAAAAGAAATGAGAAATAGCACGCCTACAACCGCATAGATGGTTGCCATTTGGAACAATTTCTTGTTTACCGCTCGAAAGGATACGGTAAGTGCTTTAACTGGCGTGAGACGCTTTTCACAAATCAATAACGGCGACATGGAAAATGCCATCGCAACATACAGGCTCAGCAATGGAAAAATCATACTCGCCACACTTTGCAGTGTCGCTGACAGGCAGATCACCACCGTCACGGGCAACGCAAATACCAACCCTTTTAGCAAATGGCGTGGTTTAGAACGAAACCCTATAGCGTGACTCAAGCCCATTAAGCTCGCCCCCGCATATAATGGCGCAATCAGAACCTCAGAAGTAAAATTCGCCAACCACACAGATGAAATCATATCTGTGGTCAGCTCACGTTGACCGACCAATGCCTCAAATAAATGCGACGGTGCCCCCAACAACAACGTCAGCATCAGCATTAAAATACCTATTTGAGCCGCGAATAGGCACAAGGTGGCGGGCAAAAACGACCAGAAGTGCTTGAAGGTCTGAGAGAAGGCTTCTTTGATTATCTCAAATGGATCGAGCCGGTAGCGACCGTTTAGCGCCGTTTCTACCGACCCACCGATATGTAAAGCATTATTGTATTCTTGTTGACTCATAATCGTTATCTATCATGACTAATGCACCCAGTATATCTGACTGTAACCCATAGCCAAAAACCATTCTGACAAATAAGGAAAAATAACCAGATTGGCTTTGCGTAGATAATGGTCTGGTTTAGGCTGGATACCTTAATGGACAACAGAGACACAAGTGCCAACACGCGCGAAAAACTGCTTTAACTTCGATTGCCACGCGTCTATTATGCGCCGTCTGTTTTATGGGTACGAATGTACAAGACAATTTGCCAGGTAGAGAGAGAACGAACCATTGAAGCACGCAAATGTATCTCACAAACCGGTTGTCGAGCTCGCGTCACTAACCAAAAGTTTCGACGGCAAAGAAATCATCTCCCGTTTCAACCTAACGGTCAATAACGGAGAATTCCTAACTATCCTTGGCCCTTCAGGCTGTGGCAAAACAACAGTGCTCCGTTTGATTGCGGGGCTGGAAGATGCCGACAGTGGCGCTGTCGTTATCGATGGTAAAGATGTCACTAACCTGCCAGCAGAAAAACGCAATGTAAACACTGTCTTTCAAAGCTATGCCCTTTTCCCACACATGACAGTGTTTGAAAACGTCGCTTTTGGCCTACGCATGCAGGGCGTGGATCATCACCAGATTGAACCTCGAGTGATGGAAGCGCTGCGAATGGTACAACTTGACCATTATGCCTCTCGTAAACCTCATCAATTGTCTGGCGGACAGCAGCAACGTATCGCAATCGCACGTGCCGTGGTGAATAAACCGAGCGTGCTCTTGCTGGATGAATCCCTTTCTGCACTCGATTACAAACTGCGCAAACAAATGCAGATGGAGCTGAAACAGCTGCAGCGCAAGCTTGGGATTACCTTTATCTTCGTTACCCACGACCAAGAAGAAGCCCTCTCGATGTCAGATCGTATTATCGTTATGCGTGATGGCGAAATCGAGCAAGACGGCTCACCGCGTGAGATTTATGAAGAGCCTAAGAATTTATTCGTGGCACGCTTTATTGGCGAAATCAATGTGTTTGATGCCACTGTCATCAAACACATTGATGACAAGCGTATTTGGGCCCGGGTTGAATCTCGTGAGTGTGAGGTTTATTGCAAGCTCGATGTGCATCCGGGTGACGCGATCAAGGTATTGCTTCGCCCTGAAGACATCCGCTTAGAAGAGATTCATGGCAATGCCGAGCCTAATGGTATTGTGGGCTACGTACGCGAGCGAAATTACAAGGGCATGACCCTCGACTCGGTACTCGAGTTGCCATCAGGGCAAACCGTGATGGTGAGCGAGTTCTTTAATGAAGACGATCCTGACGTTGATCACTCCATCGATCAGAAAGTCGCTCTGACCTGGGTAGAAAGCTGGGAGGTGGTATTGGCCGATGAAAAAGCTTAATCTGCAAACCGCCATCGTAGGCTTGGTCGTGGGTTGGTTGCTGGTCTTTGTTTTTTTACCCAACCTAATGATTATCGCGACCAGCTTTTTAACTCGCGATGACGCTGATCTCATCGAGATGACCTTTACGCTAAGCAATTATGCAAAACTGCTCGATCCGCTTTATGCCAAAGTGGTCTGGCACTCATTCTACATGGCGGCCTTGGCGACCCTGATTTGCCTACTGATTGGCTATCCATTCGCGTTTATTATTGCCAAAATGCCGAAAAGCACACGACCTTTGATGCTGTTTTTAGTGATTGTCCCCTTTTGGACCAACTCTTTGATCCGCACGTACGGGCTAAAAATCTTTCTTGGCACTCGAGGGCTGCTCAATGAAAGTATGATGTGGCTTGGCTTAATAGAACGCCCCGTTCGCATCATGTATACCGAATATGCGGTGATGGTGGGCCTTGTCTATATTTTGCTGCCATTTATGATCCTGCCCTTGTATTCGAGCATCGAGAAACTCGATCGTAGCTATTTGGAGGCGGCGCGTGATTTAGGTGCCAATAAACTCCAATGCTTTTTGCGGGTGATCCTGCCACTGACCACACCCGGCATTATTGCCGGCAGCTTGCTCGTGATTCTCCCTGCGCTAGGCATGTTCTACGTCTCGGATTTGCTCGGAGGCGCAAAAAACCTACTGATTGGTAACGTGATTAAAAGTCAGATTTTGAACGTTCGCGATTGGCCGTTTGGCTCAGCGGCCAGTATTTCTCTGACAGTGTTAATGGGGCTGTTGCTGTTTGCGTATTGGCGTGTGGGTAAGTGGATGAATCGCAAGGAGGCATTATGATCCGGTGGCTTAGAAACAGTTTTCTCTCCTTGGTTTACGCCTTTCTCTACATCCCTATCCTGGTTCTGATCGTTAACTCGTTCAATGCCAGCAAATTTGGCATGAGTTGGAAAGGCTTTACCTGGGAGTGGTATGGGCAGCTGATCAATAATCATAGCCTGATGCAAGCGGCGGGTAACTCATTAACCATTGCGGTCTTTTCTGCTAGTGCTGCCGCCATTATTGGTAGCTTGACTGCCGTCGCCCTCTTTCGCTACCGCTTTCGTGGCAGACAATTTGTCAATGGCATGCTCTTTGTGGTGATGATGTCCCCGGACATTGTGATGGCTATTTCGTTATTGGCGCTATTTGTGTTGATGGGCGCACAACTGGGCTTTTTGACCCTACTGCTCTCTCATATCACCTTCTGCTTACCATTCGTAGTGGTCACTGTTTATAGCCGCTTAAATGGCTTTGACGTTAAAATGCTTGAAGCGGCGCGTGATTTAGGCGCGAGCGAATGGGTGATCCTTAGCAAGATTATTTTGCCACTGGCGGCACCGGCGGTTGGTGCCGGTTGGCTACTAAGTTTTACCCTTTCGCTGGACGACGTCATCGTTAGCTCGTTTGTGACAGGGCCAAGCTATGAAATTTTGCCATTAAAGATCTATTCGATGGTAAAAGTGGGCGTGTCACCAGAAGTGAATGCGCTTGCCACCATCATGCTGTTGGTCTCATTGGTGTTGGTTATGTGCTCGCAGTGGCTCGCGAAAGACAGGTTAAAGTAACCCGTGCGCTAGGGCTGCTATTCCACCAGCAGCCCTTTTCTATCTGTATCCTCTTGCGTTACTGCTCCAGTGCCAGAATTTCCTCCACCAGCTCAGGCACGAGTGTGCTCGCCTTCCCGTAACGCCGCTCATTAAATTCACTTTCCACGGCGCTGGGCTCCAAGTTTATTTCAATAGTGTGCGCACCATGCATTGCCGCTTCGTGCACAAACCCTGCCGCGGGATACACCGCCCCAGAGGTGCCAATAGAAATAAACAAATCCGCTTGATTAAGGGCATCATGAATTTTCCCCATTCCCAGAGGCATCTCTCCGAACCACACCACGTGTGGTCTCAGCGGAGCGGGCATTTGGCAACAATGGCAGTGATCGGACACCTGAATATCGCCGGTCCAATCGATGGTTTGCTGCGAGTGGCTACAACGCGCCTTTAACAGCTCACCGTGCATATGAATGATATTGTGTGTGCCCGCGCGCTCGTGAAGATTATCAATGTTTTGGGTCACAACAAGCACAGTGGCCTCGGTTTCCTGCTCTAGGCGTGCCAGAGCCTCGTGGGCCGGGTTGGGGGTGATTTCTCCTTGTAACTGGCGCCGACGATCATTATAAAACTGCTGAACAAGGGTCGGGTTTCTCTCAAAACCCTCAGGCGTTGCAACGTCTTCAATATGATGCTCTTCCCAAAGGCCATCTTGATCTCGGAAGGTTCTAATCCCTGACTCTGCAGATATGCCCGCACCTGTCAAAACTACGATGTGTCGATAAGGGAATGCCATACGTCGTTCCTATGCCGTGACCTGTTTATTGAGTTTATAACACGCTCATGCTTACCATTGAAGTAGTAAGGCTTTAGACCTTAGTCGTTGACTCTAATCACAAAAGGACAATGCAATGACTGGCTAGACCAATGCCGCGCGTCGCTTGAGTTACAATGTCTGCCTATTTCTCGCATCTGTTAACCATTATGAAACTAGAAGATTATTACAACGAGCAAGATGGCAAACTGATTTTTACTCGCCAGCAAGCAAGTGACTTTGCTAAACGTATCGCCGGCGACTTTAACCCGATTCATGACACGGACGCGTCACGCTTCTGTGTGCCTGGAGATTTGCTGCTTTCTATCTTATTGGCTAAAACAGGGATCAGCGAGCAAATCGAGATTAAATTCAATGGCATGATCAGTGCCAACACGCCCTTATCAATTGTCGATACAGGCAATAGCGTTACCGTCATCGATGATAACCAAAAGCTTTATCTGACCATGACACGCCATGGTCAGACACGTCACGATAAAGCACTAGCAACAGAGATCGCCGAGCACTACGTGCAGTTTTCCGGTAAGAACTTCCCGCATATCATGGTGCCACTGATGCGGGAGCAACAAATGATGATCAACACTGAACGTCCTTTAGTCATGTACGAGAAAATGAGCTTGGCGTTTGATGATCTCGCAATCAACTCTGCCGATGTCGCTTTATCAGATTCGGTGATGCACGTGAGCGGCAAACGCGGAAAAGTCGATCTTGCCTTTGATTTTATTGTCGATGGGCAGCGTGTGGGAAATGGATGCAAAACCATGGTGGCCAGTGGTTTGCGCCCCTACTGCGAAGAGGCCATTCAAAACCTGGTAGACCGATTTAATGCCAGAAAACAGGCTTACTGCGCCATCCCCGCCACAGAGTAATTTTTCCCTAAAGCCTTTGGCTCTGATCTATAGTTAAATCAGAGCCAACGCTGAAGGAAGTTGTTATGGAATCCAGTCGCTTAGTCGAGCTTATCGATCGTCTCCCCAAGATTCCCAAAGTCGTGCAAGAGTTGATTGAGTTGGTCAACAGCCATGACGCTGAGCTTAATCAAATCGCCGAAAAAATCGCCTACGACCAGGTCATCTCCGCGCGTGTGCTTCGCTTGTCTAATTCAGCCTATTTTGGTCGCGCCCGAAACGTGGGCTCTGTCAACGAGGCGGTTATCCGGCTTGGTTTGGGCCCTGTTAGAACCCTGGTGGTGTCTAGCGCACTGATGAGTGCTTTTGACGTCGATGACGAAGTGGATATGGATGCCTTTTGGCAACACACGTTCGAAATTGCAACCTTGAGTAAAGCCCTGGCACATGCATTAAGAATGGACGGTAACGAGGCATTCACTGCAGGGATGCTCCATAATCTCGGTGAGTTGCTGATCATGACCACCGCTTACGACAAGTTAGACCGCATTAATCTCCATATGGAAGCGGGTAAGCCCAAGCAAGAGGCACAGCAGCTTATTTTGGGGATCACCAGCGCCGAGTTAGGTGGCGAGCTTGCACAAACTTGGAATTTTCCTCAAGGGCTAAGCGATGCGATTCGTTATCAGTTTTCTCCCGTACACAATGAGCAGTTTTCGCCATTGGCGGGGATACTTCGCTTAGCCAATAAAATCGACGTCGCTTGGGGGGAGTTTGTTACCACCGACTCCAAGCTAGATTGGCTCGAACAGCAGCTCGAGTACAACATTCTCGGTTTGCCTAAAACCGTGGTCGCGAATATCGACGATGTCATTGGCTCAGGGCGTGAAATGGCCAAAATGCTTAAATAGCGCCTCTAACAGCTATCGCATGGGCTCAACATATGAGCCCACGGCGCGCTGCTTCCTAAAAGCAATGCTGAATGGCAAGGTATTTATTGCGGATGTGCTCTATCAGCAAACGCACTTTTTTAGGCGGCTGGCGAGTGAATGGATATACCGCATAAATCCCGAGCTTTTTGCCTACTTGGTCAGGAAAAAGATCAACCAATACGCCCTGCATCAAGTCGTCATAGACTAAACACCGCGGTACATACGCGATGCCATGACCACTTAGCGCGCCTTGTCGCAAGGCGATGGGGTTGTCGGTCGAAAAATTACCGGCCACTTTAATGACTTGGTTTTTGTGCTCGCCTTTAAACTCCCAGTCACTGGCCCCCGTGGTTTGGTAGGCATATTGCAAGCAATTATGTTGTTTTAACTCAATCGGATGTTGCGGCCGGCCATGACGCGCAATATAGCTGGGTGCCGCACACACTACCCATTGTGAGTCGATAATATGGCGTGCAATTAAGCTAGAGTCCTCGAGGTAGCCGGTGCGGATAACCAAATCAAAGCCTTCATCAATTAAATCGACAAAGCGATTGTCCAGCGACATATCAATGTTAAGGCCCGGATATTGCCCACAAAACGCTGCCACCGCTTCAGCGAGTAATAGCTCGCCAGAAATGGTCGGCACTGAAATTTTAATCTGGCCGGTTATTGATTCCCCGAGCCCTGCGACCGCATCAAAGGCCTCATCAGCGGCCTGCTTCACATTTTTTGCACCTTGATACAAGGTACGCCCGGCATCGGTCAGTGTCAGTTTGCGCGTGGTGCGATACAAAAGCTGCACACCTAAGCCTTCTTCGAGCTTTTTAATCCGCTTGCTAACTACGGAATTTGTCAGCGAATTTATTTCTGCTACCTTGCTAAAAGAGCCACATTCGGCGACTTGAGCAAAGAGGACGAGATCATCTGTTTTCGGCATATTATGTCAATTATGGAAGTAATTATTTTCATTATTTCCATATATCAGAAAAATGCAAACGCGTAATGTCACATACGGTTAACATCGAGTCACCGAGCTGTCAGCAAAATAACAACACATCGGTGACTTGTTTATTCAACGTGATTCAACGGAAGAGACACCTAATAAGGAACACCTATGACAGATACCCTATACGCCCTCATCGCGTTTTCACCCATCGTGGTCGCGGCGATCTTACTGGTCGGCTTAAATTGGCCAGCTAAAAAGGCGATGCCCGTTGCCTTTATCATGACAGTCTTAATCGCACTCTTCCAGTGGCAGATGAGTGCAGCACGTGTGTCGGCCTCCATCGCACAAGGCTTGATCATTACGGCAGCCGTCCTTTGGATCGTGTTTGGTGCCATCCTTTTGCTCAACACTTTAAAACACACCGGCGCGATTACCGTAATACGTAATGGCTTTACCACCATCTCCGATGACAGACGCATTCAGGCCATCATCATTGCATGGTGCTTTGGATCTTTCATCGAGGGCGCATCAGGTTTCGGTACGCCCGCCGCCATTGCCGCGCCGTTGTTGGTCGCCATCGGCTTCCCTGCTCTCGCCGCAGTTGTCGTCGGTATGATGATCCAATCGACGCCGGTCTCCTTTGGTGCGGTCGGCACGCCTATTATTGTGGGCGTCAACAAAGGGTTAGACAGCCATGCGATTGGGCAAACGCTCACCGCTAATGGCAGTGATTGGGCGACCTACCTGCAATCTATTACCACGCAAGTATCCTTTATTCACGCGGTGATTGGCACACTAATGCCTTTGCTAATGGCAATGATGTTGACCCGCTTTTTCGGCAAGAATAAGAGCTGGAAAGAAGGCTTAGAGGTGGCACCGYTTGCGATTTTCGCCGGGTTAGCCTTCACCGTTCCTTATGCCCTCACCGGCTGGTTGTTAGGACCTGAATTCCCTTCATTACTCGGTGGTCTGGCAGGGATCGTGTTGGTCACAACTGCCGCACGTAAAGGCTTTTTAGTCCCGAAAAATCAGTGGGACTTTGATGATGAGTCGACCTGGCCGAGCCATTGGTTAGGCTCGCTGAAAATGGATCTCAAGGTTCAAGAAAAGCCGATGAGCATGGCCATGGCCTGGACGCCCTATGTGTTGTTGGCGGTTTTCTTGGTGATCAGCCGCGTCAGCCCGACGGTCAAAACGGCACTGACCGATGTCAGCCTTGGTTTCTCCGCGTTGTTTGGTGAAACTGGGGTCAACGCTGCCATTCAACCACTTTATCTGCCAGGCGGCATCCTTGCGTTCGTGGCTTTGTTAGCCGTGTTGCTTCAGGCGCGTCAATTGCCGCCGCTGTTAACCGCGGCGCGTGAATCGAGTAAAACATTGATTGGTGCCGGGTTTGTGTTGGTGTTTACCATCCCTATGGTACGTATTTTTATTAACTCAGGCGTGAATGGTGCCGATTTGGTGAGTATGCCGGTCATGACCGCACGCTTTGCGGCCGATTTAGTGGGAGATGGCTTCCCAGCGTTGAGCGCCACCATTGGCGCATTGGGCGCTTTTATTGCAGGCTCCAATACGGTGTCCAATATGATGTTTAGCCAGTTTCAGTTTGAAGTGGCACAAACCTTAGGATCATCGACCGTAGTGGTGATTGCCCTGCAAGCCGTCGGTGCGGCAGCCGGCAATATGATCGCTATCCATAACGTGGTCGCCGCATCCGCGACGGTCGGCTTACTCGGCCGTGAGGGCGTGACCCTGCGTAAAACCGTCTTACCCACGCTTTATTACCTGATTGCCGCCGCTGTCATCGGCATTGTCTTGGTCAATGTGTTGCAGTTTGCCGATGTCCTCTCCGGGGCGTAATCTTACATGTTATTGGCCGAGCCACCTCTCGGCCTTTCTCTCCACAAGCGGGCCAGCTAGGCTGACCCCAGCCTTTGTCGTAACGTAAAGGAAAGGAACGCTTATGAACACCCCATCACGTTTGTCGTCATCACAGCAACAAGCATTTATTTCCACCTTAACCGACATCGTAGGCAAGAATAACTTACTCACTGAGACAAACCAGACCCAGCATTATCGGACTGGCTTTCGCTCGGGAGGTGGTCCTGCGCTCGCCGTTATTTTTCCCACCTCTTTAGTGATGCAATGGCGGGTGCTCCAAGCCTGTGTCGACGCGGATGTGGTGATGATCATGCAAGCCGCGAATACGGGCTTAACCGAAGGCTCAACCCCCAAAGGCAGCGACTACGATCGTGATGTGGTAATAATCAACACCACACGCTTAGACGGATTACAGCTTATCGATAACGGTAAGCAGGTACTGAGTTTTCCCGGCACAACATTGCATCAGCTAGAGCAGACGCTCAGGCCTCTTAAGCGCGCGCCGCATTCGGTCATCGGTTCGTCGTGCATTGGCGCATCGATTGTTGGTGGTGTGGCCAATAATTCCGGAGGTGCATTGGTTAAACGCGGCCCGGCTTATACCGAATATTCATTATTTGCACAGTTAAATGAGGATGGTGAGCTAACGCTGGTGAATCATTTAGGCATTGCCCTGGGTGATGACCCAGAAACCATTCTTTCGCGCGTTGAGCGTGGTGATTACACACCCCGTGATATCACCTATGACGCGCGTAAGGCGTCTGCAGATGACTACGAGCAAATCTTGCGTGATGTCGATGCTGACAGCCCCGCGCGCTATAACGCCGACAAACACCGCTTACATGAAGTGAGCGGCTGTGCAGGGAAACTGGCTGTCTTTGCCGTGCGCCTTGATACCTACCCGATCCCTGAACGTGAGCAAGTCTTTTACATTGGCACTAACAACCCAGATGTGCTCAATACATTGCGTCGCCGTGTACTTACCGAGCTTTCACACTTGCCTGAAGTGGCGGAATATATGCACCGTGACGCCTTTGATATCGCTGAGCGTTACGGAAAAGATGTGTTTTTAGCGATTGGTCGACTGGGCACGGATTCAATCCCGAAAATGTTTGCCTTGAAAGCAAAAATAACAAATTGGTTAGATAAGGTGCCGTTACTGCCTAACGCATTACCCGATAAAGTGATGCAATACGCCAGTCAGCTTTTTCCGCAGCACTTACCCAAACGTATGCTCGCGTTTCGCGATAGATTTGAGCACCACCTAATATTCAAAGCCTCAGAGGAAGGAATCGAGGAAGCTTCGGCGTTTTTAAGCCGTTTTTTTGCCGAACACGCAGACAGTGATTACTTTGCCTGTAGTGAGGATGAAGCGAAAAAAGCCATGCTTCACCGCTTTGCCGCAGCCGGGGCGGCGATTCGCTACCACACGATGCACAGTCGCGATGTGGAAGACATTCTCGCGTTAGATATAGCCCTTAAGCGCAACGAGACCGAGTGGGAAGAACACTTGCCCGTCGAGATAGAACAAGAGATGGTGGCCAAACTTTATTACGGGCACTTTTTCTGCCACGTCTTCCACCAAGACTATGTGGTGAGAAAAGGTGCGGACGTGTCGGCAATTAAGGCGAAAATGCTAGCTTTGCTAAATGAGCGAGGCGCCAAATACCCAGCCGAGCATAATGTGGGACACCTTTATGCCGCGGAGCCGGATTTGGCTAATTTCTATCACCAGTTAGATCCTACCAACAGTTTTAACCCTGGGATTGGAAAGACCGGGAAGAAAAAATACAGTGTTGATTGCCAGTGCTTAGACCACCAACTGCGCCCTCGCGCAAGTCAGGACTCGTCACCCGCCACGCACGAGCACTAAACCGACCCACAACCCCGCCAACCGTTTGGCGGGTTCTTTTTTAACGCGTTGGTTTCTCGTGAATAAAACGCGCAAAGCGTGGGATGCCTTTTTGAGTGACACCGTTGTGGCGTACCAAGATAGTACTACCAATCTGTGGTGGATCAGCCCGTTGCGCATCACTAAAGCCCGATCCCACGCTAAACTCGGTGCCGTCAGCCAGGCGTACTACCAGAGAGCCCATCAAGCCTTGTAACCGCCCTTTTCCCGGATTCACTTCTACCACAGTCACTTCTTTTTCTTGGTAGGTTTTCAACTTAACGACGCTGTCTACGCGCTGCCCCACATACACACTATCAGGATGATGCAGCATCAAGCCTTCACCGCCCGATTCATCAATAGCAGAAAGCTGTGCCTCGAGTTCATCATTGTCAGTCACCGGCGTTTGCTTTACCAATGCTAAGAACGGCGATGCGCTATTTGTGACTATCTTTTTCAGTGCTGCATAGCGAGCAGAAAACGGACCAGGTTGATCCGGTAAATCAAACGCATAAAAACGAACGCTCTGCCACGCGTCAGGATCCGGTTTATCGTCCAACACGGTACGCAACACAGTTTGAAACCCACCTCTTCCGGCCCATAGCTCACCATCTAAAGGCGTGGTTGGCAGCGATTGAATCAATCTATCCGGTGCGTGAATGAGATTTCCTTGTCGGGTTAAGAGTTGCGTGCCGGTCCAATAGGCGCGGATCCCATCCAGTTTTTCGCTGACCCAATAGCCACGATAGTCGTGTTCGGCAATCTGTCCGTCAATACCATGCATCAGCGCTGGTGCAGACGGTGCAGCATCAACATCACTGGTGGGAAACAGGGTAAATGCGGAGAGTAAGCACAAAGTAAAAGGATTTAGGCGTGCCATGGCATTCCTCCTTAGTGGTAAGGAGCATAGACTAGCGCGATAAAAGGCGTATCAACATGCCTTTATTTTTTCGTGGTAGAGAATTAGCGTTCACGGTGAACAATGTGCAGGTGTTACATCGCCCACCGTGAAATGACTCGTGAAACCTCGTCCGCTGCGCAATCAAGAACCATCAAGCTTGGCTGGCAAAAGCATAGATAAAGGTGCCGTTTTTGATCGCATCAATCACGCGGGCCGATAAATAGCTAGGTAACGCCGGGCAGCCCCAGCTTCGGCCTAATTGGCCGCTTTGTTTAATCACCTTAGGGTGCGCATAATCGGCACCGTGTATCACAATCGCCCTTGCGCGCGCATTATCGTTTAATCCCTTGGAAAGGCCATCTAAACGCAGTGAGTAGCCGTGCTTACCATGATAGGTTTCCGCCGCACGATAGACCCCCAATGATGTTTGCAAGGAATTAATCTGATTCGAAAAACGCTTTGCGTAAAGGGAGCCACTGTTTTTGCCGTGTGACACGTAGGAACGAAATAACACTTGACGCTTTTTCACATTGATCACCCAAAATCGCTTTTCTGACGAAGGTTTGCCATAGTCAATTAGCGTCATTACAGGTTTGCGGCTACGGTTATGGGCAAAGTGGCGATACGCATCTGCGAAGGCCTGGTATGACACCTCCCCAGCGAGATTGAGAGATTGGTACAACCCACTGACCTCATCTTTAAAACTGGCCCAAACCGAGGTTGGCATGCTGATCGCCAATACATACAAAACGATCCGATACCAAGGGGCCACACCTGCTTGTTTCATTTTTTGCTCCTTTCTTGCCACGGCAACACGAACTACCGAGCGGTCTGTCGTTCGTATTGACAAAAACAAAAACCGTGCCATATGACACGGTTTTGATTACTTATTGATATTTATATAAATTATTTCACGTCGACGCTTTGCCCGTCTTCATCTAATCCGCAGCGGCATAAGCTTGCCGGGTTATATCGCCGCAATGGCGTTTTTAATCCGCTTATCCGAGACGGGGTAAGGCGTGCCGAGTTGTTGCGCGAAATAGCTCACGCGCAGCTCTTCAATCATCCAACGAATCGCTTTTACTTCATCAGGTATGGGCTTGCCTTTAGGGATCTTATTTAGCAATGCTTTATACTCGTTCATCACAGACTCTATCTTGAGCATGTGATTGCGATCGCGGGTAGGATCCACGGGGAGCTTTTCTAATCGACGTTCGATCGCTTTCATATAGCGCAGAATATCGGGAAGCCGCTGCCAACCTGATTCGGTGGCAAAGCCCTTGTAAATCAGCCCTTCTAGTTGGGCTTTGATATCCGACATCGCAAACGCCATCGAGAGATCCACTTTGCCTTTGAGCTTTTTGTTGATATTGAACGCGTGCGTCAATATTTGTTCGACCTGTTGCGCGATGTCCACCACGGTATCGCCTAGCTCCGCACGCACCGTCTCTTTAAGCGCCTCAAATGCTTGCGCCTCCCAGGTTAAGCCGCCGTGTTGCGCAATGAGCTTATCCACGCCACAGGCGATGCAATCATCGATCAAATCCAACACGCGGCCATATGGATTAAAATACAGACCGAGTTTCGACTTGTTGGGCAAATGCGCATGTAGATATTTAATTGGCGATGGCACATTGAGCAAGATCAGCCGACGTTGACCCGCTTGCATGGCTTTTTGTTGCTGGTATTCGGTTTCGAACAGACGAATCGCCACACTGTCTTTTTCATCCACCAAGGCCGGATAGGCTTTGACTTCAAAGCCATGCTTTTTCTGCTGATAACGCTGAGGCAATGCCCCAAAGCTCCATTGGGTGATCCCTTGCTGCTCAATATCATCGTCCGCGACATCCGATAAGGTCGCTTGTACTTTGTCTTTTAGCGAGACTTTGAGTGTGTTTAAGTCTTCGCTTTCAGACAAGGTGCGGTTTTTATCATCCACAACGCGGAACTGGATGCGCAAATGCTCGGGGAGCTGGCTAAAGTTCCAACTGTCACGGTCAATGGTGACACCTGACATCTGCTTTAAGGCTTTTTCCATGCTATCGAGCAAGGGCGCCTCCATGGGCGTCACGCGCTGTAAGATCGCATCGGCATAGTTTGGTGCGGGTACAAAGTTACGTCGTAACGGTTTGGGTAGCGATTTAATCAGCGCGACAATTAGCTCGTGACGTAGCCCGGRGACGTGCCAGTCAAACCCTTCTTCTGATACCTGATTGAGGATCGGCAACGGGATATGCACCGTCACCCCATCGTGGTCTTGGCCAGGCTCGAATTGGTAGCTCAGTTTGAGTTTCAAGTTGCCTTGATACCAAAAGTTGGGGTAATCCAGCTCCGTGACATGGCTGGCGTCGCCTTGCAATAGCATGGCTTTTTCAAAGTTGAGCAGATCGGGGTTGTCTTGACGTGCCTTTTTCCACCAGGTATCGAAGTGACGCCCGCTGACCACGCTATGCTCGAGGCGCTGATCGTAAAAGTCGAACAAGGTATCGTCGTCTGCCAAAATATCGCGCCGGCGAGATTTCAGCTCGAGCTCTTCCACTTCCTCCAGCAGCTTTTGGTTTTGGTGGAAAAAAGCATGCTTGGTTTGCCAATCCCCCTCAACCAATGCCGAACGAATAAACAGCTCACGGCTGACCACCGGATCGATGGCGCCATAATTGACTTTACGGCTCGCCACAATCGGGATCCCGTATAGCGTGACCTTCTCACTGGCCATCACCGCCGCTTGCTTGCGTGACCAATGTGGTTCACTGTAGCTGCGCTTAATCAAATGCTGCGCCAGTGGCTCCACCCATTCGGGTTGGATACGCGCGACAATTCGCCCCCAAAGTTTGGAGGTTTCAACCAGCTCGGCCACCATCACCCATTTAGGCTGCTTTTTGAAAAGCCCAGAGCCGGGGAAAATATGGAATCGTGCATTCCGCGCGCCTTGGTATTCATTCTTTTCTTGGTCTTTCAGGCCAATGTGGCTCAATAGCCCGGCAAGCAGTGCCATATGAATGGCCTGATAACTGGCGGGCTCTTGGTTAAATTGCACCTTCTGCTCTTTCATCACCTGGGTGATTTGATAGTGGACGTCTTGCCACTCTCGCACGCGCAAGTAATTGAGGTAGTCTTTTTTGCACTGCTTACGGAACTGGTTGTTCGATAACGCTTTTTGCTGCTCTTTGACGTAATCCCAAAGGTTTACATAGGCCAAAAAGTCCGATTCTTTATCGGCAAAACGACGGTGCTTTTCATCCGCTTGTTGCTGCTTATCCGCTGGACGCTCACGCGGGTCTTGGATTGCTAAGGCCGCGGCAATCACCATCACCTCATGTAAGGCACCATGCTTAGGTGCCTCAATCACCATGCGTGCCAAACGCGGGTCAATCGGCAGTTTGGCCAAGGTCTTACCGATGGCGGTCAGTTTACGTTTGTCGGTAGCTTGGCCGGGCTTAATCGCACCCAGCTCTTCAAGCAAGCGGACACCATCTTTAATATGACGGCTGTCAGGCGGCTGAACGAACGGAAAGGCTTGAATATCACCGAGCCCTAGTGCCGTCATTTGCAAGATAACAGAGGCTAGATTCGTCCGCAGAATTTCTGGATCGGTAAATTCCGGACGGCCTAAAAAGTCCTCTTCGCTATACAGGCGCACACAAATGCCTTCCGWTACACGGCCACAGCGTCCTTTACGCTGATTAGCACTGGCCTGTGAAATCGGCTCAATCGGCAGTCGCTGCACCTTGGTCCGGTAGCTATAGCGAGAAATCCGCGCCGTGCCGGGATCAATCACATACTTAATGCCCGGTACGGTTAGTGAGGTCTCAGCGACGTTGGTGGCCAGTACAATCCGGCGTCCCGAGTGAGATTGGAATACACGGTTTTGCTCGCCAGCAGACAGTCGCGCGTATAAGGGTAAAATTTCGGTATCACGCAGTTGACGGCGCTGAAGATGATCGGCGGTGTCGCGAATTTCACGCTCACCGTTCATAAAAATCAGGATATCACCCGGCCCTTCCTGACACAGTTCATCAACCGCATCGCTGATCGCTTCAAGCTGGTCACGATCGCTATCGTCCTCTTCCACCAATGGACGGTAGCGCACTTCCACCGGATACGTTCGGCCCGACACCTCTATCATAGGCGCGTTATTGAAGTGCTTAGAAAAACGCTCAGGATCGATGGTTGCCGAGGTAATGATGACTTTGAGATCGGGGCGCTTGGGCAATAATTCGCGCAAATAGCCGAGAATAAAGTCGATATTTAAGCTGCGCTCGTGCGCTTCATCGATAATGATGCAGTCGTACTGATTCAGATACCGATCGTGCTGGATTTCGGCCAACAAGATCCCGTCCGTCATCAGTTTGACTTGCGTCGCCTCTGAGACTTTGTCATTAAAACGCACTTTATAGCCCACGCTGCTGCCTAACTCGACGTCAAGCTCTTCAGCAATCCGTGAAGCGACCGAGCGTGCAGCCAAGCGACGTGGCTGAGTGTGACCTATGGTACCGGCGACACCTAGCCCAAGCTCCATACAGATTTTGGGCAGCTGAGTGGTTTTACCTGAGCCCGTTTCCCCCGCAATGATCACCACTTGGTTGTTCGCGATTGCCTCGGCAATGTCATCTTTCTTCTGACTAACAGGCAGTTCTTCTGGATAGCGAACGGTTGGCGCACTGGCTTGTCGCGACAACAAACGCTGCATACTCTGCGCCATCTCTGCGGCGATTTGGTCGTACACCGCCTGTTTGGCGTCGTCTTTTTTGATTTTTTGCGCGCCGTGGATGCGCTTTTTAAAACGAAAACGGTCTTGCAGCATACAATCGTTTAGCGCTGCAAACAGTGTCTCTGGCGTGTTGTGATGACGTGAACTCAAGGCGATTCCTGCTTACTGCTTAATCTTTTAAGGCGTTTATCAGTGTCACAGCCGATAAATAAGGTTGATTGGTGTCGCATCCTATCACAAAGTAAAAAGAATCAAAGCGGGATGGGTGAGGCTGCGTGTCATTGAGTGACCCACCCTCTATACCATGCCGGTAATAAGTAAACGCTGAGTGCATTTGCGACGTATTGTCTAGCAAATGGCCAAACCGCGACAGTGTCTGAATAAACCCATCACAATTTCGCTCCGCAGTGAGGAGAGTGACCATGCTTAAACAACTACTGAATAAGTTAGAGTCGGCGCTGAACGCTGATATAGGACAATCGGGTCAGCAAGCGGGGCTATCCCTCCACCAAGCGATGGCGGGGCTATTAAGTGAAGTGGCGATGGCCGATCACGATATCGACGAGCGCGAGAAGGCCACGAAACGTGATCGAATATGCCAGCTCCTTTCCCTGGACACCGCACAAGCTGAGCAATTGTTGGAGGATGCAAGGCAACACAGTGAGCATGCGACCTCGCTGTATGAATATACGGATAAACTGCGCGATCTTGACCCACAAGCGCGGATAGCCCTAATCGAGGCGATGTGGTCGGTGGCATATGCTGACGAGAACATTGATCCGCTCGAGGAAGCGGTGATCCGTAAAACCGCTGAGCTACTTTATGTGGATCATGCCGAGTTTATTCGCGCCAAGCTTAATGTGATTGAAAACGACGACGAAAGCTAGTTTTTAAGATATTCACACTCATGCCGAAGACGCGCGCATGATCACCGGGCCATTGGCGGTCGATACTTGCTCTAGCGGGGTGGCAAAAACATCTGAAAGCAGCCGATCGGTCAATACTGCCTTCGGTGGGCCAAGCGACACAATACGCCCTTGTTGAAGCACCACCACCGTATCCGCGTGCTCAAGGGTACGGTTTAAGTCGTGATTGGCCATGATAATCGCAATCTCCTGCTCTCGCGCCAAGGCGGTTATTTCTTGATAAATCACCGCCTGTTGCGCGACATCGAGCCCAGTTGACGGCTCATCTAGCAACAGTAAACACGCATGTGGATTTAACGCTTTGGAGACTTGCAATAAAACGCCCGCCAAACGCACCCGCTGCCACTCACCGCCCGATAAGCTGTCTATTCTTCGGTGGAGCTTGTCGCTGATGGCCAAGCGAGACACCACGTCAGCGACGGCCTTGTCGCGAATCTCACCGGTTGCCAATTGCACACTATCGAGCACTAGGTTGAGGTATTCAAATACCGCCATGACAAACGCGGGGCGCTGTTGTTGCATCAGGTATCCCCGCACTTGCGCCAAATCGTATCGGGTTTGTCCTGATACAGGTTGCCCTTGCAGCCAGACACTCCCCGATTGCGGCACTTCCAAGCCCGACAAGAGTTCCAGTAAAGTGCTTTTACCACTTCCGTTGGGGCCGATAAGGTGTACCACTTGCCCGGCCTCAACCGATAAAGATATCGGCAGCAGACGTGGTGCTAAGCTTAAGTCTTTAGCGTCAACGATCATCCCGCCCTCACCAACATCCAAATAAATAATGGCGCACCAAGCACACTGGTCACTACCCCCACCGGCAGTTCCGCTGAGGGAAGAATAAGTCGGCCAACGGTATCGGCGCTGACCAATAGTAGCGCCCCTGCCAACGCAGACATGGGTAATAAGGTACGATTACGGCTACCGAGCCAAAGACGTAAGTAGTGCGGAACAATTAAGCCAATAAAGCCAATAACACCCGCCACAGCCACAGATACCCCGACTAAAACGCTAATTAAGGCGATCAATTGCCAACGTAGTTGATGTGTGTCTAGCCCTAATTGCTGCGCCTGAGACTCACCGAGCATAAGCTGGTCAAGCTTATGCCCGTATCGCCACAATAATGCAATACAAGGTAAGGTCATTGTCAGTATACCCACATGCTCCAATCGCATGCCGGACAGCGATCCCATTAACCAAACCATTAATTGGCGCAAATTAAAGTCAGTGCTGAAGTAAAACGCCAAGGTGACGCCTGCCCCCGCCAAAATGCTAAGCGCAACACCGACCAATAAAATGCGAGCCGTCGCTAGAGCGCGACGGGCTAATATCACTAATATAAAGGTAAACAAGCTCGCGCCCAACATGGCAGCGACGGCCATACTGCCACTCGACGCCCAAGCCGGCGCGAGCAACAACAGTAAGACCACGGCGATGCTTGCGCCGCCGGAAATGCCTAAGACACCTGGCTCCGCCAGTGGGTTACCCAATAGCACTTGTAAACTTGCCCCAGCCATCGCCAGTGAGGCGCCTATCATCACACTGACTAGCACACGAGGGAGGCGAAGTTGTAGGAGTAATTGCTGCTCTAATGTTGAGCCGGGCGCAAAAGGATTGATCCATATTTCGCCCACACTCAGTGCAAGCCCACACACCAACAAAAGCAAAGCCGAGAAAGTAAGTAACGCGCGCCGCCAACGGCTCTGTTGGCGAGCGGTAAGTTCTGACACTCGCATGCGTCATCCATTAAACCAATACTGCGACGCACTTTACCGACTGACTGCCCGCTTGAAAAGCGCTACGCCGAGGCTTTTTGTGGTGCGTGCACATAGATCGGTTGATTGACAGTGGGCTCAAAGGGGGTGGCGAGTAACCCAGCCCGATGACCAACGTGGACATTGGCATTGGGAAAGATCACCACTTCTCCCTCATGCTCGGCATAGATTTCTTGTCCCTTGTCGGTGGCCAATAATGCCCCCTGCTCGAACGGTGTAAAGTTTTTAGCCGATGAGGGAAAAGTGAGCGCGAACTGATCGGTGTGCTTGGTCAAGGTTCGCGTCACACGGTAAAAGCGCATCGGCGCTAATTCAGTCGGTAATGTGGCGGCTTTGAGTAAGCCTCGTAAGGTGCGATCAAGCGGATCGTACTCACGCATATCATTTTCAAACAATGGCGCGACCCGGCCCATTTCTAAGGTAGCAGCCAGCGCACCGTGGTGGTTGGCGCTATACCAACTAAAGGTGGGTGATGGCGATTGGGAAAGGACAGTGGCATCCATTTTGGCGTCATTGAGTAATGCGGCCAGTGGACGTACATCTCTCGCGGTCGGCGTGGTGGGGATCACACCAAACATATAATGATAGGACTCACGAATGGCACTGTGTAAGTCGAGGTGCCAACGAGTCATGTCGTCTGGCTGGGCGGCAAAGAAGTCGCTCACGGCTGTTTGCAATTGGTTAGCAAGATAGTGCTCTTCATTCTTTTCTTCATTCCAGCCACCAAATAGACGATTAAGGTTATCTTCAATAAAGCGAGTGTGCGCTTTAATCGCTTCGGCATGACCAATAATCAGTAATAGCGGCACATTGGGGATAAATTGCTCTGACAAGATATCGGCGAGTAGCTGGTCAATAAGCTCGATGGGCGCGGTTTCGTCACCATGAATGCCTGATGACAATACGACGCAACGCGAAACCTTGGCGACATCGGGCTGTATCGAAATAATACCGGGGGCACTGTGATTGACGGTGAGCGAGCCCACTCGCCATGAGTCTGGGGTAAAAGCGTGAGGTGCGGTGAGTGCGGCATCAATAAAGGCACCTGGGCGTGCTGTCAGCATAATGCTTCCTTTTATTACAACTAGACAACAAAACGTTACAGCGAGATAACCAATAAACCCAGTGTTTTCCCCTCACAATGTGATCATGTATAGACAAATTAAAAAGCCGTGGCACATCTGCACACGGCTTTCTAGTGTGGTATCGTCACCACTGTCGGGGTCACGCAGCGTTATTGTTCAACGTCTGCATTTTCAACTCGCGCTTTGAGTTTCTGGCCAGGTCGAAATGTCACGACGCGGCGCGCAGTGATCGGAATATCTTCCCCTGTTTTGGGATTTCGACCGGGACGTTCATTCTTGTCTCGTAAGTCGAAGTTACCAAACCCTGATAACTTGACCTGTTCGCCACTTTCGAGCGCTTTCCGAACTTCTTCGAAAAACACCTCGACTGTCTCCTTGGCGTCCCGTTTGCTAATCCCGATATTTTCAAACAGGTTCTCAGCCAAATCGGCCTTAGTGAGCGCCATAGGTTTTTCCCTCAAGAATTGTTGAACACATATGCAATACCGCAGTATCGACACCACCATTCTACACTTGACCCATACGTCTTTAGCCCTTGTATTTTAGGGATATTTGCAGGCCAGCTCAAAACAAGTGTATGCCAACTGGCTGATTTGCGCCAACTTTTTTACATTAAAAAATCACGAGCAATGTCCAAAAAATTGACCTTTCAAACCAAGGTGTTACAAGCGTTTTCTTAACCAGCATAGGTCATAGACTACTAAGCTGCTTAATATTAGGCTTTTTTATCAATATTTGAACACTTACTCACCAAATATAGTGAATTTATTTAGTTTTTCAAATGGATAGATGTTAGGCCATTTAGGCATAAAAAAAGCAGCGTTTCCGCTGCTTTTTGGGATGACGTTAGCTTAATCACGCAAGGTAACGCCTAATTTCTCTGATAAATGGCTAACAACACCAGACACGGCATCATTGATATCGGCTTCCTCAAGCGTGCGCGCATCAGATTGCAAGGTCAGTGCGATTGCCAAGCTCTTCTTGCCCTCTTCCACACCTTTGCCAGTGTAAAGGTCGAAAAGCTGTGCGTCCTTAAGCAATGGGTTGCCGCTTTGCAAACACGCGTCCACCACATCGCCCGACGCAAGCGATTGATCGGCAATCACCGCAATATCACGGCGGTTGGCAGGGAATTTCGATAGCCCTGCCGCTTCGGGAATAAAGCGTTCGTCAATGGCTTGCCACTCCAGCTCAAACACCACCGTTCGGCCATTTAAGCCAAACTCACGCTCAAGCTCAGGATGCAAGGTACCAATATGACCCACTACTTTGCCGTCAAACTCGATCGCGGCAGTTTGACCTGGGTGCATGGCAGGATGGGATGCTGACACGAAACGGAAGTCTTTCAACTTACCGGTGAGTTCCAGTACCGCTTCTAGGTCGCCTTTCAAATCAAAAAAGTCAACGGTTGCGCTTGCCAGATCCCAATGCTCTTCACTACCAGGGCCTGCAATCACACCCGCAAGCATGCTCTCTTGGCGAATGCTCGATTGACGAACGGTCCCACCGGTGTCACCTTCCGGGGTAAAGCGTAAGCCAAATTCAAACAAGCGCACACGAGGCTGCTGACGTTTTTGGTTATAGGCCACCGTGTTTAAAAGCCCAGGAAGCAAGCTCAGGCGCATGGCTGACATGTCCGCAGAGATTGGGCTTGGCAGGATCAGTGGCTCAACATCGGGAACAATCAGCGCTTGCTGTTTAGGTTCAACAAAGCTGTAGGTAATCGCCTCGTGGAAGCCACGGTCAACCAATAAGTCGCGGACACGTTTCAGTGGCATCGCTGCCTCTTTGTATTCGCGCATAGCCAGTGCCGCTTTAGGCGCACGGGTTGGAATGTTGTCGTAGCCGTAAATACGCCCGACTTCCTCAATCAAATCCTGCTCAATGGCAATATCAAAACGCCAGCTAGGTGCCGTTGCTTGCCAGCCCTTCTCCGTTTCTGTTACCGCACACCCTAGACGGGACAAAATAGCTTGTACATCACTGTTATCGATTGAATGACCCAATAGACCATCTAACTTCTCACGACGTAGGGTGACAGTGTCACGAGTTGGCAGTGTTTCTGCTGACTCAGCGGTTATAACCTCTCCCGCTTCACCACCACAAATCGCTAAAAGCAGTTCAGTCGCCCGCTCCATCGCCGCCGCTTGTAACGCTGGATCGACGCCACGTTCAAAACGGTGGGAGGAATCGGTGTGCAAACCATAGCTACGCGCACGGCCACGGATCACGTCAGGGGCAAAAAACGCCGACTCGAGCAAGATATCTTGGGTGTCGGTGGTGACGCCAGAGTCTTGCCCGCCAAAGATCCCGGCCATCGCCAAGGCTTTTTTCTCATCCGCGATCACCAATGTCTGAGCGTTAAGGGTTGCTTCGTTGCCATCCAGCAGTGTGAGGGGTTCACCCTCTTCTGCCATGCGTACCACAATGCCACCCTCAAGCTTGCTAAGATCAAAGGCGTGCATCGGCTGACCTTGCTCAAGCATCACATAGTTAGTGACATCCACCACAGGGTCGATAGCGCGAATGCCACTGCGGCGCAGTTTCTCTTGCATCCACAGCGGGGTCTGTGCATTAAGATCGACGTTTTTTACCACACGCCCTAAATAACGTGGGCACGCTTGCGGCGCATCAATGCGCACCGATACCTTGTCTTCAATGCTGGCCGCAACCGGTGTGATGCTCGGTTCAGTGACATCAGCGCGGTTCAATACGCCGACTTCACGTGCCAAACCACGCAGGCTTAAACAATCAGCACGGTTCGGGGTCAAATCAACATCGATGGTGACATCGTTTAGCGCGAGGTAATCACGAATGTCGGTACCAATTGGCGCGTCGGTAGGCAGCTCGATAATGCCGTCTGATTCCACATCAATACCCAGCTCGGTAAAGGAGCACAGCATACCGAAGGACGGTTGACCACGCAGCTTCGCTTTTTTGATTTTGAAGTCACCGGGTAATACGGCGCCCACCATCGCGACCGCGACTTTCAAGCCTTGACGACAGTTAGGTGCCCCACAAACGATATCAAGCAATTCATCGTCGCCGACATTGATTTTGGTCACACGCAGTTTGTCTGCATCTGGGTGTTGGCCACACTCAACCACTTCACCCACAACCACGCCGCTAAAGTCGCCAGCTACGGGTGCAATTTCATCGACTTCAAGGCCGGCCATGGTGATCTGATGGGCCAGCGCGTCGGTGTCGTTTGCTGGATTTACCCACTCTCTCAACCAAGATTCACTGAATTTCATTATTACCTTGCCCCACTGATTACTTAAATTGTTTCAAAAAGCGCAGATCGTTCTCAAAGAACGCACGGAGATCATTCACGCCATAACGCAACATAGTCAGGCGCTCTACGCCAATACCAAAGGCAAAGCCTTGATATTCCTCTGGATCGATATTCACCGCACGTAGTACATTCGGGTGAACCATGCCGCAGCCTAAGATCTCCAGCCATTTTCCGCCTTTGCGGCGCACATCAACTTCGGCAGAAGGCTCAGTGAATGGGAAGTAAGAGGGACGGAAACGCACTTCTAGATCTTCCTCGAAAAAGTTGCGTAAGAAGTCATTGAGGATCCCTTTGAGATCAGCAAAGGTGATGTCTTTATCGACCAATAACCCTTCCACTTGGTGGAACATCGGGGTATGCGTTTGGTCGTAGTCATTACGATAAACGCGACCGGGGGCAATAATACGAAATGGAGGTTTACCCGCTTCCATGGTACGGATCTGCACGCCAGAGGTGTGCGTACGCAACATCAAATCAGGGTTAAAGAAGAAAGTATCGTGGTCGGTACGCGCAGGATGATCTGGGGCGATATTCAGCGCATCAAAGTTATGAAAACCATCTTCAATCTCTGGCCCAGACGCAACAGAGAAACCCAACTCACCGAAAAATTGCTCAATACGTTCAATGGTGCGCGTCACGGGGTGAATACCACCGTTTTCAATACGACGGCCCGGCAAGCTTACATCAATGGTTTCTGCGGCAAGCTTCGCTTCCAACTCGGCGCGCTCAAGTGCATTTTTACGCTCAGCAATCGCTTGTTGTACGGTTTGCTTGGCTTGGTTAATCGTTTGACCCGCTTCGCGGCGCTCTTCCGGAGGCAGTTTGCCCAACGCCTGTAATTGTGCGGTTAGCTCGCCTTTCTTTCCTAGGAATTTAACCCGGACTTCATCCAATGCAGCCACAGAGGCGGCATCGGCCACCGCACTGGTTGCATTCGCAAGAATTTCTTCTAATTGTTGCATTGTTTCCTCGTCGACCCGTTGGGCAGTCCAAATCAGGTAGGTGCGTGACAATACCTGCTGACATCATGGTTTCACCCATTGTCTGAGCAAACTGACAGAGTCGTCTCAATAATACGCCTCAATGCCAATTGACTGAGAGAACAGGTAATAAATTGACCTTACATACTAATTAATGCCACGACTAATGCCAAACGCTAAACAGCATTTACGCTATTTTTCCTCGCCATCCGGTCACGTGTGGCGTCATTTTGATGGCAGATTGGTCATTCAGCGCGTTAATGCGGTAAAAATCGAGCCTGTTAGCGCTGATTGAATAACTCGCTAAGTATTGTTTGATATTCTAGCGTCTATATTGATTGCCGAACGAGCTTGCGTGGCAACAATCCAGTTGGTCCGCGCTCGCGTTTCCCGAATAATTTGTTTACCGAATACTTGGAGCCAGTATGCAAGACACTAGTCGCCCTTTACGTGTGTTTGTTTCGACGTCCACTCACCCTTGGTTCAATCTGGCCGTGGAAGACACCATATTTCGTACCATGTCGGCACAGCAGAACGTCCTGTTCCTATGGCGTAATGACAATACGGTGGTTATTGGACGCGGTCAAAACCCATGGCGCGAGTGTAATACACGCAAAATGGAACAAGATGCTGTGGTGTTGGCGAGACGCCAAAGCGGTGGGGGCGCGGTGTTTCATGATTTGGGCAACACCAATTTTACCTTTATGGCCGGCAAGCCCGGTTATGACAAGTCGGTATCAACACAAATTGTGTTGAATGCGCTGAAAACGCTCGGGATCAGAGCCTCAGCCAGTGGCCGAAATGATCTCACCATGGACACGCCCGACGGCCCAAGAAAAGTATCGGGCTCTGCCTACAAAGAGGCCAAAGATCGCGGCTTTCACCACGGTACACTCTTGATTAATGCCAACTTGTCGCGACTGGGTGATTACCTCAACCCTGATCCTAAAAAACTCCAAGCTAAGGGGATTTCATCTGTGCGTGCGCGCGTGGCCAATATCGCTGACTTTGTCCCAGACGTTGATCACCAACGCGTGTGTGACGCGATTAAAACCGCCTTTTTCCGCCATTACGGCCATACCACTGAGGTTGAGTACATTTCCCCCGACGCCAAGCCTGATGTCGAAGGGTTTGACGCTATTTATGAAAAACAGTGCAGTTGGGCATGGAATTTCGGTAACAGCCCGCAGTTCATGCATACCTTTGATGAGCGTTTTGAATGGGGAGGGGTTGAGCTGCATTTAGATGTGAAAAATGGAGAAATCATCGATTGCCAGTTATTCACTGACAGTTTAACGCCAGGACCGCTAGAAACACTGGCCAATCAATTGATCGGACAAGCCTACCATCCAGAAAAACTTTACCAGTTTGTGATGAGCTGGGCTGATGCCGATCAAAGTCACAAAGTTATGTACGAAGATATAGCCCTGTGGTTACGTCAAGCCATCGCCTGATCGCTGAACACATCTAAAGTGACCTCTATCACATAATCGCCTCTCCTTTGATCCCACGCAAAGACGCAAGCAGCTGTCACGTCACTATAGGTGACAGCTCTTCTAATGCAACAAAATTTCACCATATGGATAAAATTCATCATTAATGATGGATTTTTAGCTTGAATAATAG
>NZ_MUES01000008.1:0-99580 GCF_001995745.1 Salinivibrio sp. ML323 | reverse complement strand
ACTCTAGTTTTACATATTTTGTTACAAATTATAGGGAGGTTTTTTACCAAAGACGTTTCGGCAATGTACTGCACGCCGATGATATAAATGCAGACCCAACAAAACTCACGAATAATTAATCAGTTATGGAAAACCCAAAGACAATACTTGGTCACCCTCGGGGACTGTTCTTACTTTTCGGCACTGAGCTTTGGGAGCGATTCTCCTACTACGCCATGCGTGCCATCCTCGTCCTTTACTTGACCGATCAAACCATTAACGGTGGTTTAGGCTGGTCAACCAAAGACGCACTCGAACTTTATGGCTACTACACTGGCCTCGTCTATATCACACCACTCATCGGCGGTTGGATTGCCGATAACTTTATTGGCCAACGTCGCGCTGTCGTTGTCGGTGGTGCACTGATGGCAATTGGACAATTCACCTTAGCTTTCCCTGCTCAACAATACGGTTTAGACATTGTTCATACGCTATACGCCGGTCTCGCGTTGCTCATCACCGGTTGTGGCCTGTTAAAACCCAACATTTCGACGATGGTCGGTGACCTTTATGATGAAGGCGATCATCGTCGTGATGGTGCGTTTACCATCTTTTATATGGGCATCAACATTGGCTCATTGTTAGCAGGCTTCGTCTCTGGCTCTGTGACCAGCGCTTACGGCTGGCAATATGGCTTCTTTGCCGCCGGTATTGGTATGGTGTTCAGCTTGCTAATCCAGCTAACCATGGCTAATTCTTGGTTAGGTGAAATAGGGCGAGTCCCAGCCGCACAGCAAGCGCGAGACGCCAATCATTCCAAGACCAATGCCCCACTGACTAAGCAAGAAATCGATCGCCTTAAAGTCATCTTATTGATGGGTTTATTCGTGATTATTTTCTGGGCCGGCTTTGAACAAGCTGGTGGCTTGATGAATATTTATACTCAAGAGTATACGGATCGTATGGTTGGTGGGTTTGAGATACCGGCGGCGTGGTTCCAATCGCTTAATCCTTTTTTCATCATTATTTGTGCACCCATCGCAGCCTCGCTGTGGGTACGCCTTGGCCCTAAAGAGCCCAGTTCGCCTGTGAAGTTTGCGATGGCTTTATTTATGTTGGCGCTTGGGTTCGTGTGCATGATTGGCGCGGTGTTAGAGCAAGGCGGTGATACCGCAGTGAAGACGTCGATGTTTTGGCTAGTGGGCGCGTTCTTCTTCCACACGTTAGGCGAACTTTGCCTCTCGCCTATCGGTTTATCCTTGGTTACTAAGCTCGCGCCGCTACGCTTGGCCTCATTGATGATGGGCGCCTGGTTCGGTTTCAACGCGATTGCCAACTATGTGGCGGGCATCATTGGCTCACATGTCGGTGATTATGGCGCCTTGGCGATCTTCGGTGGTATCGCGGCAACCGCTGCGATTTCCGGTGTGATCTTACTCGCGCTATCCGGCACGCTGATTCGTTGGATGCACGGTGCTGAGTCTGGTGCCACACCCAGTGAAGACATCGAACAACAACAAGTACAAGTGGCGTAACGCCACTTCACCACTGAAAAAGAGGCCGTTTGGCCTCTTTTTTTGTTGCACTGATTTTTACTAGATCTTGATAAAATCCAGCAGCTTTCCGCTGAATACGGCCACTACTTGGCCTTGTAGCCCAGCGTAAGAACATGGTATCTAAGGCAAGAAATGCCGTTTCAGAGACAGCCATTTCCTCGGCGATGGATAACATGATTGCTTCATCCAACATGGACGTCGAGATACACACCCCTGCCGGGTTTCCTTGAAACAATGACGCGCTAAAGGCATCAATCTGATACATATCAACAATCATGATTTCATTCCAAGCCGACGACGCAGCGAATGATACATTTCCACGATAAAAGTCGTAAAGCCAACGGTAGGATCGTGCTGAATGTAATCCTCGATTGCATTGAGATTAATCTGGCGGAATTTTTCAATCGCAGTCTCCGCACAATCAGCAACAATCACATCCCCTTCGATGATCAACCCCTGCTCTAACAATGCTTCTTTTTCGGCAAGGTAGTTGGGGGATTCCTTGATCAAGTAAGTAAACTGGTCACAGTTGTTAGGCTGACAAAAAAAGACGTATTGGTTCATCGAGTGTCCTTTGTTTCACTTTTTGAGCACTATATCATAATGATAGGACTATAGAATAAGTGCCAAAACACACTTTTATATGCACAAAGTGCAATTATCTAGACACCAACAAATAACAAAAAAGGAGAGCCGAAGCTCTCCTTTCTCAGCAATTCTTTACTGTAAAAATTACAGTGAAGCTTTCGCTTTTTCTACCAGCACAGAGAATGCTGCTTTGTCATATACCGCGATATCGGCAAGGATCTTACGATCGATTTCGATCGATGCCTTTTTAAGACCGTTAATCAGACGGCTGTATGACATACCGTTTTGGCGAGCCGCAGCGTTGATACGTGCGATCCACAGTTGACGGAATTGGCGTTTCTTGTTGCGACGGTCACGATAAGCATATTGACCTGCTTTCGTTACCGCCTGAAAAGCTACGCGGTATACGCGTGAACGCGCACCATAGTAACCTTTCGCTTGCTTCATTACACTCTTGTGACGTGCACGAGCTTGTACACCACGTTTTACGCGAGCCATTGTCTCTCTCCTAAACTAAATAATAAAACTAAAAACTTATGCGTATGGCAGCATGCGAGCAACTTGCGCGTTTTCACACGCAGGAAGAACCGCATTTGGACGAAGCTGACGCTTGTTCTTAGTAGTACGTTTAGTCAAGATATGACGCTTGGTTGCACGCTTGTACTTGAAGCCACCAGCCGTTTTTTTGAAACGCTTAGCAGCACCTTTGTTGGATTTCATCTTAGACATGATGAATAACTCCGCATTGTGTTAATAACATAGCAATTTGGCGAACAAAGCGGCTGCACCCAGCAGGCGCAGCCGCTTGTTACTTGGAAGCCAGAATTACTTCTTCTTTGGGGCCAGAACCATGATCATCTGACGGCCTTCGATGCGTGATGGGAAGCTTTCTACTGAAGCAATTTCAGCAGTGTCTTCTTTCAAGCGGTTCAGCACGTCAACACCGATGCTTTGGTGCGCCATTTCGCGACCGCGGAATCGGATAGTGACCTTGACCTTGTTGCCCTCTTCAATGAAGCGAACCAGGTTGCGTAGTTTTACCTGATAGTCGCCTACATCTGTGCCAGGACGGAATTTAACTTCCTTAACCTGAATAGTCTTTTGTTTTTTCTTCTGCTCTTTCGCAGCTTTACTCTTCTCGTAAAGGAATTTGCCGTAATCCATGATACGACAAACCGGCGGCTCAGCGTTCGGACTGATCTCTACCAAGTCAAGAGTCGCCTCTTCTGCTTTGGCGAGTGCTTCGTCAAATGGGACAATCCCCACTTGTTCACCGTCGGCGTCAGTCAGACGGACTTCCTTAACACCACGAATTTCGTTGTTTAGACGATGAGCGTTTTTCTTTGCCGGGGCTTTTCTTGCGCCTTTAATACCTTATTCCTCCACAATATTGAGTGTTCGATCTTGCACTTCTTGCTGCAACTGCGCTAAGAAGTCATCAATCTTAATTTTACCCAAATCTTTACCTTTACGGGTCCGTATTGCGACTTCGCCAGCTTCCATTTCCTGGTCGCCACAAACCAACATATACGGAACACGCTTCAAAGTGTGTTCGCGGATTTTAAAGCCAATCTTCTCGTTTCTCAAGTCCGCAGAGGCTCTAAATCCAGCTTTTTGCAGTTTTTTCGCAATCTCTTGCGCGTAACCTGCTTGTTTATCCGTGATATTCATCACAACCGCTTGTTGTGGTGATAACCACGCAGGGAAGTGTCCCGCGTATTCTTCGATAAGAATCCCGATGAAACGTTCCAACGAGCCCAGAATAGCGCGGTGAATCATAACCGGCGTATGGCGTTCGTTGTCTTCCCCTACATAGGTCGCGCTTAAGCGCTCGGGCAACGCGAAATCAAGTTGTACTGTACCACACTGCCAAGCGCGATCGAGACAATCATGTAGCGTAAACTCAATCTTAGGTCCGTAGAATGCACCTTCACCCTCTTGAATTTCAAATGGAATATCCATTGCTGTTAGGGCTTCATTCAAGGCTTGCTCGGCTTTATCCCACATTTCGTCAGAGCCGACACGTGTTTCAGGACGTGTCGACAGCTTGACTTCAATGTTGTTAAAGCCAAAAGTCTGATAGGTCTCATAGACCATCTCGATACACGCGCTGACTTCTTCTTGTACCTGTTCTGGAGTACAGAAAATGTGCGCATCGTCTTGAGTAAAGCCACGAACACGCATCAAGCCATGCAGCGCACCAGAGGGCTCATTACGGTGGCAGCTACCAAATTCCGCCATACGCAACGGTAGGTCACGGTAAGACTTCAGGCCTTGGTTAAAGATCTGAACATGACCAGGACAGTTCATCGGCTTAAGGGCGTATTCACGGTTCTCAGAATTCGTCGTGAACATGTAATCCGCATACTTATCCCAGTGGCCCGAGCGCTCCCAAAGCACGCGATCCATGATCAGCGGCCCTTTGACTTCCTGGTAATCATACTCAGTCAGCTTGTCGCGGATAAACTGCTCAAGTTCACGGAAAATGGTCCAACCGTTATGGTGCCAGAAGACCATCCCAGGTGCTTCTTGCTGCATATGGTACAGATCAAGCTGCTTACCTAGTTTACGATGGTCACGTTTAGCAGCTTCTTCCAAGCGTACCAAATGCGCTTTAAGTTGCTTTTTATCCGCAAATGCTGTGCCGTAAATACGCTGCAGCATTTTGTTGTCACTATTACCACGCCAGTAAGCGCCAGCCACATTCAGGACTTTGAAGTTCTGACAAAAGCTCATGTTTGGCACGTGTGGGCCACGACACATATCAATGTATTCTTCGTGGTGGTACAAGCCCGGACGGTCGTCACGTGATACATTCTCATCCAAGATTTCTATCTTGTATGATTCACCACGCGCTTCAAACGTATCGCGCGCCTCTTGCCAGCTGACGTTTTTCTTCACGACCTGATATTTGGTTTTCGCCAACTCTTTCATACGCTTTTCAATGGCGTCCAGGTCATCCTGGGTGAGCGAGCGATCCATGTCTATGTCGTAGTAGAAACCGTTGTCGATGGTTGGACCAATCGCCATCTTAGTGTCAGGGAAAAGCTGCTTAATCGCATGACCTAAAAGGTGCGCACAAGAGTGGCGAATGATTTCTAACCCGTCTTCATCTTTCGCGGTAATGATTTCCAGTTGCGCGTCGTGCTCGATAAGATCACACGCGTCAACACGCTCACCATTTACACGACCGGCAATACACGCTTTGGCAAGGCCTGGGCCAATATCGTTGGCAACATCATAAGTCGAAACAGGGTGGTCAAAAGAACGCTGACTGCCGTCAGGGAGAGTAATTAGAGGCATTGATAACAATCCTTCTCAGTGGTGCCACACACCAAGTGGCACATGAAGTGTATTTTGGCGATTAGTAAGTAACCGCACAGTGCGAGTAGAATGACGATTATGAAGATCCCGCATTTGTGATGCAAGTCATCCCAATAATAATTTCTACGCGAGAATCAGCGTGATAAACAATCAAGTTTTCTATCATTCACTTGATTTTACGCGAGACTTCATCAATCCTGATTTGTATACACAATTTTGACAAGGAAACCGTATGGCCAACGCGCCTCGTTATCAACAAATCAAAGCCTACATTGAAGAAAAAATTGAGACACGGGTTTGGCCGGTTGGTACGCGTATCCCCACCGAATACGAGCTGTGCGATCTATTTAACGTTAGCCGGATGACGGTCAATAAGGCGGTTCGTGACTTGGTGACTGATGGGCTACTCGAACGCACGCCGCGGCTAGGCACGTTTGTTACTGAACCCAAAGCGGAATCACCGTTGATGGACATTCGCAATATTGCCGATGAAGTCACTGCACGCGGTCAGCACTATCACAGCGTCATTCATGCCTTGAAGCGCCTCTCTGCGCCTGTTGACGTGGCAATGCGCTTGGGTGTGATGTTGGGCACCGACGTCTACTACAGCGAAATTGTCCACTACGGTGATGAGATACCGCTCCAGCTCGAGCAGCGCTGGGTGAACCCGGCGCTTGCGCCTGCCTATCTGGAACAAGACTTCAACCAGACCACCCCCAATGAGTACTTGTCTTCAGTATGCCCAGTTAACACCATTGAGCATAGTGTCGAAGCGATTAATCCATCAGCAGCAGTCAAAGAGGCATTGGCGATGAAGTCTGATGAGCCCTGCCTTTTACTTCACCGCCGCACCTGGAGCCAGCAAACATTGGTCAGTGCCGCATTACTCTACCACCCTGGTTCACGTTATAAACTCACGTCACGCACAGACAGATAGCCTAGCGCTCTCGTTAGGCGATGCTTGTTAGATGAATACCTCTCAGCGCTAAATCAAGGTTTACAACAATTGCATCAATCCGGACGCTACGATGAACGGGTTCAGACTTTAAAGTGGGCCTTTATGATTAAGGCTCATCCTCCCCTTCTACGTTAAACGTCTCGCTTCTCGCCGAAAAACGAACGAGCCGATCACAAAACCTTTACAACCCCTCTTGTGCTCGCGCCCTTATTTGTCTATACATTTGTATAGACATTTATGAAGCAGTAAGGTATTCGCCATGAAGAGGGTATTTACCGACGCAAACGTCATCAGTATGGCGAGCACGATGAGTGAAGCGTCAGGCTATCAATGCCAGTCTGGCTCTGCGATCGCCGTCGAGAACGGAAAAATCGTTGCGCTAGGGGAGCAAGCCAAGCAGCTTGATTGGCCCAAGCAGTCGTTAAATGGCTGCCTAGTCACACCAGGACTTATCGATAGTCACACACACTTGGTATTTGCCGGCAATCGCGCCGGTGAATTTGAGCAGCGCCTTAACGGGGTGCCTTACCAAACCATCGCTGAGCAAGGCGGTGGGATCTTGTCCACTGTCAACGCCACTCGCGCAGCCAGCGAGGACGAGTTACTGGCGCTTGCCCTACCACGTGCTGAAGCACTCATGCGAGACGGTGTAACAACCCTCGAAATAAAATCAGGGTATGGCCTCACTTTTGAGGGCGAGCTAAAAATGCTGCGCGTCGCACGCGCCATTGAGCAGCATTTGCCGGTTAATGTCTCCACCACCTTGTTAGCCGCGCATGCACTGCCACCTGAGTATCAACATGATGCCGATCACTACATTGACTTTGTTTGTCATACACTAATCCCTGCCGCTGCAGAACAGCAACTCGCTGATGCGGTAGACGTCTTTTGTGAAAAAATAGCCTTTAGCGTCGACCAAGCAGAAAAAGTCTATGCCGCAGCCAATGCGCATGGATTAAAGATTAAAGCGCACACCGAACAGCTCRGCGATCTCGGTGGCAGTGTGGCAGCCGCAAAAGCAGGCGCCTTGTCGGTGGATCATATTGAATACTTATCAGAAGCCGACGCTCAGCTTTTGGCAGAGTGCGGCACGGTTGCGACCTTGCTTCCTGGTGCGTTTTATTTTCTCCGTGAAACTCAACATCCTCCGATTCAAGCATTGCGTGACAACCAAGTACCCATGGCACTCGCGACGGACTTTAACCCAGGGACGTCACCCTTTGCCTCGTTAACCCTGATGATGAACATGGCCTCAACCTTTTTTAAATTGACGCCTAAAGAGAACCTCTACGGTGTCACCCGCCATGCTGCACAAGCCATGGGGCTAGACAACAAAGGGCAAATCGCTGTCGGATTTGATGCTGATTTTGCGGTTTGGCATTGCCAATCCCCGGCTGAGCTTAGTTACATGGTGGGCACTGCGCCACTGGCTGGGCGCATCGTTGGCGGAACATGGTATGACAACCAGGGGAGCCGCTGATGAAACACTTACCGGCTGATATGACGCTGTGGCAAGGGCGTGTTGACCCAGAGGACGGCGAGCGCGGACAGCGCTTGCACCAAATGGTGACCTCGTACACGTCTTCTTGTGAACAAGGCGGCGTAGTGATCTACGGTTTTGCTTGCGATGAAGGTGTCGCTCGCAACAAAGGTCGTCAGGGTGCGGCACTGGCACCGGATACGATTCGGCAGGCATTAGCGAACTTTGCCTGGCACAACGCCCCTGCCCTCTATGATGGTGGCAATATCGTCTGTGACGACACCGACCTCGTTCTTGCACAGCAAGGGCTAAGTCAACACATCCACCAAACACTATCACAGCATAATGTTCTGGTGCTGGGGGGCGGACATGAAACCGCGTGGGCCAGCTTTCAAGGTTTATCCGGCTACTTGTCACGCCATGTTTCATCCCAGCAGGCCCCCAAGATTGGCATCATTAATTTTGATGCGCACTTTGACTTGCGTACGCCACAAGGGATCAGCGAAGCCGGTAGCTCAGGCACGCCCTTCGCGCAGATCGCCCAACTTTGTCAGCAAAAAGGCTGGCCATTTCACTACGCCTGCTTAGGCGTAAGCCAAACCAGCAACACCCAGGCACTATTTGATAAAGCCGCACAACTTGGGTGCTGGGTAGAAGAAGATACCGACATGCAGGTGGCTGCGCTACCGGCACTCAAGACAAAATTAAGCGAATTCATCCAAGGGTGTGATTACTTATACCTCACGCTCGATATGGATGTTTTTCCCGCCAGTGCCGCGCCGGGTGTGAGCGCGCCAGCGACAATCGGCGTGCCAGTACAGGTCATTGAACCACTGATTCAATCCATTTTTAGTGAAGCCGACCGGCAGCGCGTTCGTGTCCCCGTGTTCGACATCACTGAAGTTAATCCCAACTACGACCGCGACCAGCAAACCAGTCGATTAGCGGCTCGCATGGCTTGGACCATGCTACACGCGACGTCGCACCACATTGATTCACAAGGAGAGTAACCATGACGGATCCACGTTTTGATTCACGCACGGTTAAAGCCCCAACCGGACCAGAGCTAAATACAAAAAGCTGGCTAACCGAAGCCCCCCTTCGCATGCTAATGAATAACCTACATCCAGACGTGGCCGAACACCCTAATGGCTTAGTTGTCTACGGGGGAATTGGACGGGCCGCACGCAACTGGCAATGTTTCGATAAAATTGTCGAGGTGCTTAAACGTCTCGATGACGATCAAACCTTGTTGGTGCAATCCGGCAAGCCGGTGGGCGTATTCCCCACCCACAAAGATGCGCCTCGTGTGCTTATTGCCAACTCAAACTTGGTGCCGCACTGGGCCAACTGGGAACACTTCAATGAGCTGGATAAGCAAGGTTTGATGATGTATGGCCAAATGACCGCAGGGAGCTGGATTTATATCGGCTCGCAGGGCATTGTTCAAGGTACTTACGAAACCTTTGTTGCCGTCGCTAAGAAGCATTTCGATGGTGAAGCCAAGGGACGTTGGATCTTGACCGGTGGTCTGGGTGGCATGGGTGGCGCACAGCCACTGGCAGCCACCATGGCTGGCTTTTCAATGATTGCGGTTGAGTGTGATGAAAGCCGTATCGATTATCGCTTGCGCACTGGCTATGTCGATCGCAAAGCTACCTCGCTTGACGAAGCCCTGGAGATGATTGAGCAAGCCAATCAAGCTGGCAAGCCCGTTTCCATTGGGTTACTGGCCAATGCGGCTGATGTTTTCCCTGAGCTGGTGAAGCGCAATATCACCCCCGATGTGGTCACCGACCAAACCTCAGCCCACGACCCTCTCAATGGTTACTTACCGCAAGGTTGGACCATGGAGCAAGCCGCTGCTCAGCGCAAAGAAAACGAAGCAGAGGTTGTGAAAGCGGCGAAAGCGTCAATGGCCGTACAAGTAAAAGCGATGCTTGATTTGCAAACGCGCGGTGCAGCAACCTTGGATTATGGCAATAACATTCGCCAAATGGCGCTCGAGGTAGGAGTTGACAATGCCTTTGATTTCCCAGGGTTTGTCCCTGCCTACATTCGTCCGTTATTCTGCCAAGGAATTGGCCCGTTCCGCTGGGCGGCCCTGTCAGGCGATCCGGAAGATATCTATAAAACCGATCAGAAAGTCAAAGAGCTGATCCCGGACGACCCACACCTGCACAACTGGCTTGATATGGCCAAAGAGCGCATTCAGTTCCAAGGTTTACCGGCTCGTATTTGCTGGGTGGGTGTCAAAGACCGTGCCCGCCTCGCCCTTGCCTTTAACGAAATGGTGAAAAATGGCGAACTCAAAGCGCCCGTGGTGATTGGCCGTGACCACTTAGACTCAGGCTCAGTGGCGAGCCCGAACCGTGAAACCGAAGGTATGCTTGATGGCTCAGATGCGGTGTCTGATTGGCCATTGCTCAACGCAATGTTAAACACGGCATCAGGGGCAACCTGGGTATCATTACACCATGGTGGCGGTGTTGGTATGGGCTTCTCACAACACTCAGGCGTGGTGATTGTCTGTGACGGCACCGACGACGCACACCAACGTGTGGCACGGGTGTTGCGAAACGATCCTGCGACAGGCGTCATGCGCCACGCCGATGCCGGGTACGATATTGCCATTGATTGCGCCAAAGAAGAACAACTCGATCTGCCGCTGTTGGACTTACCTAACCAACCGCTGCGCTAAGGAGAGCAAGATGTACACATTAACGCTACAACCTGGTGAGCTCACCCTAGACCAACTACGACAAGTCAGCCGAGAGCCCGTGCAACTGGCGTTTGCTGACGGCATTGAAGCCACTATGAAAACCAGCACCGACACTGTCACCAACGTCCTTGAGCAAGGACGGGTGGTCTACGGCATCAATACGGGCTTTGGCTTATTGGCCAATACCCGCATTGAGCTGGACGATCTGGAAACACTCCAACGCTCGATTGTGCTGTCTCACGCAGCGGGCATTGGTGAGTTTATGGACGATGCCACCGTGCGCCTGATGATGGTGCTCAAAATTGCGAGCTTGGCGCGTGGCTATTCCGGGATCCGCTTTGAGGTCGTCAAAGCGCTGGCAGAGTTGGTCAACCGCGAGGTGTATCCCTGTATTCCCCAAAAAGGCTCCGTGGGCGCTTCAGGCGACCTTGCGCCTCTCGCGCATATGAGCACGGTACTATTGGGAGAAGGCCAAGCGCGTTATAAAGGCGAAGTGATTTCTGGTGAAGCCGCGTTAAAAATCGCTGGGTTATCGCCTATTACACTGGGGCCAAAAGAAGGGCTGGCGCTACTTAATGGTACGCAGGCGTCTACGGCCTTTGCCCTCGAAGGTCTGTTCGAGGCCGAAGATCTGTACGCCGCCGCCACGGTTTGTGGTGCATTATCAGTGGAAGCAGCCCTCGGCAGCCGACGCCCCTTCGATCCACGCATTCACGACGTACGCGGCCACCAAACCCAAATGGATGCCGCTGCCGCCTATCGCCACCTACTGAATGAGTCCAGTGAAATTGGCGATAGCCACCAAAACTGCGAAAAGGTTCAAGACCCTTACTCACTGCGCTGCCAACCACAGGTGATGGGCGCTTGTTTGCAGCAAATTCGCCAAGCCGCCGACGTGCTCATTACGGAAGCCAATGCGGTATCCGATAATCCACTGGTGTTCCCAGAAGATGGCGACATCATTTCTGGGGGGWACTTCCACGCCGAGCCCGTTGCCATGGCTGCAGACAACCTCGCATTAGCGATTGCAGAGATTGGCAGCCTATCGGAGCGTCGGATGGCACTGCTCATCGACACTAACCTCAGTAAACTCCCTGCCTTTTTGGTGAACAACGGGGGGGTTAACTCTGGATTTATGATCGCACAGGTCACTGCTGCGGCGTTAGCCAGTGAAAACAAAACCCTGGCCCACCCAGCGTCGATTGACAGCCTGCCTACCTCAGCAAACCAAGAGGATCATGTCTCCATGGCGACCTTTGCCGCTCGCCGCCTACATGATATGAGCAGCAACACACGCGGTATTTTGGCCGTTGAACTGCTCTCAGCCAGTCAAGGCATTGACTTTCGTGCCCCTCATAAAAGTTCTGAGCGCTTGGAGCAAGCCAAAGCGGAATTACGTGGCGTGGTGCCGTTTTATGATAAAGACCGCTACTTTGCCCCCGATATCGAAAAGGCTAATGCGCTGCTTAAAACCGGCACCTATAATCGCTTAATGCCAAATAGCCTCTTGCCGAGCTTGTCTACCGTCTCTTAACCGTGGCAATAAGCACCAAACCGACAGTTAAACGGCTCTTTATGAGCCGTTTTTTATTCAAACTGTCGTCATATCCACAGATATTAGGCGACATCCTAGGCTACTATATAACCAGTTACTGTTACTTCCCCCTTTACCTCGATGTAACGGAGTCGCTTATGTGGCATGCCCTGTCTGTACACCTATCCGATCAACTCGGGATTGATTTTGAGATCACCGAAAAACACGCTCTCAGTGGTGGCGACATCCATGATGCCTATTGCGTTAGCGATGGCGGCGATCAACGTTTTTTCGTYAAGGTGAACGAGCGTGCCCTACTCCCCGCCTTTGAAGCCGAAGCAGAAGGGTTACGTCAACTCGCCATGAGCGGCCATATTCGTGTGCCTCAGGTGTATTTTGTTGGTCCCGTGAAAGATAGCGCTGTCTTGGTGCTCAACTATCTGCCCATCAAACCGATAGACGATACGCAGGCGTATTTGCTGGGACAACACTTAGCACGCCATCATCGGTGGGGGGAGCAAGCAGAATACGGCTTTGATGATGATAATTACATTGGCACCACGGAGCAGAGAAACTGTTGGCACCGCAAATGGTGTCGTTTTTTTGCTGAACAACGTATTGGTTGGCAATTGCAATTGGCGGCTGAGCGCTCGCTGCATTTTGGCGACATCGATACCATTACCGAAAATGTTAAAGCCCAACTTGTCGGCCACACGCCTAAGCCCTCGTTACTGCATGGGGATCTTTGGTCGGGCAACATGGGGCTGTCGGTCAACGGCCCTGTGGTGTTTGACCCAGCTTGTTATTGGGGCGATCGTGAGGCCGATATTGCCATGACAGAGCTCTTTGGCGGTTTCCCGCAAAGCTTTTACAACGGCTATCAAGCCGAGTGGCCGTTAGATGAGGGCTATCAACAACGAAAAGATATTTATAACCTTTATCATGTGCTTAACCACGTCAACTTATTCGGCGGCCCATACCTCACGCAAGCAGAACAATTGCTGACTCAGCTTTCGCTTACAAACTAACCGATATAGTGAGGCGTAAAGCGTGCGTCCCGTTTAGACAACCAAGACTTCTATGCCATGTTTTTGCAACGATTTAATGTGTTTTTGCGCAATATCGGAATCTGTTACTAAAATGTCAATTTTATTAAGAGGAACCACAACATTGGGGCTTCGACGCCCAAATTTACTCGAATCTGTGACAACAATAATTTTATTTGCTGCCTGACACATGGCTTGGCTCACTTGATACGCTTCATTGTATGTTGTGGTGCCTTGGGCAAGATCAAACCCATCCGCGCCAATGAATAGCTTATCAAACGAAAACTTCTGAAATGCCTGTTCGGCAAGAGCGCCATGGAATGATGCGGATTTATGTCTATAGGTGCCACCCGGCATTAACACTGTATGGGGAGACTCAAGCTCTGCAACGGCGTTGACAATATGAATACTATTGGTCATCAGCGTCAGCTCTAAAACATGCTGAAGGTGACTCACCATTTGTAATGTTGTGCTACCACAGTCAAGAACAATTGACTCACCATCCTGCACAAGTTTAGATGCAGCCTGCGCAATCAGGGATTTGTGTTCTAGGTTTAAGGTTTGCTTAACATCCATCGACCAATCTTCCAGGCCATGAGGTGGTGCTGCCACTTCAGCCGCGCCATACCGACGAATAACCAAACCCTCTTCTTCTAGTGACCGGAGATCGCTTCTTATCGTTGCACCTGATGTGTCAAACGTAGACGCAAGCCGGTTCACTGAAGTCTTACCGTGGGTTTTGAGAAACTCTAACAACCGCTCTCTTCTATTATCCAAATTCATTACATCATCCACTTTTTGATATACTTAGTACTGTAAACATAAGGCTTTCAAAATGAAAGATGCAAAAATCAAATTATCTAGAGATTTTCACGATTTGCGACACTAATCGCCTCTTGAAATGGCAGGCTAAGCTGTGATAACAAGCTGTTTGATAAGGGAAGATGCTGACCAACAAGCGAGCTCATTTTCTTTGGCCGAGAGAAAATCGACATACCTTTAATATAAGAAAAATCAACAATCTTACCATCGTCACTCGCCGCAATAATGACTACCGTTCTGGGCTTCCAGCGGCTTTTTGTCCGCCCGATTCTAACATTACCTTTTTGAGACAACTCCTTCAAAATCTTATTAAACGATCTAACTTGAAAATACCCAAAAACAATTTGAAGCCCCCACGCGAGTATCGCCACATAAATCATCGACCAGGTCGTATCCATAATCTTCCTTAAAAAAAGGGGTGAGACACCCCTTTTATTATTAATAATCAATTCGTTAAAACATAACCTGCCCACCAGTGATGTTGATAGACTGCCCGGTGCAATAGGCAGCCTCATCACTGGCATAAAACTTAAGCACATTCAGTACATCTTGATAATCACAGCCCGCTTTCAAAGGCACCTTATCAATGTATATTTGTTCAACATCAGACTCATCCACATTAAGTTTTTTAGCATATTGCGGAATAAGTGACTGAAACATTGGGCTTTTAAGCAAATTACCCAGCATCAAAGAATGCACCGTTACCCCATGCTCTGCCAAGTCGAGCGCCAGAGACTGAGTGAGTCCAACGCCACCAAATTTCGCTGCAGAGTAGCCGCTATTATGTTTAGAACCTACTTTGCCTGATTTCGAGTTAATTTGAATGATGCGTCCACCACGCCCTTCTCTAATCATAACTTTAGAGACTTCTCTGGCACACAGGAAATACCCTGTCAGATTAACATTGATTGACAACTGCCAATCTGCAAAGTCAAAGCTATCTATCTTAGATGCGGTTGCAACACCGGCATTATATACTAAAAGATCAATGCGACCTACAAGAGAGTCAACACGCTCGACCATTTCTTTAACGCTTAGTTCATTTGTCGCATCAACTTTCACACCAAATGCAGTCTCGTCACCATATTCTTGGTTAATCGATTCGCTGACACCACTTGCATTTTTTTCATTTAAGTCAGCAACGATCACACGGTAACCATCATCGGCTAATCCCCGACAAATGAACTCACCTAGAGTTTGGCCACCACCGACAACTAACGCTACTTTACTCATAACTACCCCTAACAATTTCTAATTAACAAAAAATGTAATTTCATCACCACATACGATACTGTCTGGTCGACTTCCTTCGACATGTACACAGCCAGGGAACTCCGCAGAATGTTCACCATCAAAACGAATCGTTATATGGCCTAACTCACTTAAATTCTGATTCACAACATCGCCCACAGCCGTAATAGGAAAAGAACGATCTGAAATCTTTATTTTATTACCAGGCTTAATCTCGCCTTTTAATTGATCATGGCAATGAATAAAGCAATAATCTTTTACTTCTTCGGGTGCAATGTCAGAAAAAAGAATCATCATATTGTCTTCCAGCGCTTCGCTGGCAAACTCACCGAGGCTTTGTATTTTTACTTGATAGAGAGCCGACATATGAACCTCCTATTATTGATAAATGAACATAGAAACAAACCAAGCAATCAACACGGTTGGCGCACCGGTTAAGAATCGAGAATAGAGCACAGATGGCACGCCGATTTCTACTGTCTTTTGGTCAGCTTCGGCAAGCCCTAACCCCACAGGGATAAAGTCACAAGCTGCTTGCGAGTTAATCGCAAATAGGGCCGGTAATGCCAAGTGAGGCGGAATGGTTCCCATGCCAATCTGGGTACCAACTAACACACCAATAACTTGTGCAATAACGGCACCAGGACCAAGAAAAGGCGAAAGCAAAGGGAAAGAGCAGATTAATGCTAACGTCACCAAACCTAGCGGATTTTGCGCAAGGGGAGTAAGACCATGAGCAACCAAATCACCAAACCCTGATGCCATAATGACGCCAATAAGCATCGCGACAAACGCCATAAAAGGCAGAATTGTCTGGATAACGGTATCAATGGTTTCCCGCCCAGCTTGGAAGAATGTCGACATCACTCCCCCCATCGCTAAGCCCACTCGCGCTAAGAGCCCATCACTCTGCTGACTCAGCTTTTTATTTGCATCAATCGTTGTTTTATGACTATTTGATGTCTGGTCTGATACATCAGCTGACTTATCAGTGGGTTCGGTTGATTCCTCTTTTTTAGCGATAGGGATTTCACCCGATGCATTCACCACTTTTATTCCTGACGGAGTCACTCCCGACACATAAATATCTTCAGTAATGTACTGAGCAAGTGGTCCACTCTTTCCCGTCGAATGAATATTCACTGTGGGTATTCTTTTTTTAGGGTAAAGACCACATCTAAGTGTGCCACCACAATCAATCACCGCAACGCCAATCTCTTCATCTGGGACACTTGTTTTAAATCCATCGACGAGTTCATAGCCAGTTACCTCTGATATTTTATGAGCAATGTCAGGGCAAGATCCGCCGGTAATGTATAAAACCTTCTTACCTTCTTGAATAGGGAGGTTTAATGGACCGCCCCAACCGCTACTGCCTTTTTCGATTACTAATACTTTAGACATTTCTATTCTCCCTTTACTTATTGGATAATGTGCACATTTCTATCGAGTTGCACGCCTTGCTGACGTTCAATAAAGTAGGTTGTGAGATCAGTAACCCAACCACGGAAGAAATTAGTAAACATACCCACTAACAAATAGCTCACAGCCAAAGGACCAAGCGGCAAACCGAGTGTTGTGATGCCACTTGCCACCCCTAGGTAGACAAAAAGCTCTCCAGGGTTAACATGGGGAAATAACCCGTTCATTGAATGACAGCTGTAAGAAGCAGCTGCATAATAAGAGGGTTTGTAACGCTCTGGCAAAAAGCGCCCAAGACTTAATGTCATTGGATTACAAAAAATAAAGGTACCAATAACTGGCAGAATCAAATAACGCGTGATTGGATTTCCTGCACAGCGTTGCGCTAGCCATTCAACCCTTTCTTGCCCAACAAACCGAATTAATGCGTTCATTGCCACAAGTAGAGAGATAAGTAACGGAAGTATCCCTGTTACCATGTCTGCAAAAACATCTCCCCCTTTCTCAAACAGCCCGATAAACCATTCCGCACCATGAATTATCCATTCCATAAACAACCCCTTTCATTAGTATATTGTGTTTAACCGCACTCATATTTTCACTTTGAAAGCATCATTGAAAGAAGAAAGGAGGAACCCCGTGACCAACATCACGATGTTTTTATTGTGAAAGACTTAAGTGCGATTTCAGCACCAAATAAAAATGCAATAAAATATTATTGCACCCTATAAGGTGAYCATGATCACATAAATAGCTTTTAACGCACCCATTATGGGCATTTAGCCGTTACTATCAGCCTGTTATAGCGTTGAATAATTTCACTAAGAATTTTTACACTAAAAAACAGACAATTTTAATGAGATTCCTATCAGTATGATTTACAACGATAAAGAAGTAACCAAAATAGGAAAAAGCTTTATAAAACATGAGCTTGAGCAAGGTGAAAAACTGTATTTATCAATGGACAACGCATTTGCCGATGCGGCCAGTTTGCTTTTACAGTGCAAAGGTAAAGTCATCGTCTCAGGGGTGGGGAAATCAGGTCATATTGGTAAGAAAATTGCAGCCACATTAGCCTCGACAGGTACGCCGTCGTTTTTTATTCACCCCACAGAAGCGCTTCATGGTGATTTAGGAATGATTGGGCAAGAAGATGTTGTGATGATGATCTCGAACTCAGGCAGTAGCCACGAACTGCAAACAATGCAAATGCTGATAGACGTAAAAAAAATCACGACTATCGCAATAACCAGCCATCCTAACAGCCCTCTCGGTCATGCCTGCCACTTAACACTTGATATTAAGGCAGACGAAGAAGCCTGCCCACTCGGACTTGCGCCAACTTCGAGCACGACGAATACCTTGCTTTTAGGTGATGCATTGGCACTCACCGTGATGACAATGCGGCAGTTTGATCACAACGATTTTGCGCTATCTCACCCCGCAGGTGCGTTGGGAAGCCGATTAATTACACGCGTTGAGCATTTGATGGAAGATAAGCACCAGCAAGCGTTTTGCTCTCCTGATACCGAACTACAAGACGCCATCGCCATCATGTGCCAAACAGGGCTGGGCCTTATCACGATCGTCGATAATAGTCGACACGTTTTGGGTGTGTTCACCGATGGCGATTTAAGAAGAGCCTTAGCAAAGGGGTGCTGCCATAAAACCGCTATGAGTGCATTACTGCAGCACAATCCTCTTGTTATAACATCGTCTCGCCTTTGTACTGAAGCATTAGCTCTGATGCATCACCATGGCGTCACGGCAATTCCTGTCGTCGACAACAATTCGTGCTTTACTGGCGTAATCAATCAACATACCATTCATCGCGCAGGTATTTGTTGAAGCGGTTTTTAGCACCAAGGACCACGATGTGCGCCGAATGGGGGTATCTCCGTTGAACAAATCCCTCTCATTGATTATTTCCTAAAGGTGAGGTTGGCGATGTTATCTGCCGCGATATTTGATATGGATGGTTTACTGGTCGATTCAGAACCATTTTGGCAACGAGTACAAACCGAAGAGCTCGGCAAGCTCGGCGTTTCTATCAGTTTACAAGACACGCGTGATACCACAGGCGTTCGAATTGACGAGATAGTCAAATACTACGCACGCACTCAGCCTTGGCAGGGCCCCTCCAATGCCGACGTACAAGCGCGGATCGTCGACCGTGTGGTGGCGTTAGTGAAAGACGAAAAACCGATGATGCCGGGCGTTAAAGAAGCGTTAGCGGTTTGCCATCAAGCTGGACTAAAAGTGGGCTTAGCCTCGTCATCGCCCCTTTCGCTTATTCATCTAACCCTCGATGCGTTAGGACTCAGTGAGCAATTTGCCATTGTCGAGTCGGCGGGCGCGCTTAAACACGGCAAGCCTCATCCAGAGGTTTATCTTAACGCCGCCAACGCCTTGGATGTGGATCCCGAGCACTGTGTTGCCTTTGAAGACTCATTTACCGGCCTACTTGCCGCCAAGGCGGCCTCAATGAAAACCATTGTTGTGCCCGCCGCTCACGAGTGGGAAGATCCCCGTTTCGTGATTGCCGACCAAAAGCTTGCGAGCCTTCGCGCATTTAGCGCAGATAATCTCGAATCGCTCTAGCTGTCGACATCACGATAGCAGCATAAATGGCATTCACCGGCATTCAGGTGATATGCCATTTGTCGCGACGCATAGCCCAGTTTATCGATCATATTATCCCCTACGTTTATCCCCTTAGCATCCTCATCTATACTGACCTTAAGTACAGAGAACCGAAAAGAGGTGTGTAACCATGGACGATATGACTGACCGGATCGTAAATTGCCCGCACTGTGGTCATCGCTTTGATATCACATTGGATCTAAGTGGTGGCAACCAGGAGTTTTATGAAGACTGCCCAAACTGTTGCAATGCCATTCATTACGATATGCAGATTGATGAATCTCATCGAACCATTAATCTGTTTATTGATGCAGACGATGAGCAAATTTTCTAGTCGTTAGGCTCGCGGCCACCGCCACTCGCTACCTTAAAATCATTGCATCGTCGCAGGTGCGAAATTGATAGTGCTTTCGCTTTCCTTTCTCTTCCTCGGGCAAGTATAATTGCGCGCAATCGATTCCTCCCTCCTTTTCACTTAAACATGTTGAGGCCAACGTGCAGCAATACCATGATGAAGCAAGAGCCATTGTTCGGCTCAGTATTCCAGTGTTTATCGCGCAAATCGCGCAAACCTCTATGGGGTTTGTCGATACCGTGATGGCAGGTGGCTATAGCGCCACCGATATGGCCGCCGTCGCCGTCGCATCCAGTGTGTGGATGCCCGCTATTTTGTTTGGTATTGGCCTGTTGATGGCGATGGTCCCGATAATTGCTCAGCTTAATGGCGCAAGCAAAGACGATCAGATCCCCTATCAGTTTCAGCAAGGCCTCTATATGGCGATGTTTCTGAGTGTTCCTATCGGGTTGGTTTTGTATAAAGCTGGCTTTATTATTGACTTAATGGATGTCGAAGCGGCGCTCACGATTAAGACCATTGGTTACTTGCATGCCGTGATTTGGGCGGTGCCGGCTTTTTTGCTTTTCCAAGCGATTCGTAACTTGTGCGAAGGCATGTCACTCACGGTTCCAGCAATGGTAATAGGCTTTATCGGCCTGGCCGCTAACGTGCCGCTTAACTGGATGTTCGTCTACGGTAAGCTGGGAGCCCCGGAACTTGGTGGCGTCGGCTGTGGCGTTGCCACCGCGCTAGTGTACTGGCTGATGGCAGCGCTGATGGCCGCGTATGTGATGATCAGCAAAAAGCTCAGTGGTCTGCACCTATTCGCCACCCTTTACACGCCGATTATCAAAGAGCAAATCCGCTTATTTAAACTCGGCTTCCCCGTGGCGGCCTCGCTGTTCTTCGAGGTGACCTTGTTTGCGGCGATTGCTATTTTAATCGCCCCACTTGGGCCGATAACCGTGGCCGCTCATCAGGTGGCGATCAACTTTTCCACCATGATCTTTATGTTGCCGATGAGCCTTGGCGTAGCAGTCAGCATTCGTGTCGGCCACCTATTGGGCAAACGCACCACCGAAGGCGCGGCTAATTCCGCCAAAATCGGTATTTGGCTGGGTGTCAGCACTGCCGTGGTAACCGCCTTACTCACCGTCTGGCTRCGCGACCCAATTATCGCCCTGTATTCTGATAATCCCGACGTCGCCACGCTGGCATCATCATTGATGTTATTGGCAGCTGTCTATCAGATCACCGATGCCATTCAAGTGGTCGCCGCCGGTGCCCTGCGTGGCTACAAAGACATGCGCGCGATTTTCCAACGCACCCTAATCGCCTACTGGGGACTGGGTTTGCCACTCGGTTATATGCTAGGCATGACAGACTGGCTGGTACCGGCCATGGGCGCACATGGTTTCTGGGTTGGCATTATTATCGGCCTATCCAGTGCGGCTGTATTGTTGGGTCTACGCTTACGCTGGATGCGCCAACAATCCCCCGAGTTCCAACTAGCCATGGCAGAGCGGTAAAGGGCTCTTTACCCTGTCAAGTAATTTGACAGGGTGATTGCGGTCACAGGTTTACCAAAACAGATTTAAAAGTTTATAAAACAGCGTGATAGATCATAACTCACAGCTACGTTACTAAGGGTAAACCACGTATAGTTTGTCAATAACCCCATACAAACCATGTGGCAACCCGGTCACTTTGTCGTAGAGTTGTTTATGTTTGAATTCTTAAAATCTCGCTTGTTGTCAGGTAAAACCTTACATGAATCTCCCAACCATCCACCTTTTGTTTATTCACTGTGTATTCGTAGCCGCGATGTCAATCAAAGCACGTTATCGGCTTTATCTTTCTCAGAAGGTAAAACACCTCTGGTGCTGGCTTTTATCTCACCCCATTTACCCTTTGAAGCAACAACCCAAAAACTCCAAGCCGCGATGCCTTTTTGTCAAACTCTGATAACCATAATGACAGCTGGCGAACTTGGTGGTGGGCATACCTCGCTGTATCACACCACAGAGGGCGAATGGGATAACATTGTTTTACAGAGTTATGGCGACAATGTCATTGAATCTGTCAGCGCAGCGACCGTGCCTTTACATTGTGAAGACATCAAAAGCGGTACGCCGACATTATCGCCCGAGACACGCATTGAAAAAATTACCCGTTCGTTGCAACAGCTCAGAGTGCCTTTTACTATCGACGCGCAAGATACAGTTGCACTCACCTTTTTTGATGGATTAAGTGGCTCAGAAAACTTTTTTATGCAGGCCCTTTATGCAACCCGCCGTTTCCCTTGCTATTTCGTAGGCGGCTCAGCAGGTGGCACTCTAAATTTCCGCGAAGCTAAGTTGGCGCTCAATGGGAAGCTACTCGACAATTATGCCGCGCTCGCTTTTATCAAGTTTGCGCCCGGTATTCGCTATGGCATCATGAACAGCCATAACTTCAAACCAACAAACTTTCATCTAGATATAGCCAAAAGCGAACCGGCTGCTCGAATTGTCACCGGTGTGTTTGCGCCCAACAGCACCGCCCTGATTTCACCAGTACAAGCGTTATGTGATTACTTTTCTTGTCAGGCTCACCAGCTCGAATCATATTTGGATGGCTATACATTTGGAATAAAGATTGGCGAGCAAATTTATATCCGTTCGATCGCTGCGATTGACCATGAGCAAGGTATCCTGCATTTCTTCTGCGATCTCGATTTTGGCGATAGCCTCTATCTTATGAAAGCGGATGACCTAGCTGAAGTGACAGCACGCGACTATCAACAACACTTAAGAGACAAACCTCGCCGACCTTTTGCCATGCTCGCTAACGATTGTATTTTGCGCCGTGTCAACAATACGCAGTCACTATCACGAGTCACTTGCTTTGATAACATCCCCAGTATTGCTGGTTTCTCAACATTTGGTGAACTATTAGGTGTACACCAAAACCAGACCTTGACCGCACTCATGCTATACCGCGTCGAACCCAACGAATCTTTTGCTGATAAATTTGCCGATCAATTTGCCATTCACTATGCGGATTACCGTGGCTACAACGCTCAAAAACAAATTAATAGCCTACAAAAACTTTCGGCACTCCAATCGCATAGTATCAATCGCCTGTCTCGGTACAAATCATTACTTCAATCACTGTTAGACAGTTACAGTGGTGTGGCCGACTACGCCACCGAGAGCGCAGACATTCTCCAAGCTGTCCAAAAACAGTTTTCAACACTTGCTAACGAGGTCCAACAACAACACGGGCAAAGCCAAGATCTACAAATCCATACCGACGCACTGAGTGTGAATGCCAGCCGTATAGAAGAAATTTTAAAAGTGATTGATGGCATTGCCGAACAAACCAATTTGCTGGCACTAAACGCTGCTATTGAAGCGGCACGCGCAGGTGAACAAGGACGTGGGTTTGCCGTGGTCGCTGATGAAGTCCGTAACTTATCGCAAAATACGCAAAACAGCCTTAGTACCACCGGAGAAACCGTCAGAAATGTCAACGGTGCCATTGGTCAGATCAGCCATGTGATTGGACTAACCCTCGAGGTAATGGATAAAGTCCAGTACTCTGCTGATGGGCTAAGCGATGAAGTAACACGACTACTGAGCCTGTCTGAACAAGCAACAGGGAGTATTCAATCGAGCATTGCTAATATAGAACAAGTACAACAAGATATGACAGCAATTGATGAAGAGCTTTCTACGATTTTATCCCTTACGCAAACTCAACAAGTATAATTAACAAGGAAAACTGTTCCTCACACTGTACACGTAGATCCCAACGAGGCGATCGTTAATCCGATCGCCTGCGTACATGTTAGCATCGTTAAGTCAGGAGCTTAGCCAAGAGCCAAATCATGCGCCGAATACAAACCGCAATACTCGTCATATCGTTAGCAGCATTAGCGGGATGCCAATCAGATGATCCGGCCAAGGACATGATGGCCGACTACTATCAGCGACTTGGCAATGTGCTGGATGCGCCAACCCCCGACTTCACCGCCCCTGAGCTACCGACATTGCCACGTAAACGCGATCTGGTTCAGCCACTGGAAGAGCTGAGAATGGGCGTCCTCGACGCTTACGAGCTTCGCCAGTGTGGTTTGTTCAACCTGATCGCGGAGCGTAATTCTTCCTTAGGTAAAGTGGCCGACCGCTTTCGGCAGCTCGACTATGAGCTCCATTTTATTGATACCGCGGCGCAGTGTTTGCCGCAAGTGAAGGATCCAAGTATTCACGCTGAGCTAGAAAAGGCGCTGGCGCTTAAACGCCAGCAGCGGGAGAAAGTGATCTGGAATACCTTGATTGATAGTGATGCTTGGCGCGCGCAGCTCAGCTTGCCGGCGTTTACGCTCCCCATCGAGCTTCCAGCACACAGCAATGCGGTCAACACCATTGCGCAATTTAGCCAATTAATACCCTCAACCCAAGCGCCCACAGAGTCTGTTACAGACTGGCAAGAAAGCATCGAAAAACAGCCAATTCTAGGCGATTTGTTTGTGAGCTTGAGCTATCACACCGCTTGGCTTAACCAAACCAGTGAACTGATTGCTAACCATCAAGATAAAGTGCGTTGCGGCGGTAATTTTGATACCACCCGTTTAAAACGCCTGCAGACTGTCTTTTATAAGTTTTACGTGGGTGATGTGCAGCCATATCTGGCTCGGGTGGATGGGCTGTATCGCGATCTTGCCCCGGAGCTTTCGCGACTGGCGACATTAAACACGCCTGACACATTTAACGATTACAAAAACGCCTACTGGAAGGGAGACGCTTATCAGGCCTACAAGGCGGCGATTAAACATCATGCTGATGTCTGGCAACAATTGTTCCAGCGTTGCGATGTCAAACTCGGGCAATAACGCATCAACAATCAGCGCGTCACCGTTAAAACAGTCACTCACGCATGACAGATAGCGAAAACATCGCCATATTGACGATCAAATCGCCAAACAGTCGTTTCTACGCAAAAATATGGGCTTAAGCGCTTGCGTGACACAGATGAACTCGCTACTATTCATCCCGCTTTCAAGCACTGTGCGTCCGTAGCTCAGCTGGTTAGAGTATCGCCTTGACATGGCGGGGGTCGGTGGTTCGAGTCCACTCGGACGCACCACTTTGCTTGAAACGAAAAATTATGCGTCTGTAACTCAGTTGGTTAGAGTGTCACCTTGACATGGTGGAAGTCGGTGGTTCGAGTCCACTCAGACGCACCACATTTTGAAATTCGCGTCCGTAGCTCAGTTGGTTAGAGTACCGCCTTGACATGGCGGGGGTCGGCAGTTCGAGTCTGCCCGGACGCACCATTTCCAGAGAGCCTGCTTTTAAGCAGGCTTTTTTGTTTTGCGCGAATACCGCTATCGGCTCATTAAAGCTAGATAGGCTCACGCCAAACGCTCTACAAATACGCCATCAATACCATGAAATAAAAAACGAGGCAGGCACAAACACCCACCCCATTTGTTCATGCTTGTTCGTTTTACGCTACGGCGCTATCGGCCGCTAACACAAACTTTTCAATCGCTTTGGCCACACCGTGCTCATCATTGCTCTCGGTAATGTAATCCGCGATTTGCTTGGTTGCTTCCATGGCATTCGCCATCGCAATCCCAAGGCCCGCGTATTCCAACATCGCATGATCGTTTTCAGCATCGCCCATGCAAATCACCTCGTTAGGTTGAATACCTAAATGCTCCGCAATGGCGGCCACCCCCGTCCCTTTATTGCTCTCAGGGTTTAAAAACTCGAGGAAGAAAGGCGCACTTTGTACGACTGTAAACTCCTCCCGCAGCGCGGATGGTAAAGCGGCGATCACTTCATCTARCTTGCTTGGCTCCGCCACCATCAACACTTTGATAATCGGATGATCATCGCTTAGGGTCTCGAAATCCATCACGGTAATATCCAGGCCGTTGATCTTGCCCTCAATCTCGGTATACGGATTCTGTGCGGGTGTAATCAAACCGTGCTCAGTACTAAAGGCATGCACAGAGGCTCCCAGTGCCTCGGCGTGCCGAGCCAATGTTTTAGCGGCTTTTCCGTCGAGCCCTTTTTGCAAGATCACCTTATCGGTCCCCACGTTTTTCACCATCGAGCCGTTGTAATAAAGCACAAAGTCTTTATCTGAATAGATACCCAACTCATCCAGCTTAGGCTGCATGCCCTCAAGCGGCCGACCGGACGCCAATACCACAGTCACGCCTTTTTCACGCGCGCGGGCAATGGCTTGCTTATTCTCAGCAGAGATTGCTTTCTCGCTGTTCAACAAGGTGCCGTCCATATCCAAGGCGATTAATTTGTACATCGTTTACTCACTTCAACATCAACATAAAATCAGAAATTGTCCCAGAACCGCAAACTAAACGCCGTGCCTACAACAACATATCGTCTTCAATCGCAATAAAGCGATCGACACTGTTCACCAAGGAATTAGCCGTTAGGGAAGGCACACCAAGCACGATCGCTTCAGTGTGATAGCGCGCGCGGATTTTGTTCATCAGCAAGTCAAAATCTCCGTCGCCAGATAACAGCACCACGGTATCGACCTCGGGAGCGGTTTCCATCACATCAATAGCAATCCCCACATCCCAATCGCCTTTGGTACTGCCATCGGCGCGTTGAATATAAGGTTTGAGCTTGACGGTAAAGCCAATGTGGCGCAGGGCATCTTGAAATTTGATTTGCTGATCGTCATCGCGGCGAATGGCGTAGGCATACGCGGTTACCACCTCCCCCATGTCATTGAGGGTTTGCCACAACTGGCGATAGTTAAACTGACGCCCGTAGGCTTGGCGTGTGGTGTAGTAGATATTTTGAACGTCGACAAAAACCGCGATTTTTTTCAAGTCAGGCTCACAGTCGGTGGGAGAATTGAAGCCAGAGAGGATACCACATCACGCGACCTTGAAGACAATCACAAGCGTGGCCGCGTCTAGCAAAAACAAAAAAGCCGCTGACAACAGCGGCTCTCACGAGGGTTAGTATCATTAACTCAATCCAACAATATTACCCTCATCATCGAGGTCAAGGTTCATAAACGCTGGTTTTTCCGGTAGGCCGGGCATAGTCATCACGTTGCCGCATAAGGCATAGACAAATCCAGCACCCGCGCATAATTTCAACTCGCGGATCGGTACATCAAAGCCTTTGGGAGCGCCTTTGATCGCACCATCGGTTGAAATTGATAGCGGCGTTTTCGCCAAACAGACCGCCAAACCCTCATACCCTTGCGCTTTCAATTGTTGCAGTTGCTGTTTCGCGGTTTCACTTAACGTCACGCTTCCCGCGCCATAACCGACTTCCGCAACCACCATCAGTTTTTCTTCCAAACTTTGATGGGCATGATACAAGGGCGAGAATGATGCGTTGGTTTCACATTGCGCGACCACTTGTTCCGCCAGTTCACGCGTACCCTCACCACCTTGGGCAAAGCCTTCACTGATCGCTACCCGCACCTTATTAGGCAGCGCTTCAATCATCGCCTTGAGTGTCGCAAGCTCAGCATCGCTATCTTGCGGGAAACGGTTAATTGCGACCACTGCCGGTACACCATATTGATTCACATTGTTGATGTGCCATTTTAGGTTTTCAAACCCTGCCACCAATGCTTCATGATCATCCGCAAAAAGTGATTTTGGTAATGGCTGCCCAGGCAAAAAGTTATAGTGCGTTGAGTTGGCTTTAAGGCCACGTAATGTCGCCACAATCACCGCGCAGTCTGGTGCTTTACCCGATGCTTGCGCTTTGATGTTGCAGGCTTTTTCAAACCCCATGTCCGAGCCAAAGCCACCTTCGGTGACGGTATAGTCCCCCAGCTTAAGGGCAATGTTATCGGCGATAATCGACGAATTGCCATGGGCAATATTGGCAAATGGACCGGCGTGAACCAGTGTCGGCACGCCTTCTAGGGTTTGCATCAAAGTGGGTTCAATCGCTTCTTTCATACTCACCGCCATCGCGCCGGCCACTTGCAAATCTTCGGTGGTGATTGGCTCACCGGTATGGCTATAAGCCAACACTATGCAGCCGATGCGCTGACGCAAATCGCGAAGATCGCTCGCCAACGCCAAAATAGCCATTAGCTCAGAGGCGGCCGAGATATCAAATCCGCCCTCACGCTCGTAGCCGTTGATGGTTTTGCCAGGCTCGTTTTTCCCCACAGTCACCATACGCAAGGCGCGATCGTTGTGATCCATCACCCGCTTCCATACCACCCGACTTGGGTTGATTTTTAACGCTTTTAAGCCACTACGCGCCTCAAAATCGTCATAGCCTAGGCGTTGCTCGTGATAGATTCGCGCATCAATTGCCGCAGCAGCCAAGTTGTGCGCCGCGGTCACCGCATGAATATCTCCCGTCAGGTGGAGGTTAAGCTCCTCCATCGGAGCCACTTGCGAATAACCACCGCCAGCGGCGCCACCTTTCACACCAAATACGGGCCCCATCGAAGGCTGACGAATACACGCCGTCACAGAGTGATTCAGCTTCGCCAAGCCTTGCGCCAGACCAACGGTGGTCACGGTTTTGCCTTCACCCAAGGGCGTGGGAGTGATGGCGGTGACCAGGACTAACTTTCCCGTTCGGTTGGGCGCAAGACGCGTTAAGCAATCGAGAGAGACTTTGGCTTTATAGCTACCTTGCGTTTTAAACTCTGAGTCAATGAGGCCAGCTTGCTTGGCAATGGTAGGTATGGGGGCGAGTGTGGTATTACGACAAATCTCGACATCAGGCAGCATGAAACCCTCTCAATAGCGCATAATATGTTCAAAGCAAACGTTTGCGTGAGCATAATACCGCTAAAATAGCTATTGTAAAGCGAAAGGACGCTTGCCGTTAGCGTCCTTTAACGTTTTTATCATGCCTCGCGCCTATGCTTGCGCGTGGGAGCGAGTTAAGCGTGATTTAAGCGACTTTAAATTGCCCGACCAAGGTATCGAGATCTTGGCCAAGCGAACTCAGCTCTTCCGCCGCGTGTGACGACGTCTCGCTCGCGTTTAGTAAGCTGGCGACAATGTCGCGTATTGATATTAGGTTACGGTGAATATCTTCCGTCACCGTGGTTTGCTCTGATGCTGCGCTGGCAATTTGCGAGGTCATATCGTTCACTTGCGAGAACGCCGCACTCACCGAGGTGATTCGCTCGCCAATTTCTGATGAGATCGTTGCCATGTTTTGGCACTCTTGATCGCTGTCGGCTATGGTTTTGACCGCACTATCCACATGCACATGCAGGCCATCGAGCATGTCACGGATCTCATGAGTGCTGGTTTGGGTGCGGCTTGCCAAAGTACGCACTTCATCGGCAACCACGGCAAACCCTCTGCCTTGCTCACCGGCCCGAGCCGCTTCAATCGCTGCATTCAGCGCCAACAGATTGGTCTGTTCGGCAATCTCACCAATCACAGACAGCACCGAGGTGATCTTGTCCGACTGGGCTTTAAGCTGGTCCACCTGTCCGCTCGACTCACCCATTTTCGCTACCAACCGATCAACCGACGAGATAGATTCATGCACTTGGGTTTGTGCATTCTGGGCGTCTTGGGTGGCAGACGTAGCGGCATCAGCAACCTGAGTAGTGTTCTGTGCCACTTCCTGCGCAGCAGAGCTCATTTCTGTTACCGCGGTGACCACTTGCTCGGTCTCGTTATCATGGGTTTGTAGTTTTTGCGCTACCACAGATGTTTGCTGAGCCATATCACTGGCGGTGCTGTTTACTTGTGCCGTCACTTGCGCCACACGCTGAATAGTCTGCTGCAGTTTCTCTACAAAACGATTAAACGCATGGCCAAGTTGAGCGATCTCATCATGGCCTTGCACATGCAAGCGCTGAGTGAGATCCCCCTCGCCACTGGCGATATCATTAAGCTTATCGAGCATGTTTTTCACCGGCTCGCCAATACGCTGCGCAAACCAACTCACTAATAAGCCGGTAATCACCACCGTGCCTAGCCCGAGCAAGGTTAAACGGAAAATTTGCGCATTCAAGGTTTGCTCTGCGTCGGTGCGATAGGCAGCGACCTCTTGCTCAATGTCATCGGTGTAGGCACCTGTGCCTAACAGCCACTGACCGTTATTCACCATTACCGCATAGCCGATTTTATCAATCAGCGCATCGGTACCCGGCTTATCAAACATAAAATTGAAGTAGCCATCGCCACGTTGTGCGGCCTCAAGCAGGCCCTGAATGACCTTGTTGCCTTTCGGATCGGTAAAATCAATCAGGTTTTTCCCTTCAAGCGCGGGCTTAACAGGATGAAACACATTAATCCCCTGCTTATTGTAGATAAAAAAGTAACCCGCTTCGCCAAATTTCACATCAGTAAGCGCCGTTTTCAGCGCCGCCAGACGTGCCTCACTGGTACCGGGATTGATGCGTTCTACAATGTTCTCGGCCACCTGAGTCACTTCTTCGAGTTGTTTTTTACGCTCGTTGACTAATTTTTCCCGAAACGTGGCAATGTTCTCTTCTATTAGTGTTCGCTCGTTATGTGCCGTGATCGCACTCAAAATCAATATCGAAGCAATAAGCGGCACAATGGCAAGCAGCAGTATTTTTGTTTTAAACATCAGCTTCATTAGCATTTACCCTACAGACTAATTTTGTAAGCAAATGCTACTACTTAACTAGACAGACAAAAATATAAACTGCTGTTTTATTTGATCTAAACGCAATTACACCCCCGGGGCTGTGACCCGGGTTGGAATGTCATGTAAATGGAAAGGTCTTTGTCATATCCTGGTGTGGGTTTGGCTCTTTAACTCGCGTCTGTGTGAGAGCGAGCAACTCGTCTCACCAAACCATTCTGCTATTTATCCCGTATTCTTAGGGGATTCAGGAGGTGGCTATGAAAAATCGTAAAGTGCCGCATGGTAAGTTTTCTCGCTTTGGTGCGCTGGCTTCGTTGGCGGGGCGGGTGGCGTCGAATGTGGCGTGGGAAGGTACCAAACAGTTTGCCCAGGGTAATCGGCCGAGTCGTAAGGACCTGGTAATGTCGCCGACCAATATTGCCCACGTGGCGGATAAACTGGCGGATTTGCGTGGGGCGGCAATGAAGGTTGGTCAGTTGCTTTCGATGGATGCAGGAGATCTGATCCCGCCAGAGCTTAGTGATTTGCTCGCCCGCTTACGCAGTAACGCCACACCCATGCCTCCGGCGCAGCTTAAAGCAGTACTTAATGAAGAGCTGGGCGATAATTGGCAGGCTGAGTTCACTCATTTTCGTTTCTCACCCATCGCGTCAGCATCGATTGGCCAAGTGCACGAGGCCTATACCGATGCCGGTGAAAAAGTGGCGGTAAAGGTGCAATACCCGCGCATCAAAGACAGCATTGATAGCGATGTGGATAATGTGATCACCTTATTGCGCCTCAGTGGCCTGATCCCCAAAGAAGCCAACTATCAAGCCTTACTCGATGAAGCCAAGCAGCAGCTGCATGACGAAGCCGATTACCGCAAAGAAGCACAAGCACTGACTCGGTTTGGCGACCATTTGAAAAATGCCAACGGTTTAATAGTGCCAAGAGTGCACGCAGCCCTTACCTCTGATCGCGTTCTCACCATGAGCTATATGGCAGGAGAACCGATTGAGCGGCTCAACAACGCCTCAGAGACAATTCGTCATCGTGTGATCAGTCGCTTATTCCAGTTGCTGTTTGAGGAAGTCTTTGTATTCGGTGAAGTACAAACCGACCCCAACTTTGCCAATTATTTGTATCAGCCTGACACCGGGCGTGTGGTGTTGCTCGATTTTGGCGCCACCCGTCAGTATGCCCCGACCTTTACCGATGGCTATCGCAAGCTATTTTTAGCGGCGATTGAAAAAGACAACGTGGGTATTGAGGCGGCACTGACCCAAATTGGCTTTTTTGCCGAGCACATCTTGCCGGAGCAAAAAGCCAGCGTGCTGGAGCTTGTGAACACGGCGTGTGAGCCGATCGCAACGGATGCGCCATTTAATTTTGGCGACGCCGATTTAGCGACCCGTTTACGTAACCGAGGGATGGCGCTGAGCATGGAGCAAGGCTATTGGCACACGCCGCCGGCGGATGCGCTGTTTTTACACCGTAAAATTGCCGGGTTGTATTTGCTGGCGGCCAAGTTAAACGTGAGCTTTAATGTCCGCCAGTTGTTATTGCCCTATTTAATCCACTCGCATACGGATAATCCGGTCGAAGCGTAAGCAGCCACAGCGTGCTGCGCGTGGGACTAAGGGCTATCGCGCAGCGCTTCACAATAGGCGACCAAATCTTCCGCGGCCCAGTGGCTCGCCACATTACGAGCGGTGAGAGTAGCATCAACCCGCCCTTCGCTAACCACCTCAAACCAATGGCTGAGCATCGCGGCAAAACCTTTGCTCGCTTGCATACCCGTCCAATCTGGCAAGGTCAGCTGTGTGGTGACGTTGTCTTGCATGCGCGCACCACGGGTAAAGCCATCAAAGAAATAGCTCTCGTTACGATAAGCCGCCGCAATGGTTTCTTTAGTGACCCCATACTGGCGGTTCATGCTAGCCTCAAACAAGCTATTGTCGCGGTGCCAACGCACGTCTAAACGCCCGAGCAAGCCCTCGCTAAATTGCGCAAATACATCCAAGTCATCAATATTGATGTCACCATGAACATTGATACTGTCGAGTGGATGAATGAAATCATCAAAAATAAAACGACGCGGTGCATCGGGCAGCGCATGACGGTGTTTTTCCCAACGCAGCGATAAAAGGGGTGTGCCCAGCTCATCTTCAGGGCGCTGGCCATTGAGATGGGTGTTGAGCAAAGGCAAATAACGCCGGTTAAAGCCTGCAAACAAGGGGGTTTGCTGTTGTTCTGCCAAGTTGAATAAGGCTTCAACCTCCGCGCCTGATGGGGCGACAGGTTTATCGACAAACACCGGCACACCTGCTTGCAAGCAGGTACGAATCAATGCAGCATGCGAGTCGGTGGCGCTGTGGATCATCACTCCATCCACCCCTAAGGCTAAGCACTCGTGGATATCACTTGCGGTCTCACTCACACGATATTGCGTGGCCAGCGCCGCCCGTTTCGCGCTATCACGGCTGCACAATACCCACTCCAGCCCCGGCCAGTTGGCCATCAATGGCAGGTAGGCTTTTTGTGCGATGTCCCCTAACCCGATCGACGCGATCTTCATGCCTTCTCCTTACATCGTGCGCTCCCGCGGGCCAAGTCCGCGCTGGAAGTCGCCAGCAGAAATCAGTAACCTAGCCGCATTCTACACAGTGTAAATCGTTATGAATATTTTAATCTCTTGGTTTTCTCAGGCGGGCGCATGGTTAACACCCTGGCTCAGTGATATTGCAGTGGCGATTGTCGCGTCACTGTTGGTGGTTTTTGGCAATGATATCAACCGGACGCTACGCCGTTTACTGACCGGCCATCATTTTATCGTGCGTACACTCGTTTTTGTGGCGATCAATGCTTTTGGTTACGGTGCTTTTATTATCGCCGTCTCCCCTTGGTTGGCACGACAAATGCGCGGATGGCCAGATCATTGGCTTTTTGCCGGCTTGGTCGCGACCTTTATTTTTATTGGTATGTGGGCACAACGGCAGCGACAAATCTAACGCCTAGCCACTACACTCACCCACAACCGTTGAGTTACGAATGTGAGCGAGAGGCTTTTCTACATGATATCGATGAATTGTCAGCCAACGAGAGACATCAAGCAATCCGGTGACGGCCTCTTGGCGTATTGGTGGGAAAAAGGAGAGATGTATGCAACGCGGATTAATGTGGTTTCGCCACGACCTTCGAATACATGATAACCCTGCGCTCGCCAATTTAGCCTCGAGTTGCGATCAACTGACCTGCGTGTTTGTGATTGATCCAAGTTGGTATCGCGCGGATCACTTTCAAAGCAGGCACCTCGGAGCTCCACGAGAAGCGTTTTTATGGCAAAGCTTAACCGAGCTGCATCGCGCGCTGGATGCGATGGGACAAAAGCTGATCATTCGCACCGGCAAGCCGCTCGAGGTGGTGGCGAATTTGTGTATGGATCACGCGTTTGATCTTATTGGCGTGACGGRCCACCCAGGCACGCGCGAGCGTCACCAGGTTGATACGCTGGTCGAGCGCTTTCCGCAGCGGGTGGTCGTCTCGGATGCTCACACCTTATTTACCCAGCACCAACTGCCTTTTGATTTACCGGAGATCCCGACGACCTTTACCCAATTCCGTRAAGCGGTGGAAAAACGGGGGCTCAAGCCGCGCCTACCGCTGCCGGTGCCTGAGTCGTTGCCTGCCCCCATCACAGCGATTAAGTCCGACCCCGCGCCCCTGTCTGATCGCCGGATTGCGCCGTATCAAGGTGGTGAAATCGCCGGACGTGCGCAGCTCAATCATTACCTTTGGGATACTCATCGCATTCAGCGTTATAAAGAAACGCGAAATGGCTTGGATGGTTGGGATTTTTCGTCACGCTTATCGGCCTGGCTCGCTAACGGCAGTTTATCCGTGCGCTGGGTCGCTGCAGAGCTCGATCGCTATGAGCGCAATGTCGAGAAGAACGAGTCCACCTATTGGCTATATTTCGAGCTATTGTGGCGCGAGTATTTCCAATGGATGCTGTATCACTACGGTGCCCGTTTTTTTGCCTTTAAAGGCGTTGCCAACAAACGGCCACTCACGACCTTTTATGCCGAAGCCTTTATGGCGTGGCGTGAAGGCACTACGCCTTTTCCTATCGTCAATGCGGCGATGCGCCAACTTAAGCAAACGGGTTGGCTCTCTAATCGCAGTCGACAATTGGTCGCCAGCTGCTTAATCCATGAATTAGGCGTTGATTGGCGCTATGGCGCGGCGTACTTCGAACAACAACTGATTGATTTTGATGTAGCGGCTAATTATGGCAATTGGCAATACTTAGCAGGCGTTGGTGCCGATCCGCGCGGCAGCCGCCGATTTAATCTCGATAAACAAGCAGCACAGTACGATCCCGATGGCACATTTGTTAAGACTTGGGTGGGAGAACACGTCTCATCCGAACTAAAGTGACCTTATCAAACCATCACTTTAACCCTCGGCGGCTGGCACAGCCGCCGACGTATATTGAGCGACTAACTGAATCACACGATCACTGACCCGGCGAGAAAATAGGAGGGCAATGTGGGTCACCGGGTACACATCGTGACTGATCATGCCCTCGATTTTGGTCTCTTCAACCAGCACAGTGCCATCGCAAACTTGGTCTTTTAATAACAATCCAGCGGGTCCCCACGGGCAATCGCCGGCAAGGCTATGTAATGGCGGAAGGTTTTGCCAGGGTTTGATCTTGTCAGGGATAAGCATCTCTTCGCTGCGTTGAAACAACCAGCCGCCCCACCCCAGATCGCCAAAGATACGTGCCAACTTCGCGCCTTGATGCGGTGTGCCCAAGGTGATCACGGCGCGAATGTCGAGAGGTGGTCTATCGTTCTGCTCTGTGTGCTGTTCCAAGTAACGGCGAATAATGAGTCCGCCCATCGAGTGACCAACCAAGATCGCGGGCTGGTCGCCAATAAAAGCATTTATCTTAGCGGTGATATCATCCAGATCCGGATTAAGCGTATTATAAGAAACATTCAGTACCTGATGCCCTTGTTTTTCCAAGCGCTCGCACAGCGGAATTAAAAATACGCCATGCATGTATAACCCATGAAGAGTCACTATTTTCATCCCGCCTCCCATTCGCCGCTGCGTTCAGCATACCAAGGTATGCCCCTTGCTGCCCATAGGGGGTTGATACGACAGAGAGCTTGCATCACAACAACGAGGACGCGTTAACAAAAAACGCCCCACAAACAGTGAGGCGTTGATGATGTATTGGGACGCGCATGGCGGCTTATGCGTGATGCCTAATTAGAAAATCAGGTGCGCAATCCCCGCGATGACAGGTAGTGTGACTAGCGTACGTAAAATAAAGATCACGAACAGCTCCCACAGCTTGACTGGGATTTTGCTTCCCAGTAATAAGGCACCCACTTCCGAGATATAAATCAGCTGGGTCACCGATACCGTAGCAATCACAAAACGGGTCATTTCACTGTCGATTTCTGCGGCTAAAATGGCAGGAATAAACATGTCTGCAAAACCAATCACCATGGTCTCAGAGGCTTTCACCGCATCAGGGATATGCAAGAGTTCAAGCAGTGGCACAAAGGGCGCCCCTAGGATGCTGAACACATCGGTGTATTCGGCGACCATCAACGCGGCAGTACCAATCGCCATCACAACCGGCAATACACCGAGAACCATATCGACGGCGTTTTGTACGCCCTCTTTTAGCACACTGCTTACCGAGCGAATTTTCTCGGCACGTGTCAGTGCACAGTGCAGTCCATAACTCAACGTATTGTGACCAGCCGGTAAGACTTCATCATTGGTTTCACGCTCAGCGTTATCGATAAGCGCATCTTTTTTCCAGCTCAGAGGCGGTAGACGAGGCACGATAATCGCCGCGGCAATCCCCGCTAGACAGACGGTGAGATAGAACCAGGCAAACATGTGCATCAAGTCGACTTGGGCTATCACCACCAAACTAAAGCTGATTGAAACTGCAGAGAACGTCGTACCAACCACTGCTGCTTCACGCTGGGTGTAAAAACCTTGCTCATATTGTTTACTGGTCATCAAGATACCGACACTGCCATCGCCTAACCAAGAGGCAGCACAATCAACCGCAGAACGCCCCGGTAAACCGAATAGTGGGCGCATTACCTTGGTGAAAATCGCGCCAAGCAGTTCAAGCAAACCGAAACTGGTCAATAGCGGCAGTAATAGGCCAGCGAAGATAAACACAGACAACAAGGTAGGCAGCAGCTCATTGAGCACAAAGGCCCCCGTTGTTTCTCCCATGATGACCGGCGAGCCCAAGCCATAAAACGCCATCACGATAAAGGCAGCCCCGAAAACACGGGTGATTAGCCATACGGGTGAGACGTTAAACAAGCCATTAAGAAAGCCATTTCGCATGATAACGGCAGGTTTGGTCAGCGTAACCAACACTGAAACAACGGCACTCAACACCACTAAGGCAGTGACGACCGCTGTTGCACTGTTACCTAGTAAGTCCAAGACACTGCTCGCCATCACCGCAATTGGAATAGTGACACTGTCACCGAAACTGACGGGCGTCATAAAAAGGAACAACCCCAATAGTGATGGGATTGCGAACATCAGAATGTTTCTCATCGAAGGTGACTTCGTAGAGAGAGTGTCAGTTTTTTGCATACGTCTGAATCCTGAATTTATATTTATCTCACCGCGAGTATCAGCGCCTTTGCTGATTAATTATTCACTCACCGTGACTAACTGACATGCAGATTATCGAATCATGCGCAGGATGTAAATAACTATTTAGTCATAAATACTGAATAAATACACCCCAAAAGCAGATTGCACATGCCTAATGGTGGTTTTATAGTTCAACAAACCATCTTTTGTGAAAAGTTTGTTACGTCGTTTTATTGACCAAGATCAGATTCTGTTACTCACTTGTAGGGAATGAGGCGGGTTGGCTCACAGAATACGCTTAATGCTCAAGCATCCAACGCCCGCATCGTTGCCAAACGCTCGTTAACCAATTTTAAAGTCAATGCGCGCGTATTCTTTGATCAACCAATCGCCAAAGTCATTGAGGAGGGTCATGACAGCACGTTTTTTTACCGGTTTACGCTCTAGCAGGATAAAAAGTCGCTCAATCGCCATTTTTTTATCCGGGTAGTGTTTGATAAAGGCATCCGCACACTCGTTGAGTGATTCACTCCAATACGCTTCTTTATGAAGTACCAAACCAAATGCACCGCGTATCAAGGTATCCGCAATCGCTTGAGCTGTATTGAGCTGGGTATTCCATGTGGTGGCGGCAGTGATTTTTTGTTTGGCACGCGCGAGTTTGTCAGAGATATCTGGATTCATCGCCTTCGCCACTTCCCAGCTGGCTTCAAATAAACCAAAACTGGCCGACAAGTCTTGGCCATAGAGGCAAATGGCTCTGTGCTTAAAAAAGAATCCCCAGTGAAAGATTTGTGAGAGATCTCTAACATGTGACACGGTCACGATATCGATATGACAATCACTGATCACCTTGCTATGGCTGGTTTTTAATCGCCAGAGCAAGGTGTTTAATGCGTTCGATTGATCAAGCGTCAAGGCGTGTTGGCACACCACCGTCAGCGATAGCACACTTTCATTCACCACGGCCCGTCGCCAAACAATATCTCCACTCACATAGACGCTGTGAAGCCGCTTGCCGAGCAAGCCACGGAGTTGCTTCACCGCTTTAATCATCACGGGGATAAATTCAGATTGGAACGGGGCACGCCGGTCGGGCTCCGGTAAATAGGCGTTTCTGGGTTGCAACTGAGTCACGACTTTCACACAGGTTTGGGTACGCGCGCTATTGTTGGTCATCTGCATAAACAAATCAACGCTCTAACTGCGGGTCTGCTTTTATTTTAGCCAGAGGTTGTCGATTTCACCATGGACACCGACGGTTGGGAGGAGGAATGCGTATACGCTCTAGGTACGTCTTTGTAAAAGGCAACCGATACGGCGCGGCTGAGATACCCCTTACAGCATGATATAGTGCGCATACATACAGACAATGAGAGCTTACCATGACGCAAGAGAATCAACTCAGCTTGGAGACCGTGTTAGAGATCGCGTTCGAGATTTTTGCCGAAACGGCCCCAGACAACTTGGAGTTCGACGATTTAATGCTCTATGAGTCCCGTTTTGAAGAAGAAGGGGGCGCTGTGGTGGTTGAGGTCAACAGTGATTGGCCAGAGCATGTGGGCGCCGATGTTGACTTGTCTCAGTGTGCCGAGGTGCAAATGGGTTTAGCTGGCGCTGAGGTGTTAGATGAAGTCTTTGTGCGTATGCTCATCAGCCGAGATCCGGATAATAAATTCTGTCATTTATTGTGGAAGCGCAGCCCAACACAGCTCCACTAGCCCTGCCCCACAGGATAACGGCAGCGATAGGTGCTGCCGTTGTGGATGCGACTGTCCCACCCATAGCGTCTAGTCAGTTGTGGATACCCTGTCGCGGAGACATGACTAAGGGTTATCGGTGCGGACTGGTGCTGACATCACCCAATGTCAGAGTGGGATTATACCCTTAGTTTATCTAATCCTAAAGCCAGCGTCGGACACGAGCTGCATAAGCGTCAAAATCATCAGGCCATTGGCGTGATAAACGGGCTTCTTCAGCAGGAATAAATGTGGCGGATAGGTAGGCCATAAAAGCGGGAATCATCCCCCAGCACCATAGCGCATTAAAATACAGCCCAGCCGCAGCGATGATCAGTACCAACGCCAGATACATGGGGTTGCGGGTATAACGATAGATCCCAGTGGTCACCAACGCTGAAGGCATTTGCAGCGGATCAAGTGTGGTGTGATGGCGATGGAACGCCCATTTAGCGGCGGCTAATAACCCCACAGCTAACCCCAGAGGCAAGGCAGCCCAAACCGGCGCACCCAGCACCAGCGAAAAAGGAAAGAAATGGCTCAGTAATAAACCAATCGCAACCGCAATGAGCATCGCCACAGGGGGCAATGGGGGAAAGAGATAATGCCATGTTTGCACACGCATGACTCGTCCTTGAGCAATGACTGATATAATGGCAATAATGTAGCGAATATGGGCAGTGATTGTCACTGCCCTGCGAGCAATTTAGCCCATTTTTATCGACGAATGTTTAATCTTGCTCAATATTGAGACGATGCTTGCCGTGCTCAATCTTTGCCTTAAGATAGTTACGATTACCGTCTTTAAGGTGGGCTTTGGTGCCAATCACTTCTTTGAGAGTAATCCCTGCCGCTTGTAGCTCTTCGATCTTTTTGGGGTTATTGGTAATCAAGCGAATACGGTGAGCGTCTAACGCTTTTAGCATCTGCGCCGCTTCGGAAAAATCACGCAAATCATCTGCAAACCCTAAGTGGTTGTTCGCTTCATACGTCGTCATCCCTTCGCTTTGTAGCTTGTAGGCATCCAGCTTGTTATACAGCCCTATCCCGCGCCCTTCTTGGCGCAAATAAAGAATAATACCGCCATCTTCACCCATCTTTTGGATGGTTTCTTCAAGTTGCTCACCACAATCGCATCGAGAGGAATGGAAGACATCACCGGTTAAACACTCGGAATGCATACGAACTAAAGGCGGATCAGCTTTCTTATCGGCTTGTTGGAAAATTAGCGCGACGTGCTCTTGCTCAGATTCTAAACCATGGAAGGAAAGGATCTCTGCTGGGATCTGACTTCCCACCCCGACTTTCAACGGCACTCGGGCCCTAACTTTAACCATTCTGCGTCTATCTCTTACTGCTGATACCCTATTGAGGGCGCTAACATTACTACACCCACATCAGTATGCCAATTCAAAAATGTTATATTATAACATTTATGGGGAGGATGCGATAACATCGTGTTGGGAGGCACCTGTCGCGTTGTCTCTACCCTCATCACTGCAAACGCCGCACCACCGCAGCCGGATTACCAGCCACAATAGAAAAGGGTTCGATGTCCGCATCAACCACTGATCCGGCTTCAATCACTACCCCTTCACCGATCGCCGCACCCGCTTTTATCACGGTATTTCCCTCGATGATGACGTTATTACCGATGATGACATCTTGAGAGGACTCGCATTCACCTCGGGCAATGTCTAGCGGTAATACGCGATGACGCGTGGTATAGATCCCCACGTTAGGGCCAATACTCACATTATCGCCAATACTGACGTGCGCGCCGTCTAAAATGGTGCAATTGGGACCGACGCTTACATTACTGCCAAGATGAATATTCATCCCATAATGGCAAAAGAAAGGCGCATCGATTTCAACGTTATCGCCAATACGGGCGAATAGCTTGGTGGTTACCACGGCTAAACTGGCGGCATCTTCAGGATCAAGCCGATTAAACTGTTGGCAAAGTCGACGCGCGGCATATCGAAACAAAGTCAGCTCTTCATCCGCGGGACAATAAGGCAGGCCGCGTTGCATTTTTTCAAACTCTGTCATCGGCGCTACCCTTGATGCGGCATTTGTAACGACGTTGACTCAAAGCCGGGGTTATCCACTGTCGACAAAGAGACCAGCGAGTCACCGTATTCACGCAAGAATTGGTTTCCCAGCGAGGCCCCCAGCTGATAGTCGGCTTCTAATGCCGCCGGCTTACTCAGCAAGGCACTGCTTTGCAGCGGCGCGCTCGGCGCAATTTGCACTATCTGAGCACGCGCTGGCGGTGACGCCAAAAACTGCAGTTCACTTTGGTAGCTTTGGTAATGCGTGGTCAGCATCTTGAGCATTTCCGTATTCAATGGTTTGCCCGATAAAGACTGCAACCGATAAATCGTGTCACCACCAAACAGCCAACGACCACCATTTTGCATCGCTTTTTCTTTCATGCTGTCGCGCACACGATTAACCAGTTGCTCGCGGCTAGACTTATAGCGCTCTGATAGTTCCCCTAGCTGCTTACTCAGCTCTTTCTGGAAGGTTTCAAAGCGGGCGAGTCGATATTTCGACTCAAAATTTGATAGATAGTCGGAGAGCTTAAATTGCGGTCTTTTCGTCTCAAAGCGTTCGCGCAGTGTCTCAAGAAAGCGGCGGTTTTCGTCATCGCGCTTTTCTTGTTCTATCACAGGCTCGGTACGTACAACCACAATAATATCGGCCCCGCGCGCGAACGCCTCCTTTACCGGGATCGCCGCAGTGACCCCGCCATCGACATAGCGGTGCGACCCGATAGTCACCGGATGCGGGTAAAGAAGCGGTATCGCACAGGTCGCTTTCAGAGCATCTGGCCAGCTGTCTTCTGTCAGTGAGAAAAAGGCCGGTTGCAATGTATCGACGTCTGTCGCACACGCGTAGGCATAGCGGCTTTGCAGGTGGCGCCGCGCGGCTTCCATATCTAACGCGGTTTCTTTGCCCGGCAAGGCCGTATCGAGCGCCCAATCCAAGTCCATGTAATGCTGGCGACGCACATACTTCATCAAATGGAAGAAGCGCTCTTGCGTGGTGAGCTGCGTAATAAAGCGGTAGCCATATTGATATTGCTGACACACATACGCGCTCATATTAAGCGCGCCTGCTGAGGTGCCAAAATAAAGCTCAAAAGGATCAAATCGGTGGGTTAAAAAAGCATCTAGCACACCGGCTGTAAAAATGCCTCGTTGTCCGCCCCCTTGAAGCACTAGGGCGATGCGCTGCGGCCGCGCGCGCGTCCCGCTCTGTGCACTAGCGGTCAACGCGTTGTCGGTCAATACCGTGGGCTGCACGGCTTGATTAGTTTCTACCACGTTCGCCCCTTACCATCACACTTAGCGTTATGCTTATGTTTTATTGAATATTTTTAGTTAGCTATAGCTCATAGTCTAACGCGTCGTGTGATACTGTGCTAGCGCTTAGCGCGCCGTGGCATCGTTATCGAGCTAGCGGCCACCTCGGTGATGTTTATGCCAGCACCGCCACGGCGGCAAATGTAAAAATAAGGCCGAGTGCGCAGGCTGTCGTCAGCAATGCATAAGTGAGGGTCGTATTCATGATGTGCTCCTAGATGATCACGCTGCTATAACAAGTGTAAACCATGTTTAGTGTGCGTCTTTGTTGCCTAAAATTCTGCTAATGAGATCATGTTTTTTGGCGCTGTGGCACGGGCTCGATACGTATTCCCGTTGTTTTTTTCATCAATTGGCGACCGACAAAAAATAACCATTAATCACCAGTTATTGACAATTTAGACAGCTCATTTAACTACTTTATCGAAAAAAGACATGATTTATCTCTACCTATATGCACAAATAGCAGGTTAACCCCCATTTTCTTGCTAACTTGTTGGTTTTAAGGCTATTGATTTAGCCTCACGCTGTGCTTAATGTGCAATGACTGCCCGCTTTAGATAAAAAATTCAACATTCGGGCAACAGGAAGTTAAAAATCAATATTGCGGGAATGTGCTATTTCTTTCATATCGACCCAAAAAACGCAGCCTCACAACACTGCATATTTGGATGGACGTAAAGAAAGGCGATTCGCAAAGGAGTAAGTAGATATGAAAAGAGAACAATGGGGCTCACGCGCTGGGTTTATCTTGGCTGCCGTGGGGTCAGCAGTCGGCCTAGGGAATATTTGGCGGTTCCCTTACATGGCCTATGAGAACGGTGGCGGGGCCTTTTTTATTCCATACCTTTTCGCCATGCTCACCGCGGGTATTCCATTTATGATTATGGAATTTGGGCTAGGGAAAAAACTGCGCGGCTCATCGCCCGTGGTCTTTTCCAAGCTCAATACCAAATTTGAATGGCTGGGATGGTTTCAAGTTTTAATCGCGGCCACCATTGGGATTTACTACGTGGCCGTGATTGGCTGGGCCATTTCCTACTTTGGCTTTTCGTTTGGCCAAGATTGGGGCACGGATACCAACGCGTTCTTCTTCTCCGATTACCTAAAACTCGGGGAAAACTCTCCCACCAGCTTGGGTGATTGGCAGTGGCACATCGCGATTCCAATGATCATCGCTTGGGCTATCACCTATGCAGCGGTTTTCCGTGGCGTGAAAGGCGGCATAGAGAAAGCCAGCAAAATCATGATGCCTTTGCTATTTATCATGGTGTTGTTGCTCATTGGCCGCGTGGTAATGCTGCCTGGTGCGCTAGATGGTTTAAACTATCTGTTCTCGCCTGACTTTAGCAAATTGGCCGATGCCAGTGTGTGGTCCGCCGCCTACGGGCAGATCTTCTTCACACTGTCAGTGGGCTTTGCCATCATGCTTGCCTACTCTAGCTATTTGCCAGAAAAGTCTGACGTCAACAATAACGCCTTGATGACGGTGTTGATCAACTGTGGTTTCTCGATTGTCGCCGGCGTGCTGATCTTCTCCATTCTTGGTTATATGGCCGCGGAGCAGAGCAAAGGGATCACCGACGTGGTCAGTGGTGGGGTTGGTCTAGCGTTCGTCACCTTACCCGCGGCGATTAATCTGCTCCCTATCCCTTATATTCTTGGCCCGCTGTTCTTCCTGGCGTTGGTTGTTGCTGGCTTGAGTTCGCACATTTCCATCATCGAAGCCGTCACATCATCCATCATGGACAAACTCAATGTGACTCGCCAAAAAGCGGCGACAGCCGTCTGTGGTGTGGGTTTTGTCGTCTCAATGGCGTTCGCCACTAACGGCGGTTTGTTGCTGCTAGATTTGGTCGATTACTTTGTTAACAACGTTGCACTGCTCACAAGCTGCTTGCTTGAGCTACTCTTGGTCGGCTGGCTGGTTAAACTATCAGACATCCGTCAATATGCTAACCGTATCTCTGAGTTCAGCGTGGGACAGTGGATGGAAATTTGTATCCGCTTTATCAGCCCCATTATGCTGGCGGTGATCTTGGTGAAAAACCTGATTGACACCTTCAACGAAGGCTACGGTGGTTACGCACAATTCGAATTACTGACCCTAGGTTGGGGCTTGGTCGCTGCCATGCTTGTGGTAGGGATTATCGTTAATAGCACCACACCCCCTGCTCGCGATATGGAGACAGACGCATGACAACAGGCGCAATTATCATGATGCTTATCGGCTTTGCCGTCACTTGGGGTGGCGCGGCTTTATGTATTCGTAAAGCCATGCACAGCAATAGCGAATAGCGAATAGCGCGTCACGGTTCATAACACACTGTGATGTCAACCAAAGCCCTCTTCAATGGAGGGCTTTGTCTTTTTCACGCTCTCGCGTCGTCATGCGATGCACTATCTGCCTTTTTATACCTTTACCCCTCCTGGGTGTCTGCTCTGACATCATCACCAATACGGCTATCAACAAGTCGCTGATTATTTACACAAAGTGCGGCTTTGTTTGTAGCATCTCAACGATAAAGCACCGATAATGGGGACACTGACTATAACAACGAGGACAATGGCGATATGGCTTCAGCCAAACGCATCTTAGTGGTCGACGACGATGTCGAAATTCGTGAGCTTCTCCAAGCTTACCTCACCAAAGCGGGTTACGAAGTCATGACCGCGCAAAACGGTCATGAGATGCAAACTAAACTGGCTGTCCAATACCCGGATTTAATTTTACTCGACGTGATGCTTCCAGGGGATGATGGCTTTACCCTGTGCAAAAGTATTCGTAAAGATTCGAGTGTGCCTATCATCATGCTCACCGCCGTGTCAGACGAAACCGATCAAATTGTAGGGTTAGAGTTAGGCGCCGATGACTATATCGCCAAGCCCTTTAGTCCGCGCCAATTGATCGCCCGTATTCGTGCATTACTACGTCGCACCCAGCAATTACAGGAAACGACTTTGTCCCGACCCAAAGCGATTCGGTTCGGCCAGTGGCGTCTTGAGCCTGCCACCCAGCAATTGCATCACGTTGTCACTGGTATGGAAATAGAGTTGTCGGCGTCTGATTATGCCCTGCTGATGTTGTTTATCGACCACCCACACCAATTGCTCGATCGTAATGCGATTAGCCAAGCGACACGAGGCCGCGATGCTCAGGCGCAAGAGCGTGGCATCGATGTACAAGTTAGCCGCTTACGCCAGCGCTTACGTGATACTGGCAAAGCGAACTTGATTAAAACCGTGCGTGGTGCGGGTTATATGTTTGTGGCTGAGATCCAATATGAATCATGACTGGCTAGAAAAGCTGATCCCCCGCTCTTTGCTTTCCAGAACCCTGCTATTGACGCTGCTATCCGTGGTCTTAGCRCAAGGGATCGCGACGTCAATATGGTATACCCAGTCAAAGCGAACCCAGCTAGAGGGGTTAGAATCCGCATCGGCGAGCTTGGCTAACATGTTTGCCTCAACCACCACCTTTTTTCAATCCTTGCCCGTTGCTTACCGGCATGTTGCACTTAACCAGTTAAGGAATATGGGCGGGACACGATTTTTTGTCTCCTTCAACAAAGAAAAAATCGAAATCACGCCCATTGAAGAGACACAGGCGAAAAAGGTAGCGACCCGCACCGTATCGGGCATTCTCCATGAGCAGCTCCCGTCATTGAATACGATTGATGTTGATTTTTCGCGCCCTGAAACCTTACGCGTGCTCAATAACGACATTTTATTGCAAGACTTGCCCAAGTCCTGGGCACATCACACGTTAAGTTTAGAGCCATTAAACCCACCCATTTTGGTGGTACAAATGGAGCTGAAACAAGATGAGTGGATCTATATCGCCGCGTTGTTGCCTGCGCCCTATGTGACGCTCGACGACACCCTGATTACCGCCGATCAAGTGGTCTTTATTGTGGTGATCACTGCGCTATTACTGTTTTTTACTTATATCTTGATTCGCCAGCAAGCTCGACCATTGAAACGACTCGCTAAAGCAGCAAACTTATTTAGCACCGATATCGAGCAGCCACCGCTTAAGGAAGAAGGCGCGGCTGAAATCGCGATTGTGACACGAGCGTTTAACCGTATGCAGCGTCGCTTACAACGCCACCTGCGTGAGCGTGAGACCTTATTCCGCTCCATGTCGCATGATTTAAAAACGCCCATCACCCGCTTACGTTTACGGGCAGAATTAATCGATGACGACGTACAAGCAGCGAAGCTCAATAAAGATTTAGATGATCTTGAAATCATGGTTAAAGGCGCGGTACAAACCGTTAGAGACACCGATATCCATGAAAACATGGCGGCTATTGATGTCATTGATTTCTTGGCGATGATTGTCGAACCACACAATCAAAACCGTATCCGAGTGAGCATTGAAAGTGACGCGGTGCCTCCGTTTACTTGCAAGCCACTCGCCTTTAAACGCTGCTTATCCAATTTAATTGATAATGGTRTGAAATACGGTGATAAAGTGACGATTTACGTCATGGACGCCAAACACACGTTAGATATTACCCTGATTGACGAAGGGCCAGGTATTCCTGAGCAAGCGCTCGACTCAGTGTTTGACCCTTATGTACGCTTACACGATGATAACGACGGTTCCGGGCTTGGTTTGGGGATTGCACGCGATATCATCCACGCGCATGGCGGGGATATGGTGCTTAGTAACCGCAGTGAAGGTGGCCTGCAAGTTGATATCAGTTTTCCGCGGGTAGAAGAATAATGGCACGCTTAAATAGATACCTCTCTCACTGGATCATCAGTGGCATGTTTGCCACCTACAGCCTTGCAGTGTCCGCCAGTGATGTTGAAGTTTTACACTGGTGGACATCTGCCGGTGAAGCCAAAGCCGCCTCTGTCTTGCGAGAAGGTATTGAGCAACGAGGCCATCAATGGCAAGACTTCGCGGTCGGTGGTCGCGCAGGGATAAGCGCGATGAACACCCTGAGGATCCGTGCCATCAGTGGTAACCCGCCCCTTGCGGCACAAATCAAAGGGCCAGAGATCACCGAGTGGGCCCGTTTAGGCTTTTTACGCAACCTCAATGAGATTGCGGAAGCGGAACACTGGGAAGATAAAATCCCTGCCCCACTACGTGATGTCATGCAGTACCAAGGTAACTATGTAGCGGCGCCCATTAATATCCACCGAGTAAATTGGCTATGGATTAACTTACGTGCGTTTGAGGCCGCGGATGCTGATGTCCCGACCGACTTTGATAGCTTTTTTACTGCGGCAGATAAACTTAAACAGGCAGGCTATATTCCCCTTGCCCTAGGCGGCGAGCCATGGCAGGTCGCGACACTTTTCGACAGTTTGGCGCTATCAGTGTTGGGACCGCAAGATTATCAACGAGCCTTTTTAGACTTTGACCGCAAAGCGCTGCTGAGTGACGATGTGGTTAAAGCCTTTACCCTGTTGGCGAAGATGCGCCAATACGTGGATGACTCAGGCCAAGGGCGCAACTGGAGCGACACCACACGCCTACTCATTGATAATCAAGCGGGTATGCAAGTGATGGGTGATTGGGCTAAAGGCGAGTTTTTTGCCGCCAACCAACAAGAAGGCAACGCCTTTACCTGTGTCGCCTTCCCGGGAACAAAAAAAGCCTTTAGTTACAACGTCGACAGCTTTGTGTTTTTCAAACCCAATAACCAAAGTGAGCGACAAAGCCAAACAGACATGGCCTCGTACCTACTCACACCACAGTTCCAGCGTGACTTTAACCGTTACAAAGGCTCGTTGCCTATTCGGTTTGATGTGCCCCTCCCCCAGGGGGACCGGTGTGCACAGCAATCGCGTGATGCGTTTATTTATGCGCAGGAGAATGGCACCTTAAGCCCCAGCATGTCACACGGTCTTTCTACCACACGTTATGTACAAAGCGCGGTGTTCGATGTGATTAATGAGTTCTTCTATAACCCTGAGCAAACGCCGCGTGAAGCCACCGAGGCACTGTATCGCGCGATTTTATCCGCGCAAGCGTGATCCCGCTATGGTTTGTCGCCACACAGGTATAGCCAGCCCTTCTCAACCGGTAATTGGCGCTTGCGTAGGGCTGGGATCGCGCTAGTCACAAGGAATAAAAGCGATATCTGGCGGCAGCGTCGAATAGTTGCTCAGTACATCGTTAGTGAACACATAGTCGAACTGACTTAAGGTTGTCACTTTCACCGGTGCGCTGCGCTGCCACTTTGATCCATCTGCCACCAACCAACGCGCACTCGCCGCGCTAAGCATGGTGTCACTGACATCTGCTTCATCGGGTGAAAACTCACACACCCATCCCTCTTCATTGACCGCCGCACAGCCGATAATGGCSATATCCGGTTGGAAACGAGATAGGAACTGAAGCACTGAGTGGCCAACCATGTCTTGGTCATTGGCGCGCAACTTCCCCCCTGCCAGCCAAATATCAAGGTCAGGGTTCGCCCCCAAAATGTGCGCGATCTGGACGTTATTGGTGATTACGCGAAGGTTGCGTCTTGTTAATAGCTGCTCAGCGATCGCAGAAACCGTGGTACCGATCCCAAGCATCACTGTCGCCCCCTCAGGAATGTGCTCGGCCACGGCCCGTGCAATCGCCGTTTTCACACCACTGTGCCGTTGCAAACGGCGCTGGTAATCGCTATTGACATGCGCAGAGGGCATATTAATGCCACCATGGTGACGTCGAGCTAAGCCCAGCGCACAAAGCTGATTAATATCACGACGAATCGTCTGCGTCGTAACCGAAAACTGCGTGGCCAAATCATCCGTTTCGAGATGCTCTGTTTTTGCTAATTGCGCTAATATTTCGCGCTGACGCCAATTTAACTCTGCCTCTTGTGGCACGTATGCTCCTTGCTGTCAGAAAATGCTCGACCGCTCATCGACCAAGTCGTTTAACCCCGTGTTAGCACGGGTGTGTTAAGTATTTGCCCGGATCGTCGGTGATCATCATATCTACGCCCCAAGCCCATAACGCGTCAACCTCAGCTGGCTCATTAGGGGTATAACACTTCAATACTAAACCTGATTCTTTCACGGATTTCGCTTTGTCTTGCGTGAGGTGGCGATAGTTGCAGTGAATACTAAACGTCGCTAAGTCCCGAAACTCATGCCAATTGTCAGGGATGGTTTCCCATAAAATCGCCCGCGCTAACTCAGGCATTTCATCACGAACAATCGCGAGTGCTTCAAGAGAAAAAGACGAGACTAATACCTTCTCGGTGCTGATAGGGCTTGCCGACAAGCAAGCAAATATCGCGCGGCATAAGGCAGGAATATCGCTATCCGGGTAGGTTTTTATCTCAAGGTTGATATGAAGTGCATCACGGTGCGCTTGGGCTAAAACGGCCGCGAGCGTGGGTACCCTTTCATACCCAAACACGGGTGAAAAATGTCCGCCTGCATCAAGCTGCTGCAAGTCTGCCAAGGCGGTATCTTTTAGCGCCCCTGTCCCATTCGTGCAACGTAACAAAGTGTGGTCATGAAACACCACGGGCACCCCGTCTTGGGTCAATTGCACATCGACCTCCACCCAGCTTAACCCAATCTCTCGCACCTTTGAAATAGACGCTAACGTATTCTCTGGTGCATGAGCGGCGACACCTCGATGCCCGCATAATTGTTGTGGTGCGATTTTCATTTGAACAGTCTCATTTCAATCGGTCATTCGGGTATTGTAGGACAGTGTTCACCGCATTGTCTCGCGTAACTATGACAGTGTTTTTACGAATAAGTGCTTGCGGTTACAGCATTTTCATCATCAAAACACGCTCTATTTAACATTTTTTTCACACAACATGAGACGGCGGTCAAAAGTCATACAATTGTCATCTCCCTTTTCGTTTGGGTTCATATTATGTTCATTTTTGTTCATTAAGTTGCCGAATGAACATTACCCAATCCTCAAAAGGAGTGACGCATGAAAACCCAACGCTTAACCGCGCTTTCTTCGGCCCTGTTGCTGGCCTCTTTTTCTGCCAACGCGACAACCGAAATCGAATGGTGGCACGCAATGGGCGGAAATCTTGGCGAAAAAGTGAATGAAATTGCCGAGAAGTTCAATGCCAGTCAGGATGACTATTCCGTCAAACCCATCTACAAGGGTAACTACACCGAAACCATGACAGGCGCCGTATCGGCATTCCGCGCCAACAAGCAACCTCATATCGTCCAGGTGTTTGAAGTCGGCACCGCGACCATGATGTCAGCAAAAGGAGCGGTTTACCCTGTCTATGAGCTGATGGAAAATGCTAACGTCCCGTTTGACCAATCTGACTACCTCTCTTCTGTCACGGGTTATTATTCAGATGAAGATGGCAATATGCTGTCGATGCCGTTTAATAGCTCAACGCCCGTTCTGTATTACAACAAAGACCTATTTGCTAAAGCTGGCGTTAATCCTCCCAAAACCTGGGAAGAGGTTGAGCAAGTATCTGAGAAACTGCTTGCCAATGGTGCTCAGTGCGGCTTCACGACTGGTTGGCAATCTTGGGTACAAATTGAAAACCTCGGCGCTCGCCACAATGCCCCCATTGCCACCAATGACAATGGCTTTAGCAGTGTCGATAACAAGATGCTGATTAACCAGTCTCCGTTTGTGGATCACATTGCCAAAATGGCGGATTGGCAACAGGCTGGCATTTTTGAATATGGCGGTCGCCGCTCTGACAGTGCTCCGCTGTTCTACAGTGGTGAATGTGCCATGTATATGAACTCGTCAGCGTCTTATGCCGGTGTGCGTGAAAGCGTGAAAGATTTCGAGTTTGGTGTGGCGAAACTCCCTTATTGGGACAAAGCCGTTAAGCAGCCAAGAAATACCATCATCGGTGGCGCAACGCTTTGGGTTCTACAAGGCCACGAGTCAGAAGAGTATAAAGGCGTCGCTCAGTTCTTCTCCTTCTTGTCTCAACCTGAAATCCAAGCCGACTGGCACCAGTTCACCGGTTACTTACCCATCACCCACGACGCCTATGAGCTAAGCAAGAAGCAAGGCTTTTATGCCACAAACCCAGGCACGGACATCGCGATTAAGCAGATGACCGAGGTCGAACCAACGCCTGCTTCGAAAGGGATCCGCTTAGGTAACTTCGTGCAAATCCGTGACGTGATTAACGAAGAGCTTGAGACTGTATGGTCCGGCGATCAATCGGCTCAAGAAGCGCTGGATGAAGCCGTTGAGCGCGCTAATGGCTTGCTTTCAAAGTTTGCGAAAGCCAATCAGTAAACAGTTAATTCCTTCCATAAAAAACCTTGTTGTATGACGGAGCGGTATAAACTGCCGCTCCACTTTTTGAGAAAGCCTATGTCCAATAAACCCACATTTAATCATTGTGCGTTTCCCATTTTACTACTCGCGCCTCAATTGCTGATCACCTTTATCTTTTTTATCTGGCCAGCGGCGCAGGCAGTATGGCAATCCACCTTGTTGGAAGATCCATTCGGTCTCAGTACCGAGTTTGTCGGTGGCGAAAACTTCACTGAGTTGCTGGGAGACGCCAGCTATTATCGCTCTTTTTTGACCACCTTGTTCTTTAGTTTTTCTGTTGCAGGCATCGCACTGCTATCGGCGCTTGTGCTGGCGGTGATGGCCGATCGAGTCATTAAAGGGGCGGCAGGCTATAAAACGCTATTGGTATGGCCCTACGCCGTCGCTCCGGCTGTCGCAGGGGTGCTGTGGTTATTCATGTTCAATCCCACTGTCGGTGTATTGGCCCATGCGCTAAAAGCCATGGGTTTAGACTGGAATCCGTTTATCCATTCTGGCGATGCCATGACCATGGTGATCATTGCCGCCACATGGAAGCAGATTAGCTACAACTTCCTCTTCTTCCTCGCCGGGCTGCAATCCATCCCACGCTCATTGGTGGAAGCGGCAGCCATCGACGGCGCCGGCCCGGTAAAACGCTTTTTTACCATCATTTTCCCATTGCTCTCTCCGACCTCTTTTTTTCTATTGGTCGTGAACTTGGTGTACGCCTTTTTCGAAACCTTTGGGGTGATTCATGCCATGACGCAAGGTGGGCCTGGGCAATCCACCACGACGCTGGTTTATAAAGTGTATGCAGACGGTTTTGTCGGCCTCAATATGGGCTCATCCGCCGCGCAATCCGTGGTGTTGATGATCCTCGTGGGGGCATTAACCGTGATTCAGTTTAAATATGTTGAAAAGAAGGTGGCTTACTAATGGTTGAACGTCGCCCTTGGCTTACTGTGTTCTCGCATTTGGTGTTGATTTTAGGGGTGGCCTCGGTTGCACTCCCTGTGTGGCTAGCGTTAACCGCTGCGACCCATGACAGCAGCGCCTTTGTCAGTGGTGTCACGCCGTTATGGTTTGGTGACAAAGGCTTATCTGTGTTCAAAGAGGTATTAACCGAAGGGACATCCCGTGAGTTAAATATTTCCGTTGCCGGCATGCTGTGGAATTCATTTTTAATGGCGATGGGTATATCGATCGGCAAACTGGCTATTTCTATTTTATCGGCCTATGCGGTGGTGTATTTTCGCTTTCCGGGTCGGATGTTGGCATTTTGGGTGATTTTTATGACCCTGATGCTGCCCGTGGAGGTGCGCATTATGCCTACGTTCCAGGTCATTGCCGACCTGAACATGCTCAACTCGATGTCGGGACTGACCATTCCACTCATCGCCAGTGCTACCGCGACCTTTTTGTTCCGTCAGTTTTTTATGACGGTCCCTGGCGAAATGCTTGAAGCCGCGCGGATTGATGGCGCGGGCCCGTTCAAGTTTTTCAAAGACATCCTGCTCCCTCTCTCGCGTACCAATATCGCCGCGCTGTTTGTGATCACCTTCATATACGGTTGGAACCAGTACCTTTGGCCGATATTGATCACCACGGATGATGAGTATTACACCATTGTGATGAGTATTCAGCGCATGCTGTCGGTCGGCGACGGTGAAGTGGAATGGAATCGCGTAATGGCAACAACCCTAATGGCCATGCTACCACCCGTACTCGTGGTGCTTGGCATGCAAAAACTCTTTGTGAAAGGCTTAGTGGAAACGGAGAAGTAAATGGCAACGGTAACCCTAGAACAGATGGCAAAGACCTACCCCAATGGGTTTAAAGCCATTCACGGCGTCGACTTATCAGTGAAAGATGGCGAAATGATTGTGTTGGTGGGACCCAGCGGCTGTGGCAAATCAACCTTACTGCGCATGATTGCCGGCCTCGAGGCGATTTCCAGCGGCCAATTGGTCATTGACGATAAAAAAGTGAATGATCTTGAGCCCGGCGAGCGCGATATTGCCATGGTGTTTCAAAACTATGCGCTCTATCCACACATGAGTGTATTCGACAATATGGCCTATGGCCTTAAAAACCGCGGCACACCCAAAGCGACCATTCAACAGCTTGTGACCGAGGTTGCGACGATGCTCGAGCTAGAACACCTGCTCGACAGACGGCCTAATCAATTGTCCGGTGGACAGCGACAACGGGTGGCAATGGGCCGTGCGATTGTGCGTCGTCCCAAGGTTTTTCTCTTTGATGAGCCGTTATCCAACCTTGATGCTAAACTACGTGTACAAATGCGTTTAGAAATCAAAAGTTTGCAAAGGAAGCTGAATACCACTGCCGTTTATGTTACCCACGACCAAGTTGAAGCGATGACCCTCGCGGACCGCTTAGTGGTATTGAATGGTGGTAACGTTGAGCAAATTGGTACACCGTTAGACGTTTACGATGCACCGGCTAGCTTGTTTGTCGCCACATTTATTGGCTCTCCAGCGATGAATATTGTCGAGGGTCAAATCGACAGTGATGTCCTATCGATAGGTAAACACGTTTTGGCTGAGTGTCAGGACGTTGATACACAATCCGTGTCCGTCGGATTGCGGCCCGAGCATTTAAAAGTGGTATCGGCCGATCAGGCCAGTTTTACGCTTGCAGTCACCTTGACCGAGTCTTTAGGGGCTGATTTGCTAGTCTATGGTCATATAACCGATACCGATAGCTTCATCACACTGCGTTTAGAGGGGCACAGTAAGGTGGTTGAAGGCGATAAACTTCCCTTGACGATTTCCCCTGACGACCTCCACGTATTTGACAATGAACAAGGGAAACGACTGGCTCTTAATCTGCGTCAGGTTAATCATCGCCATGTGGCGGCTATTTAATTAACGAGGATCGCGACACCTATGCCGAATCAGTGTTTGCCCATCTCGTCAATGCATGATCACGCCACACGCTGGCGTGACGTGCAATGGCTATTTACCGACGTGGATGACACCTTGACATGGCAAGGTGAGCTGCCCTGGCAAACACTGAAGGCGATGGCCGATCTCCGTGAAGCCGGCATTCACGTTGTCCCTGTTACTGGCGCGTGCGCCGGCTGGGGCGATCACATGATTAACGCGTGGCCCGTTGATACGGTGATCAGCGAAAACGGTGGGGTGATCCTATGGCAAGAAAACGGTCAGCGCTTCACGAAAATCAATCAAGCCGCCCGCCAACAACAAGCCGCCCTCGTCGACTGGGTAAACCGCTTACTTCAGCTCTATCCAGATCGCGCACTTGCGGCGGATCAGCCTTATCGCCTTTGTGAAGTAGCGGTTGATATTGGCCAGCATACGTCACGTGCATCCACCGATGAGATCAATGCATTGCTCGCCGAGTTTCATGGACAGGGTATTAATGCAACAGCCAGCTCGATTCACATTAATGCTTGGTTCGGTACCCATAGTAAGCGACGCGCAGCGCAAGCATGGTTAGAGCGTTACAATGTCACCGGTAGGCAGGCTCAGCAACGCGCGGCGTTTATTGGCGATTCACCGAACGACAGTGACATGTTTGCCCACTTTCCTCTGAGCGTCGGCGTTGCGAATATTGCTCCTCACCTTCCAGCATTGACCACCGCGCCAACTTGGATCACGGATGCGCCGGGAGGGTTTGGTTTTGCCGAATTTACCCGCCACTGGCTGTCGGTATTGTCGAACCAGCAAGGCATGTCACGCGCTAACTGAGCGTGATATCACAGCTTTTCTGCTACAGGGCTTTTTATATCAATGTGTTATTTAACTTTGTCACTGGCTCGTTCTACAATATCTGCGTTTTATCATTCACAAAGATGCCCAAACCTCATTGTTTGCGCCCCGCACACGGTTAGTGCGTATAATCTTAAAGCGCAAACACGATAACGATTAGGATAATGTTATGAAACGCTATGCCCTTGCACTGGTCGCGGCACTATTGCCGATAATGTCAAACGCTGCCCCTATCAAAAATGCAGACTGTTATTCGGCCAAATATCATGATTATGTGGATGCATCGATCAATTGGTACCAAGCGCTGGTCGATATGACAGTTAAAAAAGATCCGACACTGGATGAGGTCGCCGCGTGGTTCTTGAAAGGCCGAAAAAATCACTTCAATCTCAATGCACAAGCTTTTGATTATTATCTAGAAAATGACAGTGCCAAGCTCAATTTGGAAGCGCCGGTGGAGTCTTGGCTAAAACTAAGCCAAGAAGACGTAAAAACGCTCGCGCAAAGCTCATTGCCACCCTCGACGCTGGCTGAAAAAGTGTTTAACTTTCGCCAAGGCGAAGCCATGGACGGAAACTATACCCTTCGCAGTGCACTGGCTGATCTGCTAAGCCATCCAAAAGAGATTGACAAGGCGCTCAATCAATATAATGACCAAATGAACAGTATTAACCAACGTCAGTGTCAGTAAACACGCTCTCATTTAAGAGCCAGCAATCGCTGGCTCCTCTTATCAACTCTACTCTCTATCGCGTGCGCTGTTTCAGCTGTCATCCTTCAGTAAAAAAAGCCTGATGCTCTGGCTTTTTTTTGCTATGTTGAGGCCTAATTTCAGTCAGTGATCGTGACCCTAGTCTCAATGCGCTTGAGAGGGTCACTATTTGGACAGCCAAGCAGATATAAGAAGAACGTCATGGCAACACACAATAAAGCCGCGGACGCCACACCGGAAACCTTGCACCGGATTTTTACTGTCCCCGAAGCCCCAGATTCAACGCTCAGCCAAATTGAGCAAGCGATCTCTCAGAATCTAAACCGGTTTTTACAAAACCATATAACTGCCACCGAGCGATCGCTCGCTGATATTGAGCGCGATTTTAGCGACCCGGCCATCCCTGAAGATCCCAGTTTTGTCTCTGATCATACGCAGTTTCTGCTCGAGAAACTCGTTGCTCAATCAGTACATACCGCTTCACCGCGATTTATCGGCCACATGACCTCTGCACTGCCCTATTTTTTGATGCCACTGTCTAAAATCATGATTGGCCTCAACCAAAATACGGTCAAAATTGAAACCTCTAAAGCGTTTACACCGCTTGAGCGGCAAGTGCTTGGCATGTTGCATAACCTGATTTATCAGCAAGACGACGCCTTCTATCAGAGTTGGATGCACAGCGCCAACCATTCACTCGGTGCTTTTTGCTCAGGTGGCACAGTGGCGAATATCACCGCTTTATGGGTCGCGCGAAATAACGTCCTCAAGCCTGACGGAGAGTTTCCTGGCATCAACAAGGCTGGCTTGTTTGGCGCGATGCGCCACTACGGCTATCGCGACCTCGCTATTTTGGTGTCAGAGCGTGGTCATTATTCACTGGGTAAGGCGGCTGATGTGCTGGGTATTGGTCGCGACCAACTGATCTCGGTGCCTGCGGATAGCCAAAATCGCATATGTATTGATGCACTTGAAGACACCATTTCGCAACTGAATCGAGACAAAATTAAGCCGGTCGCCATCGTGGGTGTCGCGGGCACCACAGAAACCGGCAGTATCGACCCACTCAACGCATTGGCGGATATTGCGGAGCGTGAGGGCATTCACTTCCACGTTGACGCCGCGTGGGGCGGCGCGACGTTAATGTCGAATAACCAGCGACATAAACTGAGTGGGATTGAACGTGCTGATTCGGTGACCATTGACGCCCATAAACAGCTTTATGTCCCTATGGGCGCGGGGATGGTGCTGTTTAAAGATCCGTCCGTGGTCGCATCCATCGAGCACCACGCCGAGTATATTCTCCGTAAAGGAGCAAAAGATCTGGGCAGTCACACACTCGAGGGCTCTCGCAGTGGCATGGCAATGTTGGTGTTTGCTTGTATGAACATTATCTCTCGCCGCGGTTATGAGTTGTTGATTGATCAAAGTATCGATAAAGCAGCTGCGTTTGCCAAGATGATTAGCCAACACCCGGATTTTGAGCTTATCTCAGAGCCAGAGCTTTGTTTATTGACCTATCGGTTTGTTCCCGCTCGTGTGCAAGCGGCCCTTGCGGTGGCTAATGAAGAGCAAGTCGATTTGATTCATAACTTGCTCAATGATCTGACTAAATTTGTGCAAAAACGCCAGCGTGAATCAGGTCAAACCTTTGTCTCCCGCACGCGCCTCACCCCAGAACAATGGCAACGACGCACCACCACGGTTTTCCGTGTCGTGCTGGCCAATCCGCTCACTACCACGGATATTTTGCAAGAAGTGTTGGCGGAACAGGGGGAAATCGCCAAAGAAAGCGAGTTTGCCTACCCACGCCTGATGACCCTGGCAGAGAGTATTCTCAAAGCCTAAGTATCAGTGCGTTTCGAACAATAAAAAGGCAGCCAGGTTACGGTGGCTGCCTTTTTAATTTGATTAACCACGATTCAATGTCATATTCGCGCTATTTTAGCGGTCCTGTTTTGGGTGAGTCGGTCGATTGCAGGCAATGAGTTTGACTCAATACAGCCTCGCGTTGATGTTCAATATCAATTTGGGCTTGGCGCCATTGCATCTGCACCTGAGAGGCCGTCATTGTCCGTCCCGGCTCTGAAAACAAAAAGCGCTGCAAGGTATGATCAAACTCAGCGCTGTTCTCTTGTTCGCTGTAGACAATGCCCATTAGCTCAAACGCACGCATTTTCTCTCGCGCCGTACCAATCACGGTATAACGCTGCGCCGTATCAAGTGTTTTATTATAGCGGCAATGGACAAGATCTTGTTGCGCGCCGCGCAGTGCTTCGTTGAGGCCAATGGTGCTGTAATTGCGCCATAAGTCCGACATTTTTGGCAGTGAGCAACCGACCAACAACATCGATAAGCACACCGCTGCCATTATCCTAATCATCGCTTCTTCCTACGCTCAGCACCAAATACCACTCTTCTCTCTAAGGCTACTTACCAAGAGGTTTGTGCCATAAAACCATGTCTACTGTGACAATGACGTCTTGCTATCACTTATAACGGCACCACCACTGATAACTTAAGGTCAGTCACGCTTGCCAATTACCACTTCCCCTGATTGCTCAAACATCGCAACCTCTTTACGACGACGACCAATCAAGATGGGTTTGTCATCATAGAATAGAAAGTTTTTCCAATACTGTTTAAACACCCCCCAGTGCGTTTCGACGATATTGTGTTTGTCATAACAAAAGTAGACCGTGATGTTGTCTTCCCATGGAAAGTGAGCGAGAAACTCATCAGGAAGGTCACCGTCATCATCCCAGGCTTGTTGCCAAACCAGCCGCTGGGTCCAAACACTTTGGTGGGTTGGCCAATCTTGCTTGCCAAAATGATCCGGGGTTGGGCTGTCTTTACTGATAAATTCTTGCCACAACTGCGCCGCGCGCGTCTCTGTCATGGGTCTAATCTCGGCAAGATCGCTTTCCGCAATCGGTAATGATTGATGGGTAAAGATCCACTTGCGCTTATAGTCAGATAAAGGGATATAGTTCATGGTGTTGTTCGTTATCACATTGGCATAAGGTGCCACTTTACCATATTCAATGATCGGTTGTTACTGACCCGCACGCAGACAAAAACGGCAATGCGCAAGGCATTGCCGTGAATGGTGAAATAGAGATCGCAACGGTTAGCTGTTGACCGCTACCTCGTCAGTCGATTGGATGTCTTGATCACTGCCGACTTTGCGGTGTCCTTGGTCAAGGTGCACCATATCAACCAAATCATCGTTACCTACTTGGAACGCTTGACCAAATCCTTTGACGTATAAACCATTGTCCGGTACCAAACGGAACAAACGAAAATCTTCTAACCCACTTAGACTTTCAATGATATCGCCAAAACGGGCTTTCAACGCATCAATACCGGCTTGCCAAGCATCGGTATTACGTTCCACCATTTCAGCTCGTGCGTCAAAGCTAAGACGTTGCCGGGCAAAAATCTGTTTCGCGCTCCCTTCATCTTCGATCATCATCAACGACAGGTTGGGGTTTTCTTGCAGATTGCGTGCGTGACGGGCAATTTCACTAATGAGGATATAAAAGCCATCTTCACGCTGAATAAAGGGCGCATAACTGACATTGGGTTTACCTTGTGCGTCTACGGTCGCCAATTGTAACGTCCGGCAGTTTTCACGAAATTCTTTAATTTCAGGGCCAAGGCGGTTTTGTAGCCGTTCTTGTTTCGTCGCTTGATCCATAATTATTGCTCCAGGTCTGTTTGTGGTGAGGTCGCTAACTGCGTTTTTAGCTGATTAAAGGCATCAATCTGATGGTCGAGAAGCTGACGTTTTTCGTCACGCCCGAGATAAATCTTAAAAATCGAATCGCCTTGTTCGGTAAAAAAGCCGATGTAATGGGTTGCCTTGCCGCGAAAGGGCTTGCTGACAAAAGCAATGCCCGCCATGCGCTCTAACTTTAGGTGCCCATGCATCTCGCCGGGTTTACCCATCAAGTTGTAATAGCCGTAAGCGATTTTCCCTTTGGGAAACGGCGCTTTTACTTCAAAGATCGAGCCGCCGGAATGCACAATCGCCGTGACCGGGCCACCCCATTCGGCCACCTGCATGAGCACGGTTTCAGCATGTTGCCCATCGACCCAAGTTTGATAATCTGCGGGCATGGCGCGTACCACTTCTCCCTCACTCACACCTAGCGTTGCTGCCATATCGGCAGGCAGCATCGAGGCATTTTCGTTCAGTAGCGCGCTGACCTGTTCCGTTAACGTAGTGGTTGTCATTGATCACTCCCAGCCTATTTTTATTGTGATAGGTTTTATCAGTGTGGGCAGGCGTTCACCTGCCCTTTTCACCGTCTACTTAAAATTGGTAACGAACGTTAAATTTAATATCACGCCCAGGAGAGGCTACTTGCGCCCAGGCTCGGGTATACTGTTCGTCGGTTAAGTTATCGATCGCGAGATCGAACTTCACGCCATCCCAGGCGCCATTAGGGCTATAGCTTGCATACACATCCCACAAGGTGTAGCCGTCATAGTGATCTTGCACACCGCGCTCACTGGTATCGGTTTGATCCTGTTCAGCGTAGTGCGAGACCCGCCCACCAAGGGTGACTGGTAAGGTCGCCAATGCATAATGCGTTTCAGCAACCCATTTATGCGCTGGGATGTTATTAATATACGTGCCTGTACTTTTGTCTTTTCCTTCGGTTTGGCTATAGCTCAAGTCGCTGGTAAAACCACCGAGTTGGTGATGAAGGCTTAGCTCGATGCCTTCGAGTTTAGCTTCAGGCAAGTTAGTCTTGACGGTAGTACCATCACGTTCCGTACCTGATGTGCCGTCTTTAGTTGATTGTTCGATAAAATTATCGACATCGTTTCGAAATACGCGCACATCGACATAACCTTGATCTACATACGTATTTGGCACAAACGTATAGGTCATGCTTAGCTCTTTATTGGCACTTTCTTCCGGCTTCAGATCTGGGTTGGGCACAAACTGGTTCATGGCGAAATGAGTACCAGTGGCATACATTTCTTCTAAGCTCGGTGCCCGGAACGCCTCACGATAACTAGCGGTGAGTGCCAGCTGCTCAGTGGCCTGCCAAGTTAATGCGGTGGAAGGCGACCACGCCGTATCATCATGGTCACCAATCGTCGAGCCGGGTCGCTTATCTTTCGCGTCATAGGCGTCAAAGCGGACTCCCGCTTGCCAGTGCCATGCTTGTCCCAACGGTACATCAACTTGAGAAAATACGCCGACGCTTTGTGCTTCTGCATCTTGGTCATCTGGGCGACCAAACATCGAGCCACTGGCGTCTCGTACTGTCTCAAAGTTGTCTTGATAAGCATCCAACCCAGTGGTGAGCGTGAGGTTTTCAAGATTTGAGCGGTTGGACAAAGATAAGCCCAGCGTTTGCATCTGGTTGTTGTCATACTCAACCTTCTCAACGCGATGCTCATTGACCTCGGTATCATTCCAATACAGACGCGCATCCAAATCTACCCACGACTGACTTGGGTTGTAGTTATAGGCGACTGACAAGCTTTGATCATCCACTTGACGATACGTGCGAGGCGACTTTCTTGAGGTCGCTAACTCCGAAGGGTTATATGGCACCATGGCATCACGCTTGCCTTGACGCGCAGTCAACGTCCATTGATGGTCTAAAGACGGCGTGAATGTCACTTTCGCAAACCCGCCTTTTTCTCTCTCGGCTGAATAAGACAAGGTTTTACCATTGCCTAATTGATTATCATCACTATCGTTGTAGTAACTTTGCACCAGCCAATCAACCGTCTCTGTGCGACCAAATACCGCGCCGCTGGTGCGTGAGGCATTATCGTTACTATGGAAACCTTGTTTAAGGTAACCACCTAAATCCTGACCACCGGAAAGAAAATCACTGGCTGATTTTGTCTTTTGAGCAAACACGCCCCCCAAGGCACCGGATCCCCACAAGGTACTGGAAGGGCCACGGGCCACTTCGACAGAACGAAGTAACTCAGGATCCATAAATAAGCTCGAGCGATGACCCACAGAAAAGTTCTGACGTGCACCATCAATAAGCTGCACCACGCGACCGTTTTCACTACTTAATCCACGAATAGTCACAGATTGCGCCACATCGCGCCCACCACCTAGCACAGACACATTAGGTAAGTGACGGATTAAATCAGTGACATTACTGCCCTGACGTTTTTCAATCTCGTCGAGTGAAACCGTATTGACTGCCACGGCGCCATTCGCTTTTTGCGCGTCCATACGGCTGGCATACACAGATACCGTCTCTGTTTGCGTACTACTTTGCTCGTCAGTCGCGGCCATTACTGATGAAGTGAAGCTTAATGTACCAAGTGCCAGCCCAATCGCGAGGTTTAAATGGCTGGGGCGCGGTATCAAAATATCCTTTTTCAATGTCATGTCAGTGCTCTCTAGTTTAACTACAAATGAGAATCATCATTATTTTTGCAAGATTGTATTGATCGAGAACACCAATGTAAACGATAATTGATCTTAATTAGGTATGTAACTAATAATTACAATTGTGCAGTAACACCTATAGTACTGTCAAAACAGGACGTTACTGCTAAGTCATTAAACACTGATAAAGCAAAGATAAGGATTTAACATGGTCGCCGCAGCAAGAGTGATAGCTCTAATCAGTCTTTTCGCATCGCTTAGTATTCATGCTTCACCACGTATCATCAGCGCGGGGGCGAGTGTGACTGACTTGCTCATTGAGCTTGGCGCGCAATCACAGATTGTTGGTATTGATGCCACCAGCCAATTACAAGAGAAGGACATGCCGAGCGTGGGCTATCATCGCCAACTCGCGGCGGAAGGGGTGCTTTCGCTATCCCCCGATCTTTTAATTGGTTCAGAAGAAATGGGCCCAGCACCTGTGTTATCAACACTCCGTGATGCCGGCGTCAAGGTAGTGAGGTTATCGAGCACCCCGACGGTTGCTGCCCTCAAGCAACGCATTCATACCCTGGCGGAGTTAACGGCGACACAAGCGAATGCCGAACCATTGATCAACGCCATGGACGCTCAATTAGCCAAGCTAGAAACCCGAGCGTCTGCGTCAGCACTAAACACATCCACACTCAACGGTCTGTTTCTCTTGGTTCATCWGGGGCGGCCTGCCAGTGTCGCCGGCGCTGATACCACCCCAAATACCTTGATTGACTTACTCGGTGCCACAAACCCTGCGGCTGAATCCGTCACCAGCTATAAGCCGCTTTCACCCGAAGCGCTACTGGGCTTTAACCCGGACTTTATTTTGGTTATGCAACGCTCACTCGATCAGCTTGGTGGTATGCAAGGCCTAGCAGACGCCGTCCCGTTGCTATCAAACACGCGAGCGTATAAAAACAATCGCATCATCGCTGTGGATGGTCGCGTGTTAGTGGGGGGATTGAGTCTTAATACGCTTAAGGAAGCCCTTCGTATTCAAACGGCGTTAACCGGAAACCAATAGTAATGCACGCTTACTTTCGTGAAACCCATCAGCGCCTATTCCCTGCGCTCATCTCAGTTTTGTTCGTTGTCGCGGTAATGTCGATAGCCGTGGGACAGTGGCAGCTCGGATGGCTCGTCAGTTTACAAAGCCTGAGCCCTTGGCAAAGTGATGTCGCACCGCATATCTTGACCATCGTGCAACAAGTCCGCTTACCACGCACCTTATTGTGTTTGTTCGTTGGCGCACTTCTGGCAGTATCTGGCGCATTAATGCAAGGGCTATTTCGTAATCCGCTTGCGGATCCGGGGATCATTGGGGTCTCTGGAGGGGCATCGTTAGGCGGCGCGTTAGGATTGCTACTTTTATCCTGGGGCAGCCTCAACGTCGGTTTTACCCTCTCGGTGCCGCTGTTTGCCTTTTTGGGTGCGCTGGTCGCCACCTTGTTTGTTTATCGTATTGGCACAACATCGATGGGAACATCGGTTACCGTGATGTTATTAGCCGGTATTGCCATTAGTGCCTTGTCGGGTGCGGCGCTCGGGTTAATCAATTACGTTGCTGATAACCAAACATTGCGTGATATCGCCTTGTGGTCAATGGGGTCGCTCACTGGCGCATCGTGGGGACTCATAGCGTTAACGGGCGTTGCAGCCGTTACCCTCACGCTTTTTGCCTATCGCTGCGCTCCGCATATCAACGCCTTATTACTTGGCGAGAACGAAGCTGCGTATCTTGGCATCAATGTTCATCGCCTAAAGCGCTTATTGATCATTGCAACAGCCGCTGGGATGGGCGTGTCGGTCAGTGCCGCAGGATTAATTGGCTTTATTGGCTTGGTTGTACCGCATATTGGCCGCCTATTGGCTGGGCCAGATCATCGCACCCTGATCCCTTTATCGGCGATATTGGGCGCCCTTTTATTGACGCTTGCTGATATTATCGCACGAATCATCGTTGCGCCGGCAGAGCTGCCAGTGGGGATCATCACCGCACTTATGGGGGCACCCTTCTTTTTATGGCTTTTGATCCAACAACGACAAGCAGTGGTGCATTAATGTCTGATATTGCCCTTAATGTTCGTGATTTAAGTTACTCGCTTAACGGACGCCAACTACTTAATCGCATCAATGTTTCCTTTGCTGCAGGCCAATTACATGTGTTGCTCGGGCCAAATGGCGCGGGGAAAAGCACTTTGCTCAAACAAGTGATGAGTGACAGCCATCCATCAGGCCAGGTTGATTTTTGGGCGACGCCCAAAGCCAGATGGCACGGTGAACACTTTGCTAAACAGGTCGCCTTTCTCCCCCAAAGTAGTGGCTTAACCTTTGCGTTTACCGTCAAAGAAGTGGTTCAAATGGGGGCTACGCCGTTACAAGCGAGTCAGGCGCAAGTTGCCGCGCTGGCCGATGAACAGTTACAGCAGTGGGATATCTCCCACCTTGCCAACCGGCCATACCCTATTTTGTCAGGCGGTGAAAAACAGCGAGTCCATATGGCGCGCATTGCTTTGCAGTTGGTCCAAACCGATCCTACGCGGGCCATCATGCTACTCGACGAACCTACATCGGCGCTCGATATTACCCATCAGCATTACACGCTACAACGCTGTCGGTCGCTTGCCGATCAAGGGATGACGGTGATCTTGGTGCTGCATGATCTCAATCTTGCCAGTCGCTACGCGGATCGCCTGTATTTTCTCAAACAAGGAGAGATGGTCTTAACGGGGACCCCTTGGCAGTGTTTTGACAGTGAACAGGTCTCGACGATTTATCAGTATCCGCTTACGGTCATTGAACACCCAGAGCATGCCTGCCCATTGATCGTGACCTAGTGCCTGATTTATTGCTATCAAGGTGGGAGCTTGCCAGCGTCGCCATGAGACTTTTGCATTGATAACCACCTAGCTGGGTCACAAAACCGTCTGTTGATGATCGTTCGCTCATCAGACCAATTGCGACTGAGCAGCAACCTAAGTAAACTGAGACCGCAACCGATTAACTATGAGAATGGATGAAATCGGATTCGTTACCTTCGCAACCGTCTAATGAGCCGGGATTGTGAAAGACATCGCCGCTGCGTTACAGCGGCGTTTTTCTGTAAGGTCGCGAGTAACGATCCCAAGGCTTCACAATATAGAAGAATTAAGATGGCAACGATTAAAGATGTCGCGCGTCTCGCGGGCGTTTCGACCACGACGGTTTCACACGTTATCAATAAGACCCGCTTTGTCGCCGAAAAGACCACCGAAAAGGTGTGGCAAGCGGTTGATGATCTAAACTATGCGCCAAGTGCGGTGGCGCGCAGCTTAAAATGCAATACGACGCGCACGCTTGGCATGTTGGTGACCAAATCGACTAACCCCTTTTTCGCTGAACTGGTTCACGGTGTAGAAGACTACTGCTATGAGCAAGGTTATACCCTGATCTTATGTAATACCGAGGGTAACTTAGAAAAACAGCGTGACTATTTGCGCATGTTGTCAGAAAAACGCGTCGACGGCTTGATTGTGGTGTGCTCGGATCTTAACGAAGACCTCATGCTGCTATTGGAAAAAAAGCGTGACCTGCCCATGGTGGTTATGGACTGGGGGAGTCATCATATCAACACCGACCGCATCGAAGATAACGCTGAATTAGGCGGCTATCTGGCCACCAAACACTTTATTGACAATGGCCATACCCAAATTGGCTGCATTTCCGGTCAAATGGATAAAAATACCTGTAAACAACGACTAGCAGGGTTTTACCGCGCACTGAATGAAGCCAATATAACCGCGAACCCTGACTGGATTGTAGAGGCTGACTTCGAGGCAGACCAGGCCAAAGTCGCTGCACAACAGTTCATTGATATGACCCACCGCCCCACGGGCGTGTTTTGCTTCAACGATATCATGGCGCTTGCGGCAATTAGCACCTTTAACCAAGCTGGGTTGCAGGTACCTGAGGATATGTCTGTCATCGGTTATGACAATATTGATCTCACCGAGTATTACTCACCACCACTCACTACCGTGCACCAACCTAAACGGCGGCTCGGTAAAACCGCCGTTAAACTCTTGCTCGCACGCATTAACGATAATGATACGCAACAGCAAGTATTTGAAATGGATCTCGAGCTCATTAGTCGTGAATCAGTAAAAACGATAAATTAGTGTTTTATAGAAGTTTTTTAAGCCGCCAATGCCTTTGGGTATGGTGGCTTTTTTAGTCTTTCGAGCCAAAAAGAGCCTTTACTTTAACTTATCWATTACAACTTTTTTGAACCAAAATCACATTTTGTATGGTTAGTGAGGGCGACATCACTGTCTAAGTATTATATGCTTATCCCTGTTTGAACAAGGCAAACCATGGCGAAAGCATGGGACGCAAAGCCACCGGCCTACGGACACTGATCAATCGTTTCAGTCAGTCACGGTAGCGGGGTTGCCAGCATCGTCGTTATAAAGCTGAAGATGGTGTCAATGCAATATGAAGTAYCATTATTGATATTTTGATAACTTATTGACAATCCTGCCTGTTTGCCTTGTTACACTGACACATTATTTTTAGGCATTTGCATTCATCGAGATTGTTATTAATGGATAAACCAGCTTTAAAAGACGCGATGCGTTTATTTGCCGATTTTGGCAATATCAAATCCCGATCCATGTTCGGCGGATTTGGCTTATTTTGCGAAGACACCATGTTCGCCCTTGTCGTCAACAACACCCTTCATCTACGCGCCGGCAAAGAAAACGAAACCTTACTTAAGAAGCAGGGACTTACCCCTTACGTTTATAAAAAGCGTGGTTTCCCGGTGGTGACCAAGTACTTTGCCATTCCTGATGCTTGGTGGGACGATCACCAAAAACTCATCAATGAAGCTAAAAGTGCACTCGATGTCGCTATTCGCGATCGTTCGCTGAAAACCGAAACCAGTCCGTCGCGATTAAAAGACCTCCCTAACCTCCGGTTAGCAACAGAAAGAATGCTGAAAAAGGCAGGGATTGACACCCCCGAAACGCTGCAAAAACATGGCGCAGTCAACGCATACAAAGCCTTGGTATCTGCGCACGATAAAGACCTGAGCTTGGAGCTATTATGGTCACTAGAGGGCGCAATTACTGGCAAACACTGGTCAGTTGTCCCTCCTCAACGCCGCCAAGAATTATTACAACATCTAGAAAAATAACCTCTCACAGTCTCCCTTGTATAACGCTCTAATCTTTTCTGTGAGCAATGTTCGCGTTCAACACCGCCTCTCGGCGGTGTCGCCTCGCTTTTCGCTCAAAAAAGCATCAACCACACGTTTTTCACACTCTATTTGAAAGTCTCTCGCGATCGGACAGGTCTGATCCTAGGTACGATTAAGAGCACAGTTTCTTAATGCAACCAAAAAAATCAGCCAGTTAATTAGTCTAAAGCACCTAATGTTATATCTGGGCCCTATTTGCTACCTGACGAGACATAGTATGCCAGTAAAAAAAATCCTGCTTGGTTTAGTGATTGTTGCGCTTATTACCCTGTGGTTTAGTTTTGATCTCAGCCAATGGTTGACGCTTGAAAACGCCAAAGCACAACAAGCGGCATTAAACGATTACATTATCGAAAACGCGACCACCGCAAGTCTGGTGTTTTTTGTCGGCTATGTGGTGATGACAGCATTGTCGCTACCGGGAGCGGCAGTGGCGAGCTTATTGGGCGCAGCACTGTTTGGCTTTTGGTGGGCATTGGTGTTGGTCTCCTTTGCCAGCTCGATTGGCGCCACCCTTGCCTTCTTGGTGAGTCGCTTTATGTTGCGCGACTGGGTCCAAGCCAAATTTGGCATTAAGCTCGATACCATTAATCGTGGTATCGAGAAAGACGGCAGCTTGTATCTGTTAACCCTGCGCCTGATCCCGATTTTCCCGTTTTTTCTGATTAACCTAGTGATGGGGCTAACGTCACTCAAAACCCGCACCTTCTATTGGGTCAGTCAACTCGGGATGTTGCCGGGGACAGCTGTGTACGTGAATGCAGGGACTCAACTCGCCCAAATCGACACACTTGGCGACGTGGTGTCACCCTCGGTGCTTGGCTCTCTCGCATTACTGGGTATCTTCCCACTGCTGGCAAAGTGGGTTATGGCGTGGATCACGCGTCGTAAACGCTATCAAGGTTGGCGCAAACCCCATCAGTTTGATCGCAATATGGTGGTAATTGGTGCCGGCGCAGGTGGACTGGTATCGAGTTATATCGCGGCAGTGGTGAAAGCAAAAGTCACGCTAGTTGAAAAAGGTTCGATGGGAGGTGATTGCCTAAACACCGGGTGTGTCCCCTCTAAAGCGCTGATACGCGCAGCAAAAACCATGCGAGAAATTGGCAAGGCTAAGGCGTTTGGCATTCATACCCAAGCTACAGCGGTTGATTTTCCGGCGGTCATGGCGCGGGTTAAGCAAGTCATTACCCACATTGAGCCCCACGATTCGGTCGAGCGTTACACCAAGCTCGGCGTAGAGTGCGTGCAAGGCGAAGCACACATTGTCTCGCCATGGGAAGTCGAGGTAAATGGCGAACGCCTCACTACCCGCAACATCGTGGTTGCCACAGGCGCACGCCCCATGCTGCCCCCCATTCCTGGTTTGGCAGAGGTCACGCATTACACCTCGGATACGATTTGGTCTCTGACTGAGCTGCCACCACGGTTATTGGTTTTAGGCGGTGGCCCCATTGGCGCGGAATTGGCGCAAAGCTTTTCATGCTTAGGCAGTCAAGTGACGCTCGCGGAAATGGCCGACCAACTTCTCAGCCGCGAAGATAAAGATGCCGCCCAATTGGTTGAACAGGCGTTAGAACGTGACGGCGTCACGGTTTTAACACAGCACAAAGTCAAAGCATTTGAACACAGTGATAATGAGCAAATCGCCTTACTCGATGGGCCTGACGGTGAGAAAACCGTCGCATTTGATGCGGTGCTGGTCGCGTTAGGGCGCAGTGCCAACACCAAAGGATTTGGTCTCGAAAAGCTCGATATTCCAGTGACCGAGCGTGGCACTATTCAAGTCAACGAGTATCTGCAAACCGCCTATCCCAATATTTATGCGGTGGGTGACGTAGCGGGGCCGTTTCAGCTCACCCACGCCAGTGCCCACCAAGCGTGGTATGCCGCCGTGAATGCACTATTCGGTCAATTCAAACGCTTCCGAGCCGATTATTCAGTGATGCCGGCGGCGACTTACACCTCGCCAGAAGTCGCGCGCGTAGGTATCAATGAAAAAGAAGCCAAAGCCAATCAGCAAGAAGTGGAAGTGACCTATTACGGCATTGATGATCTGGATCGCGCGATTGCTGATGGCAATGATCACGGTTTTATTAAGGTGCTGACACCGAAAGGAAAAGATACCATTCTGGGAGTGACTATTGTTGGCAAGCATGCGGGCGACTTGCTCGCGGAGTTTACTCTCGCCATGCGGCACGGGTTAGGACTAAATAAAATTTTGGGCACCGTCCATCCATATCCCACCATGAGTGAAGCGGTGAAGTATACCGCTGGAATGTGGAAACAAGCCCATGCGCCCGAGAAGTTGCTTAACTGGGTCGAAAAATATCATCGTTGGATGCGTCACTAATTGAAAAGGAAGATGACAATGAAACACTGGATAGCGGCGTTAACATTGGCAATTGCGAGTACTGCCAGTTTTACTGCCTCTGCAAGCGCGGAAAACAACAGTTGGGAAAGTATTGAGCAACAAGCCAAAGGCCAAACCGTTTACTTTAACGCATGGGGCGGCAATCAAGAGATCAATGCTTACCTGCGCTGGGCAAGTCGCGAGTTACAACGCGATTATGGTGTCACCCTGAAACATGTCAAAGTGGCGGATATCGCTGAAACCGTCAATCGCCTGCTTGCCGAGAAGACCGCGGGTAAGGATAGCGGCGGCAGCGTCGATATGGTTTGGATTAATGGCGAAAACTTCAAATCAATGAAAGAAAATGATTTGCTGTACGGCCCTTTTGTTAGCAGGCTGCCCAACTGGCAAATTGTCGATAAAAGCTTACCGGTTGAAGAGGACTTCACGGAACCAACAGACGGCCTCGAAGCGCCTTGGGGAGTGGGACAGCTGGTATTTATCCACGATAAGCGCACACTTGCCAACCCGCCTCGCTCGTTTGCTGAATTACTGAGTCTCGCGCAAGCGAACCCAGGTCGAGTGAGTTACCCAAAACCGCCGCAGTTCCATGGCACCAGCTTTTTGAAAGCGGCGCTGCTTGAGCTGACAGATTCGCCCGAAGCCCTTTACCTGCCCGTTGATGAGGTGGACTTTGACGCCGTGACCGCGCCATTATGGCGCTATCTGGACCAATTACATCAAGTGGCCTGGCGCGAAGGCTCACAATTTCCTTCAAGCAGTGCTGAAACCCTACAACTGCTAGACGACGGCGAGCTTCTCGTGGCGATAGCGTTTAACCCCAATGCGGCAAAAGCGGCAGTCGCATCTGGAAAGCTCGCCCCATCAGCGCGTGCGTTTGCCTTTGACCAAGGTGCGCTATCTAACATTCACTTTATGGCGATCCCATACAACGCCAATGCCAAAGCCGGCGCCATGGTCGCTATCAACTTCTTGATGAGCGAAAAGGCACAGCTGCGTAAAGCCGACACCCAAGTATGGGGCGATCCACCGGTCGTTAAATTTTCCGACACCTCCGAGGTCAGTCGCTTTAATACCCAGCCCGAGCCACACCCGAGCTGGCAAACCGCGCTTGAGACTGCGTGGCTGAAACGCTACGGCCAATAGAAACGAGGCTGATATGGCACGTTTGCTGTTTGCCATTACCCTGACGGTATGCTGCCTACCCTTGTTGCCAGGGGTCGGCGGCTTGCTCGCGAGTGCCTTTGCGTTCTTGCCCACCCTGGGGCTGACAGAGGCCAATTTTAGCGGCTGGCACCAAGTCATGGCATGGCCGGGGCTTTGGCAATCGATTGAGCTGACGCTCATCTCGGGGTTAGGCAGTAGCCTGCTCGCGGTGGCATTTAGCTTTATGATTTTACAAGCCGCTTGGCACACGCCCATTTGGCAAAAGATCAGTACGCGCTTGCCTGCGCTACTGGCATTGCCACACGTCGCCTTTGCGATTGGCCTGGTTTTACTGCTTTCCCCCTCGGGTTGGCTGTTTCGCCTGTTAAGTCCCCTTCTCGGTGAGAAACCTGTAACTTGGGCGTTAGTACAAGATCCTTATGTTATCGGGCTCACCTTGGCGCTAACGCTAAAAGAGACACCATTTTTATTATTGATGAGCCTGTCAGTGCTACGGCAAATTGATGTCTCTCGACTAACCATGGTATCAACCAGCCTCGGGTATAACCGCACCGCAACCTGGATAAAAGTCATTCTTCCGCTTTGGCTGGCCAAAATGCGTTTCCCGATTTTTGCCGTCATCGCCTACAGTCTGTCGGTGGTTGATGTGGCGATGATCCTCGGGCCCAATACGCCGCCCACTTATGCGGTATTGGTATGGCAGTGGTTCAATGACCCTGATTTGGCGTTATTGCCCAGAGCCTCAGCTGGGGCATTGTTGTTATTTGCCCTATGTGGCCTAGCGTTATTGCTATTCCGCTTTTTGGCGTGGCTTGGCTGCCAATGTCTCAATCGCTGGCAATACACGGGCCGCCGCCACGCATGGCTGCCTGGCAAGTTACTCTGGTGGCCAGTGTTTATCACTCCCCTTGCGATTATACCTGTGTTGCTGGTGTGGTCATTCGCGCTGCGTTGGTCATTTCCCGATTGGCTGCCCAGTCGATATAGCTTACGGTTTTGGGAACAAGAACTGAGCTATGTGTGGTCATTGGTGGGAAACAGCATTGTTCTGGCGGTGATCAGCGCCAGTGTCGCCTTGCTGTTTGCTATTGGGTGTCTGGAGCGCTCGGTCAATCAGCGACGCTCGGTGCCGAGAGCCGTCATCGCCATTCCATTATTGGTTCCGCAACTCTCTATCTTGTTCGGTATTCAGGTGGCGGTGTACAGCCTCCCCGGCCAATGGCACGTGCCGGCAACCCTTTGGGCTCACATTTTTTTCGCGTTTCCTTATGTGTATCTCGCGCTCGATGGGCCGTGGCAGCAATTTGATATGCGGCTCATGCAAACCGCCAGGAGCCTCGGTGTCAGTGCAACACTGGCATGGTGGCGGATTAAACTGCCGCTGCTTTTGCCTGCGATCATCTTGGCGTGGGCGGTCGGCGCGAGTGTCAGTTTGGCGCAATATCTGCCTACACAGTTGTTGGGCGCGGGACGCATTAATACGCTCACTACCGAGGCAGTTAGCTTATCGAGCGGCCTCGATCGCCGTATTAGTGGTCTGTATGGACTGATGCAAGCGATGCTTCCCCTTATTGTTTTCGCCTTAGCCACCGTGCTTAGCCGTATTGCGGAGCGCCGCCTTTTACCCACATCAACACCGACTTATTCAGGAGCGAAACACCATGACACTGTGTGTCAATCAACTCACCATAAACGCGCCTGAGCAATGCTTGGTGCGTGATTTATCATTCTCGGTCGCCCCGGGAGAAATACTCACCGTAATGGGTCCCAGTGGCTGCGGAAAATCGAGCCTGCTGAGCGTATTGGCAGGACACATTCAACCGCCCATGCATTACAGCGGCCAACTAACCTTAAATGGTGAACCCTTTGATCACTTGCCGCCGGAGCAGCGCCGTATCGGGATTTTGTTTCAAGATGATTTGCTCTTTCCGCATCTCAACGTCTGGCAAAACTTGGCCTTTGCGCTGCCTTCATCGATGAGCAAAGCGCAAAAACGTGATCAGGCCATCGCAACATTAGGGTCTGTCAATTTAGCGGAGTTTGCCGATTATGCCCCCAGCCAGCTCTCCGGCGGGCAGCGCGCGCGGATCAGTGTGTTGCGTGCATTACTCGCCGCGCCCGATGCTATCTTGCTTGATGAACCCTTTAGTAAGCTGGATAAGCCGCTACGACGGGATTTTCGGGCTTTTGTGTTTGAGCAAATCGCGCAGCGCAACATCCCCGCGCTGATTGTGACGCATGATGCCGAGGATATTGCGCACCAGAGCCGCTGTTTAAATTGGCCTAAACGCCCAGCTAGCTCAGTACTGCAAGAGGAAATGCAAAATGCTTGATCGCTATGCCATCACGATAATCCGCTGGCCATTGAAGCAGGCAGCGGTGCAGCTTACAAAATGGAGGGTAAAACCCGATACCGTCACGCTCTCAGGCTTTTTGATTGGCTTGCTGGCGGTGCCCGCTCTGGCGCTACAAGTGTATTGGCTGGCGCTTGTGTTCATTATCATTAACCGACTGTTCGATGGCCTTGATGGCGCGCTCGCCCGCGAGCAAGGACTCACGGACGCAGGGGGCTTTTTAGATATCACCCTCGATTTTATCTTCTACGCTGCCATTCCCTTTGGTTTTGCGCTGGCTGATCCCGCTAGTAACGCCATCGCCGCCAGCTTTCTGCTGTTTTGCTTTATGGGTACAGGCGCAAGCTTTTTAGCGTTTGCGATTATGGCGAGCAAACACCAGATTGATAACCCGGTGTACGCCAATAAGTCGATGTATTACATCGGCGGGATCACCGAAGGCACGGAAACCATCGCCAGCTTTGTGTTGATGTGTCTTTTCCCTACATACATGGCATGGATTGCCGGCGTTTTTGGCGCAGCCTGTTTAATGACGGCAGCAACACGGGTTTGGGCGGGGTATCAAACCTTGCGTACGCTCGATGCGCCGTCCTCCTAGCTTATAACCACTGGTGTTGCAGTTGCTCTTTATCGCCCAAGTAGTCGAGCAGCCAGCGCACCGGTGGTGACTCTTTATCCGAGCGCCATGCAATACAGCACGGACTGCTTAATAACGGCTCTTCAAGGGCAAGCTCCACCAACTCTCCTCGCGCAATCGCGTCTTCTGCCATGTGTGAAGGCATCACACCAATCCCCAGCCCGGCCTTAAAACATTGCATGGCACTGTGCCAATTGGGGACGGTAAGACGGCGCTGATTATCCAATAGCCAGGTAGTACGACGCGGCAAACGGCGCGAAGTATCTTCCAAACATATCGCCGGATACGGCGCGAGCTGATCATTAGCCAGTGGCTGGGCACACTGTACGAGTGGATGCGACGGACTCACCACAAATCGCCAACGCAGGGTGCCCATTTCTCGATAGCGAAACGCGCCGCTCACTGGCACAGCAGCTGTAGCACCAATGGCAATATCGGCTCTATCATCCGCCAGCGCATCCCACACACCATTGAATACTTCCATGGTCAGTAACAGCTCGACATCAGGAAACGCATCATAAAAGTCACGTACCAAGGTATTGACGCTAYCCTCTCTTACGACGTTATCCAGTGCCAATGCGACACTTTGCGTCCAACCATTAGCAACACGTTGGGTTTGCTGGCGAATGGCTTCCATATTCTTAATCATCTCACGTGACTGGGAGACAAAGTACTCGCCCGCGGCGGTCAACCGAACCTGACGATGAAGCCGCTCAAACAGGGTGACGGCCAGCTTGTCTTCAATCTGTCGTACCGTGTAGCTCACCGCACTCGGTACCTTGTGCAATTCGTCAGCCGCCGCAGAGAAACTTCCTCGCCGTGCAACCACGTCAATCACTTGAAAATCTTGGTAAGAAAACATTCACATCAAATATTTTGAAAGCAGTATTCAAATCATAGCGTTTCACAGTATTAATTGTTAGGCATAAACTACTCTTTACATTAATCTTTATATCAAGAGATAAAAAATGAACAAAAATGTGCCATTTATCACGCTGTTTTGGCTAGCAGGGCTCAGTATGCTCGGCTTCTTAGCCACCGACATGTATCTTCCCGCCTTTGAAGCCATRCAAATCGATTTTGCGACCTCGTCGGCCAATATCGGTTTAACCTTGAGCATCTTTTTGCTTGGCATGGCCTGTGGTCAGCTCATTTATGGTCCCCTCTCCGACCGCATTGGCCGTAAGCCTGCGCTGTTAATTGGCTTAAGCCTCTATAGCATTGCGACCGTGGTATGTCTGTTTGCAGATAATATTTATCTGTTACTCGGTGCGCGCCTTGTTCAAGCGTTGGGCGCGTGCAGCGCAATTGTGATTTGGCAAGCCGTGGTCATTGATCGCTATGAGGGAAAACTGGGGCAGAAAGTGTTCGCCACTATCATGCCTTTAGTTGCCTTGTCTCCAGCTCTCGCACCATTATTAGGTGCCTATTTACTCCAGCATTTTGATTGGCGCAGTATTTTTGTGGTTTTATTCGCACTAGGTATTATTTTTGTTGCACTGACCCTTCGTGAGGAAGAAAGCTTAACTAGCCCAGCACAAGATACTAAAATTATTGATAAACTTAAGGGTGACTACCAGCAAGTTTTTAAATCAAAAAAGTTCATCGGAAATATGCTTATCTTTGCCGGTTGCTCGGCCGCTTTCTTTGCCTATTTGACTGGATCGCCGTTTATCATGTCAGCGATGGGCTATACCGAAGCAGACATTGGCCTAAGCTACATCCCACAAACGATCGCGTTTGTTGTCGGCGGGTATGCCTGTCGTTATGCACTGAATAAACTCAAAGATCACAGCATCCTTCCTTGGTTACTGAAACTGTTTGTCGCCAGTGTGGTGGTAATCTTTTTAATTAGCTGGCGCACTGATGTCACTAATATTTGGGTAATCTTGGGGCCATTCTGCTTTTTGGCAGCGGCCAATGGTGCCATTTATCCACTCGTGGTAAACCGAGCCTTAGAAGATTTTAAATCATGTAGCGCGACAGCGGCGGGGCTGCTGAACTTCTTGCAAATGATGATCTGCTTCTTGGCGAGCGCCGTGGTGTCTGCGTTTGCGGCCTCGGGCTTGATCGCCGTCACCACCGTCATGCTGTCCACCTGTGCGGTGGTGATAATTGGCTTTGGCTTGGTCTGGCATGCAAACCGTCAAGCGCAAACGCTAGCAGCCGCGTAATGCAGCTGGCTGTAGAGACTCAAAAGGCGTCTTTCGGGACGCCTTTTTTATCGAACCAACTTTCACTCACACAAATAGGCAACAAGCTCACCTTTGCCAATGGGAAGTACACTCACATCAAGTTCAGGCTGTTGCTAACGCAATAAATCCACGGCCATTAATCCAATACAAGGCTGCCACTATCATCAAACTGCCAACAATCGCCATAAGCGACTTCCCAAAGATAGTTATCCGGATCGGCAAAGTAGCCGCTGTAGCCTCCCCAAAATACGTCTTGTGCAGGTTTAACAATACGACCGCCACACCGCTCTGCCAGCGCCAGTACCTCGTCGACCTCTTCTTTGGAGCGCGTGTTATGCGCCAATGTGATACCACCAAACCCTGTCTCGTTAACGGTGAGTCCGGGTTTGATATCATCGGCTAACGAGTCTGCGGGATATAACGCTAATCGTGTACCTGCGGTACTAAAAAACACGATGCCTTCTTCAGGGTGGCTGTGCGTTGGAAAGCCCAATTGGCGATAAAATTCATAAGAGTGAGAAAGATCCGCAACCCCCAATGTGATGATACTAATTCTTGCTTCCATACCAGTGCTCCTTCGCTTAATCGGTAGGGGCATTGAGTCGCTTTGATATCACACTGTAGCGTGTCAGCCATAAGGTAAGTGTGCGAGTAATCACAGCCTTACAGTGTCGCTAACTCAACATGTCGATTGATGTTTTTGAGTGTGATACCAACAGCAGCAAGGCGACTTTGTATATCATTTAGAGCGACTTGGTAGTCATCACTTCGTTCAAAGCTGGCTAGCGTCTGTCGGTCTTTAAACATCAGCCGCACGATTAAGCTTTGTGGAAAACGCTGATAATTCACCTCATGCGTCAGCCATTCAAATCCCTCCACTTTTTCCATTGTCAATTCACAGACATCTGTCAGCGCTTCTCGAACCGCCTTGTCATATTTCTTATCTGTCTTTCGCATGATGCGTCTCTTCTACTGCTCGATTTATTTGTTTTTGGGGTCCGTGCGGGTGTGATCGACAAAAATCAGCGCTTCAGTGGCAAAACCTCGCTGTTTCGCTTCTGCAATAAATTTATTTTTTACTGACTCCGACACGCTCGGTGTGCGCGATAACAACCACAGGTAATCGTGGTCAGGCCCCGAGATAAAGGCATATTGGTAGTTATCATCCAAATCAAACACCACATATGATCCATAGAAAGGCCCAAAGAACGAAACCTTCAGGTACGCCGTCTTATCATTTTCAACGAAGTACGCCTTACCCTCTGCTTCTTGCCATTTGCCCTCTTCGCGGCTAAAGCCTCGGTTTATCACTTTAACGCCACCGTCTTCACGCAACGAGTAAGTTGCCGTCACATCGGATAAGCCGCGCTCAAACGAGTGATCCAGTCGCGCTACTTCATACCAAGTACCTAAATAGCGGTTAATCTCAAAGTTTGTTACGGGTGTAACCTGTTTTGGCATGCCTAAACACCCAGTTAACATTAAGGATAATAACCCAATCACCCAGCCTCTTTTCATCCTTATTCCCTCTTTAAATCCAACATGATGAGTCTTACTCAGTAACAGGTTTGATCGTTTACATGCTTTGTCAATTTTTGGTCAACTCGCTATTTCTCTGCTTGCCAAGGTGTCAAGACGGTGCTTATATAAGCACTCTTTAGTCACAGAGGTAATCACAATCCATGGACAGCGACCGATGTCGTGTTATGCCCTTCCCCGCTTCCTTTAATCAGGAGGCCATCGTATGTTAACACTCTTTTTGGAACCCGAAACCTGGGTGGTCTTCTTTACCCTTCTAACCCTTGAAGTGGTATTGGGTGTTGATAACTTAGTCTTTATCTCCGTACTGTGTGAACGTCTCCCTAAAGAGAAACGCCGCTTTGCGCGCACCTTGGGTATTGGTCTGGCCGTGATTAGCCGGATTGGCTTATTGCTTTCCATCGCTTGGGTTATGTCGTTGACTTCGCCCCTGTTTACGATTGGTATGGAACCGGTTACCGGTAAAGACCTTATCATGCTGTTTGGTGGTGGCTTTTTGCTGCTAAAAAGTGCCAAAGAGCTGTGGGCATGGTTGGGTCATGGCGAGCCCGTGAGCCATTCGACACAAGTGCGCACCGGTATGGCAGTGATTTTGCTGCAAATCGTTGCGGTAGATGCGGTATTCTCGATGGACTCAGTGATCACTGCGGTCGGTCTCACCCAAGATGTGCCTGTGATGGTCGCCGCCATTATTACCGCCGCCATCATTATGATAATTGCGGCAGAGCCCGTGAATAATCTGGTCAGCCGTTACCCTGGGTTTAAAACCTTAGCCTTGTTGTTCTTGGTGTTACTAGGCTTGCTGCTGATGGCCGAAGGTGCTGGCATTCATATCAACAAAGGCTACGTATATGTTGCGATGGCATTTGGTTTGATACTTGAGCTCTGCCACATTCGATTGCGTAACAAGCAGCGCTTGAACATCAAGCGTATTCGTCCGCACTCTTCGTTGAAAGTGTCACGTCGGATTGCTGACAGCCGTTAATTCCCAGAGACCGTCGCCACACTGTTGATGGCGGCGGCCCTATCTTTAAACTGGATTTTTCCCACACAACACTGCCCTTGCTGCGCATAATGCGCTTGAATACGCGCCACAAGCTGCTCAAGTGGCATGATTTCCCCACTTGGCTGCCAGTGCTGCCCCCCATTTTCGCTCAACCAACAAATGCCTTCGCTATCTACCAACCGATCGTCTTCAGTGATCACATTGTCGCTCAGCGCCTCAAGCGACGCCGAGTCTGACGCAAACGAGAGTTCATCATCGCCGTGCCAAATCAGCAGTGCTGGGTATGCAAGAAAAGCATTCATTGCTTGGGCTTAAATATGGCCAGATTGAGTTCAACAGACGGGCCCATCCAACCCACGTGAGCCGTATGGTCAATGTAGTCATCGCCCGTCACGCCATGCAAAAACACGGTTAAATCACCGCGATGCGCCTCAAGCCATGCCATCACCTCGTCAAACTCAGCCTTATCAAAGGCGATTTGGAAGCTCCATCTTGGGTGTGGGCCAACACACCTACGATGAAAGCGGCCAAGGTCGATGGGCAGTGATGATGCGGCGGCAGCCTGATAGATAGCATCCGCCTGCGCTTCGGTGTCAGCCTCGTAGTAGACATGGGCATGGTAAGCCTGGTGGCGGTTTGGAAAGTCAATGATTCGAGACATTTAGATTCTTCTACAAATCGATATGAATGATAAGAGTTTACGATAAACCAACACATATAAAAAGCGCCTTTCTACAAGGAGCTCGACTGGGTAACCCTTCGTCAGTCTGAGTATATAAGCATACCGCGTCCATGCTAAGCTTGAGCTAAACGCAAAGACAATGACCAAGGAGTCATCATGATTCAGCAAGGACAATCTCTACCGAGCGCCACCCTCAGTGAACTCACCGCTGAGGGCATGCAAACCCACGACATCCCTGCCCTTTTCGCCAACAAGAAGGTTGTGCTGTTCGCGGTGCCGGGGGCCTTTACCCCGACCTGTTCAGAGTCGCACTTACCGGGTTTTGTGGTGAAAGCGGATGAGATTAAAGCAAAAGGCGTCGATATGATTGCCTGCGTATCGGTTAACGATGCCTTTGTGATGCAGGCTTGGGGCGAGGCACAAAATGCCAATCAGATTCATATGCTGGCCGACGGTGATGCGAGCTTTACCAAGGCGCTAGGACTAGAAATGGATTCAGGGAAGTTTGGCGGTGTTCGCTCACAGCGCTATGCCATGATCATTGAAAATGGCACCGTCACCCAGCTTAATGTTGAGCCGCCGAAAAGCTTTGACGTTTCCAGTGCTGAAGCCGTACTCAAGCAGCTATAGGTTTGCCAGATGTTAGGCGATAACTCGCCCAACTGACGGCCTGAAGGTAATTTAGTAAGCGGTGACGGGATGACGCCACCGCTTTTTTATTACACTGACTTTTCACTCACGTTACGACGCAGTACATATTTTTGCACTTTCCCTGTCGACGTTTTTGGGAGTGTTGTAAAGATCACTTTTTTAGGCGCTTTAAAGTGCGCCATTTGCTCACGACAGAAAGCAATAATGTCTGCTTCAGTTACGACTGATGCTTCGGTCGTTTTGACAAACGCACAGGGAACCTCACCCCATTTTTCATCGGGCATCGCTATCACCGCGACTTCGTCAATCTCGGGGTGACGATACAAGACATCTTCAATTTCAATGCTGGAAATATTCTCTCCACCACTAATAATGATATCTTTCAATCTATCTTTGATTTCGATGTAATTATCGGCATGCCACACCGCTAAATCGCCCGTTCTAAACCAGCCGTTACTCATGGCATCTTCGGTCGCGCTGGGGTTCTTTAAGTAGCCTTTCATAACGATGTTACCGCGGACAAAAATCTCACCGAGTGTGCCACCATCTTTTGCAACCGGTTTAAACGTCACCGGATCGGCGACCATCAGATCCCCTTGCATCGGCGCGCGTACGCCTTGGCGCGCTTTCATCCGCGCTTTTTCTTGTTGGGAGAGGTGATCCCAATGATGCTGCCAATCACACACCACGCAAGGACCGTAGGTTTCGGTGAGCCCATAAACATGGGTCACAGCAATGCCCATCGCTTCCATGCCCTCAATCACAGAGGCAGGTGGCGCGGCACCTGCGGTCATGACCTTGATGGTATGCTTAATGCCAGATTTTAACGCCGGATCAGCACTGTTGATCATATTAAGGACAATGGGCGCACCGCAGAAATGAGTGACTTTATGGGTTTTTATCGCATCAAAGATAGGCTCGGCCCGCACATGCCGTAGGCTGACACTCACCCCCGCCGTTGCGGCCACCGTCCATGGGAAACACCAACCATTACAGTGGAACATGGGTAGCGTCCAAAGATACACTGGATGGGAATCCATGTTCCAAGACAGCACATTACTCACGGCATTCAGATGGGCGCCACGGTGATGATACACCACCCCTTTGGGATTGCCCGTGGTGCCCGATGTATAATTAAGAGAAATGGCCTGCCATTCATCGTCTGGCAATGCGTACTGATAATCACCATCCCCTTTTGCTAAAAACGTCTCGTAGGTAGTTTCACTGATGCATTCGCCATACGGATACAAGGGATCATCAATCGCAATCACTAACGGACGGTGTTTAATCATCTTTAACGCCCGCTTAGCCACTTCCGTCATTTCCTTGTCGACGATAAACACTTTGCTTTCCGCGTGTTCGAGGATAAAGGCGACGGTTTCCGCTTCTAACCGGGTATTAATGGTATTGAGTACGGCACCTGTCATCGGCACACTAAAATGCAACTCAAAGACTTCAGGCAGGTTGGGAGCCATCACCGATACCGTATCACCCAGCCCAATGCCGGCTTGAGTCAATGCCGAGGCAAATTGACGACAACGCTGATCGACTTGCTGCCAACTCCAACATAAATGGCCATGAACGCTGGCCGGATAATCTGGATAGACGCTGGCGGCCCGCTCAAGAAAAGAAAGCGGGCTCAGTGTTTGATAATTGGCTGGACTTTTGTCCAAGCCAAGATCGTAGATATTATTAGATGACATAACGCACTCCTTGCTGACTGTGTCTAGATAACTAGATCACGTTAGCATGTCATCGAGCATGCGCTATTCAACTTAAGTCGATATGGCGGCGATAACGCAAAAAGGCCCAGCGATGCTGAGCCTTGGTGATTAATGTTCCGTTTAAGTTAAAAGTGCAGTGACGCGCCGAGGACGACTTTGCGCTCTTCGCCCAGCGTGGTTTTATTTTGGACACCACCGGCGAGATAGCTCTCGTTGAAGAGGTTTTTCACATTCACCGTGAGTTTTAGATCAGATCGTTCACTGGTTTGTACCGTGTGGCCGACACCTGCATTCACTGTGGTGTAACCTGGTTTATGATAGGTATTTTTAGTATCGCCATAACGATCACCGACGTAACGCGCACCCACGTTCACATAGGTTTGGTTATCGACATCATAGCGAGACCAAATACTGGCGCCCCACTCGGGTGTATCGGCAGGCTGTTTACCGTCATGCTGAGGGTCAAACGGATCTTCGGTCCGTGCATGCAAATACGTTGCGGAGCTATGCAGTGACCAGCTATCGGTCACCTGGCCGGCAAGGCTGACTTCAACCCCTTTATGCGTTTGTTTACCTAATTGTGTGGTGCGTGCGTTATAATCGTCTGATCCGGTGATCGCTTCTTTAACCACCTTATTTTCTTGCTCAATTTGGAACACGGCCGCGCTAAACAAAGCTTGGTCGTTTAGCAACGTTTGCTTGTAACCGAGCTCGTACAACTTACCTTTTACCGGATCCAGCGCCATGCCGTCATTGATATCGTTATTACTATCAACCGGGTTTTTCGGCTCAAAGCTCTCGGAATAAGTGACGTACAGGGTTTGTTCGGGGATTGGGTGATACATCACCGCCGCTTTCGGTAGCAGGTTATAGTAAGTATCGGTTTCGTTTTCTTCGCGATCGTAGCGAAGCCCTGCAAGCACTTGCCATTGTGGATTCAATGTCATTAAGTCTTGCGCGTAAAAGCCAATTGAATCGGTGGGCTGACCGCCACTCAGTTTCTCGCTTCCATTATTATGGATCTCAGAAATACTAGGCTCTCGATAAGCACCCCCAATTTGAGCGATTAAAGGCGCATAATAGTACTTGTGTACCATAGAATCATTTCGCAGACCATTCATGCCAATTAATACTTGGTGATTGATTTGGTTAGCGTCAAATTTACCTGTGATATCCGCGTAGGCCGTATCGARCACCCAATTGTCGTGACGGTCCATGGCAAAGTATTTGAACGATTGGGTATTGGCGTTGTAGGTTTCACGCTTTCCAAACCCTTCATGATAGTGGCGCTTGTAATCTTGGCGATTGTAGCCGGCTTTGACTTTCCAATCCGGCGTTAATTGGCTGACAATATCGATTCCGTAGTTCTCGACATCAATGTCCATGAACGACCAAGGTGCTTCCCAGATAAATTGGCTACCCAGTTGCGGTTGACCATTGATRATGTTGGCGCCGTTATCGCTATTACTGTCATCAATCACACGATCATAATGAAGAGAAAGCTGGGTATCGGGCGTGATGTCGTAATCTAGCATCAAGCCTGCAATTTGGCGGTCGAGCTCAGGTTCACTGCCATCTAAATAGCGACGTGATGAGCCCTCGCTTTGTTTCGATAGCACCATCCGACCACGTAAGGTGCCGCTCTCGTTGAGAGAACCCGACGCATCGGCGACGGTGTGTTGATAATCGTTAGTACCGACTTTCTGACTGATTGACGCTTGGAACGCAGCTGTTGGTCGTTTGGTGACCATATTCACCAGACCGCCCGGTGCGGACTTGCCATAGAGCAAACCTGCTGGCCCTTTTAACACCTCAACGCGTTCCATCAGCTCAACAGGATGGCGATAATAAGACCATTGCTGCTGGCCATTACGCAGGTAGCCTGTTCCGGTATCAAGTTCAAAACCGCGAAGCGAGAAAATCTCACGATTACGGTCCGTACCGCCCACACCAATGCTGGCGTCATTCACCAACACATCCCCTAACGTGGTCGCGTTTTGCTCTTGAATCAGCGTTTGATCCATCACAGCCACTTGGCCCGCTGTTTCTAGTTGGCTGACATCCATTCGCATCGCCGTTTCGTTGCTATTAGCCTTAAAACGTGCCTGATGGCCTTCAACCACATAGACTTCATCAACGGGTTCTGTCGGGTTGGTTGCAGCTGCACTGGTAAGGGGTGACAGCGCGACAGCCACAAAAACGGCAAGGGGGTGTTTCTTCAACATGAGACTTCCTGTAGCTAACGATTATTTGAACTTACTGGAACATAAACAACAATCAGTCTCATTTCCATTTGTTTTTATCGATACGCAACTGTTTGCGCTTTTTTTCGTCAAGGTTGTATGGGTTGTGTTAAAAATGTTAAAGGTTTCATCGGGTTATTGATAGGCCACCGTTTCGTTACTTAGCGGACATTAGATAATTGTTTATCAACGTGACCCAATCTATCGACATACTCAAGCGCCTTGTTGTTCATTCGGACGTTGCGCTTAAAGACAACGAAAGCGTGAGAACCGCATCTCGGCTGCGCCCTGTCTCCACAAAACCCAGCGCTTGGTACAATGAAACGGCTGGGTTTTCTGCAAAGACACGCAACGCTAACTGCGCATAGCCAGACGTTTGCGCATAAGCCATCGCCCAAGTGATGGCCTCGCGGCCGATCCCTTGCCGCTGCTTACTCGGCTCAATCTGCAAATCACGGATAAAAAGCGTTGCACCGTCTGCCTTCAAGCGAATCACGCCACAACGCTTTCGCTCATGGCGAATTTCATAGTTATCAAATATTCGCCAACTTTCCATAAACCGCTGGGGATCCCAAGCGATATTCCTCGCCTCGTAGTAAAGGGCCATATTCTCTTGGGTCAGCTTTTGACTGTACTTCGCATCCGTTGTCGGACAAATCGCAACATCCATGTCGTTTTCCTCTCATTCACGCTTGGCTAAACGTGCCTTGACGGCACTTACACCTTGCCAATCTTCTAGCTCTTGTTCGGGGTACTCGGATCGAAATTGCTGATACAACGCAATGCCCTGGGGATCTTCCAGCACATCAACCGTCACCCCTTTTTCTTGCAGCATCGTCTCGTTACCGCTCGCACTGGTGACATCCCCTACCACCACTCGAGAGAAACCGCGCATGGTAATCAATGTCGCGCACACATCGCATGGGCTTAAACTGGTAAACAAGGTTGTTTGGCTGAAGTCGATTCGCCCGGCATCACGTATCGCAGCCGTTTCACCATGGTTGTAGGGGTGATTGTCTTGCACCAAGGTGTTATGTCCTTTGCCCACAATTTGACGTGTTTCATTGTCAATAATCACCGCGCCGATGGGGCATCCTCCTTCATCCGCGCTTTTTTGGGCTAACAACACCGCAATGCGCATCAAATCGGCATCGGTCAGTTTTTGGCTGAAGCTGTTATCCACCAGCACCGGCAAACTGCGCGTTGGCATATGCGCCATGGCACGTAGCGCGGCTTCGTCCACCGTACTGTTTGCATTTAATAGCATCCACTCTCTCCTTATTTTATCTGACAGATAACGTTAAGCTGCGTCATACCACAAGATCATCAATTTACTCGCAATTAATGAACCAAACAGTGATAAGGTTTGTATTGGTCAGTTTGATATTTGTTATTGGTTTAATCGACCTTTTGCGCCTTCGTCTGTACTTGTTAGCCAAGGGTGGTGATAGCAACTCTGTTCAGGGATTTTTATGATAAAACGTTTGATTATTATGTTAGTCGCATGTGGGCTCGTTTTTGGGGGAATTTTTGCCTACAAAGCAGTAGGCAATCATTTTATGAACCAATTCTTTGACAACATGCCTGCCCCTACGGTCACCGTGACGGCCACCACAGTCTCAACCCATCCTTGGCGAGAACAACAAACCACCATTGGTAGTTTTGCGGCCATTAATGACACCCAGCTCACTACCGAGGCAAGCGGCATCGTCAACAATATCTTGTTCGATAACGCGACGTCGGTGAAAAAAGGACAACTGCTCCTCACGCTAGATGCCAGCGTTGATGAAGCAGAATTACGTCGGCTCGAGTCCGTGGCAGAGCTAGCCCAACTTGAGTTAAGACGCTATCAACGGCTGTTTAAAGACAAAAACATTTCTGAATCCGAGCTAAAGCGCAAAGAAAGCGAAGCCAAACAAGCGATTGCCGCTGTCGACAGCCAAAAAGCGCGCATTGAGCAAAAGTCATTAACCGCGCCTTTCGACGGCATCATTGGGATCAGAGACGTCAGTCTTGGCCAATTAATGTCCCCGGGGACAGCGGTTGCGACACTCACGTCAGTGACCCCGATTCACCTAAACTTTACCCTGCCCGAGCAGCAGCTCAGCACGCTGAAAAATGGCCAAACCGTTTCTGCCACGATTAGCGCGCGGCCCGACGAGGTCTTTACCGGCACAGTGACTGCGATTTCGCCGGTTGTGACGCCGTCGAGTCGCAGTGTTGATATTCAAGCCACCTTTGACAACCCAGATGCCGTTTTACGGTCAGGTATGTTCGCACGCGTGAGCCTTGATCAAGGTGAAGAAACGCAAAATGTCTTGCTGGCACCACAAAGCGCGATTCAATTTAATCCGTATGGCAACGCAGTCTTCGTGATCCAAGAGCAAGACGATGCATTGACGGTACAACAGCGCTTTGTGCAAACGGGCGCGCGCCGCGGTGACATGATTGTGATTAAAGACGGCCTTCAACCCGGTGACCGTATCGTTACCTCCGGCCTCCTCAAGCTCCGTAACGGCAGCAACATCAAGATCAGTGACAATGAGCGTGTTCAGCCGAGCGAAGATCTTGATCCCAACGTTGTGAATCAATAGGAGCGATTCGATGCGATTTACCGACGTCTTTATCAAGAAACCCGTCTTGGCCTCCGTAGTGAGCCTATTCATTATCTTGCTCGGCTTACGCGCCATCACCGACATGAATGTGCGTCAATTCCCCGAGATCAAAAATGCAGTGGTCAGTGTCTCTACCACTTATATCGGTGCAGATGCCGACCTGATTCAAGGCTTTATCACCACGCCGCTGGAGCGTGAAATCGCTGCCTCAGAAGGGATTGATTACTTAGTCTCGACTTCAACTGCCGGTGTGAGCACCATCGAGGCCTATTTACGCCTTGATTACGACCCGAATGAAGCACTCACGCAGATTGCCGCACAGGTGAATAAGGTGCGCTCTGAGCTGCCTGATGATGCCCGTGAGCCCGTCGTTACCCTGCAGGTGGGGGAAACAGTCGCGGCTATGTACCTCGCGTTCTACTCTGACGTCCTCACTGACAATCAAATTACCGATTACTTGGTCCGGGTGGTCGAGCCACAGCTGTCGACGATTCCCGGTGTGCAGCGTGCTGATGTGTTAGGTGCCAGTAGCTTTGCGATGCGGATCTGGCTCGACTCGGTCAAAATGGCCGCTTACGATCTCACAGGCACGGATGTGATTGCCGCCCTGCGCAGCAATAATGTGCTGGCTACGTTGGGGCGAACCAAAGGGCAAGACGTAGCGATTGATTTAAACGCCGCCACCGACATTCATGACGTTCAACAGTTTGAAGATTTGGTGATCAGCAGTGATGACCAATCTGTTGTGCGATTGAGTGATGTGGCGACCGTTGAGCTCGGCGCCGAAAGTTACCAAACGTCGGTGAACTTTAACGGGCTTGATGCCACCTTTATCGGCATCGAAGTCTCGCCAGATGCCAACGCGCTGGATGTGATTGAGGCGGTAAATCAGGTGTGGGATGCCGACATTACCACCCAATTGCCTCAAGGGTTATCGGCGTATATCGCCTATGATTCAACCGAGTATATTGATAACGCCATTGATGAAGTGGTGATATCGATTATTCTCGCCTTAGCCATCGTGGTGTTTGTCATCTATGGCTTTTTGGGGTCGTTACGCTCAGTGATTATTCCTGCGGTCGCGATCCCCGTATCGCTCATCGGCACCTTCTTTTTAATGTGGCTGCTAGGGTTTTCCATCAACCTACTGACACTGCTTGCCATGGTGCTTGCAATCGGTGTGGTGGTCGATGATGCGATTATCATGCTTGAAAACGTGCACCGCCATATCGAAGAAGGCAAAAGCCGAACACAAGCTGCGCTTGAGGGCGCGCGCGAACTGGCGTGGCCGATTATCACCATGTCGACCACCTTGGTCGCGGTATTCCTGCCCATCGGCTTTGTTGGAGGCTTAACCGGGGTACTGTTTGTTGAATTTGCCTTTACCCTCGCCGCATCGGTGATCTTATCCGGCGTGGTGGCGCTTACGCTATCGCCCATGATGTGCGCCTATGTGCTCAAGCCCTATCAGGCGGACAAAGCGACCCAAGAGCGCTCACTTGAGCACTGGCTGGATAAGCAGTTTGACCGATTGCATCATCGCTACCAACGCACACTTCATAGCTTGTTGAATACCAATGCGGTGATCCTCACGTTTGGCGCGATTGTTTTAGTGTCTTGCTATTTCTTGTTTATCACCAGTCCCTCTGAGCTTGAGCCCGCTGAAGACCAAGGGTTTGTGTTCTCCATCCTCGAAGCCGACAGCCAAACCACGCTGGATGCGTTGTCTGCCAGTACTGACGAATTAAACCGACTGATTGACGATGTACCAGAAATCGACAACGTCTTTATTATCAATGGCTCTGGCGGCACCAATAACGCAATCGCGGGCATTGTACTTGCGCCATGGGATGAGCGAGAGCGTAGTACTCAAGCGATCTTGGAAAACGAGATTCAACCCTTTATGGACAGCCAACCGAGCTTAAGCAGCTTTGCCTTGGTGCCCCCTTCACTGCCGTCTCCGGGCGGCGGCACGCCGGTTGAATTTATTATCGGTTCAACACAACCCTTTGAAGCCATTAATGAGGTGGCGAACAATATCGTGGGCAAAGCAATGCAAACGGGGCGGTTTATCTTCGTCGATACCGATCTGAGCATTGACCGCCCCAAACAAACGGTCAACATCGACCGTGAAAAAGCGGCTTTGATGGGCGTGAGCATGCAACAGCTTGCCGCGGATATGGGCTCACTGTTATCTGGGGCAGATGCGGGACGCTTTTCACTGGAAAATCGCTCATATCGCGTGATCCCGCAAGTGGCGCGGAGTGAACGTCTCACGCCAGAACAACTGCGCCAGTTTTATACCCGCAACCAAGACGGTGAATTGGTTCAGCTATCAACGTTAGTGACCTTAGAAGAAAGTGTGCAACCTCAAGCGTTACGCGGTTTTCAGCAGCTGAATGCGGTGAAAATTTCCGGTGTGCCCCGCCCTGGCGTGCCTTTGGGGGAAGCCCTGGGTGTGCTCGAAGAGATTGCGGCGACAGAATTGCCAGCAGGCTTCAGTGTCGATTATGCCGGACAGTCACGCCAGTTTATGAGCGAGGGCCAGCAACTGGTCGTGACCTTCTTCTTTGCTTTAATCGTGATTTTCTTGATCTTGGCGGCGCAGTTTGAGTCGTTTAAAAACGCGATCATTATTTTGGTCACCGTGCCAATGAGTGTCTGTGGCGCGCTGATATTTATCAGCCTCGGCTTTACCACCTTGAACATTTACACCCAAGTCGGCTTGCTTACCCTCGTTGGCCTGATTGCCAAACACGGGATACTGATCGTCGAGTTCGCCAATCAGCTCCAACAAGAAGGACGGAGCAAACGTGAGGCGATTGAAGAAGCGACCGCCATCCGTTTACGCCCTATCTTGATGACAACGGCGGCGACGGTGCTCGCCATGATCCCGCTCTTGATTGCCTCTGGAGCCGGTGCAGGCGCTCGTTTTGCTATGGGGCTGGTGATTGCCAGTGGGATGACATTGGGCACCTTGTTTACCCTGTTCGTGGTGCCTGCCATGTATCTGTTCTTAGCCAAAACCATCACGCCGGCATCCACCGAGTTATCGCCAGCGCACACGCATCATAGCGATTAATCGAAAAATAGTACCCATTGGGGCCACTGAAACGTGGCCCCTTTTGCATCGGGCAACAGCCTTTTTATGTCCGATTACGCTCTAAGAGGACATAAAACGTGCGAGGACAAATTCCACCAGCAATCGGACGCGCAAAGGCACCTGTTCTCGGTCTCGATAGAGCAAAAATAGCGTGCGCGCTCGACTGCACCATTGCGGCAACACGCGCTGTAATTCGCCCTGCTCTATCAAAGGTAACGCGGAATAATCAGGAATATAGCCGATACCAAATCCAGCTTGCACGGCATGGGTTAACATTTGAATTTCATCCACTTCTGCACGTATGCCGGTGGTGGCTTGATAATCAAACGCCTCTCCCGTTTGATGGTGTGTAAGTTCCCAAACCGTCATCGGATGGCAAATCACCACCGGCTGACCACTCAGATCATTGGGTGAGCGCACATTGTGATAGTCACTGTCAGGGCTAGCACACAAAATGAAATGAATATCGGTGAGCGGCCGCGCAATCCAATTTTCTACCACTGGATTCCCGACTCGAAACACCACATCCATGCCTTCCGCTTCAATATCTATCAAGCTATTGGAAAAGTTAAGATCCAGTTGAATCTCCGGATACTCACGCATAAAGTCGAAAAAGACGCGGCGTAAAAACTGCTTACCGGCATTGATCGGTGCGCTAATACGAATTTTGCCTTGGGGGTGATATTTCTCGCCCACTAAATCATCATTGAGTGCCTGCAACTCATCGAACAGTCCTGCGGCACGAGCAAAGTAGCGATGGCCAATTTGGGTCAGAGAAATACGATGTGCATCGCGATTGAGTAAACGCAGAGCAAGATCCTGCTCAAGCTGGCGAATACGACGGCTGAGGGTCGATTGCGGCATGGCAAGCTGCTGCGCCGCGGCTTTAAAACTCCCCAATCGCGCCACGGTACAAAAACAGCGCAAATCGTCTAACGAATAGCTAGGTTTCATATTTGGAATCTACCGTTCTGATATTGTCGGTTTATTCATATTTTGAAACTTATACACTAGCGCCCATCACTCAACAAGTCAGGTCTTGCTATGACAACTACTACTTCACTGTGGAAAGCCGTTGCCCTTCTCATTTTATGTGCCTTTTTTTGGGGCAGCACTTTCCCAATTGGTAAAGATGCGCTGAATGAAGTGAATGCGCTCACCTTGGTCTTTTGGCGATTTGGGATCGCGACCATTTGTCTGGCTCTGTATCTCAAAGCAACCCGAACCAAGATCCCCCATCTCAGCGCCAAGCAATGGCTATGGGCAACCACCGTCAGCGCCGTGGGGATAGGCGGCCTTAACCTCTGTTTGTTCACTGGGCTCGAGTATACCCAAGCGACCAATGGGTCATTAATCATGGCGCTCAGCCCGTTGGTGACCTCACTCATCGCCTGCATCGCGATTCGTGCGTTGCCGCGTAAAGGCCAAGTTTTCAGCTTGGTGGTGAGCTTATCGGGCGTGCTCATGGTGATTACCAATGGTCAATGGCAGATGCTCAGCCAATTAAACTTTAACCAAGGCGATCAGATGATTTTCACTGGCATGTTTGCATGGAGTGCGTACACCTTCTTCAGCCAAGGCATTGGCCGCTGGATGCCGGTGATCCCCTACACGTTTTTGGGCATGCTTAGTGGCGCGACTGTGATTGGTATCATGTGTGCTCTTACACCAAACGTGCATCCATTTGGCGAAGTTTGGGCTGCAAGTCCGCTGGCCGTCTCCGAACTCCTGTATATCGGTGTGCTGGGTACTGTCGCTGGTTACTTACTCTGGCTCAACGGCGTGCGCCATCTAGGTTCAGCCAATGCGGCACTCTTTTTTAACTTTGTGCCTGTGTTCGCGGTACTCACCGCGTTTTTGATGGGACAAGCCGTGAGCCAGCTTCAGGTGGTGGGCATTATCATTGTGATCGCAGGACTGTTATTACCACGCCTCCCCCACCCTGGACGCTGGCGACTTGCGCTGTCACGCTCAGCTTAAACGCCATTAAATAAAGCAATAGCCTTTGCCGTGGTCGGTTTGCAAGCGCTCAGGCGGCAGTCCAGCGTCAGCGAGTTTTTTCCGAACACGGCTTAAATGCATATCGAGGCTGCGATCATCAGGCGTAAACGTTTTTTTAAGCACCTGACGATAAAGGAGTGACTTACTCAACGTAGTATCTTTATGCTGCGCAAGAAGCCACAAGAGTTCGAATTGTATGGGTGTTAATTTGACCGCTTGGTCATCCACTCTGACTTGGTGTGTGTCTTGGTGCATCCAGAGATTATCAACTTGCAGCTGGCCTGATGACTCTTTGATCACCACCATGGCATGGCGGCGATGCATCGCAATCGCGGTGCGCAGCATACACTCATCAATATCAATAGGGACAGATAGCACATCTTCCGCCCCGGCATTCAGCGCGGCCACGCGATCAGCCGCCGCTTGACTTGCCATTAAAGCAATAAACGGGCACTGCTCGCTCAACCAGCGCAAGGTTGTCATTTGCGCCTCTCCCTCTGGCACCCAGCTAATCAATTGCACAGCATCCCAATCGGGCATTGGATCATCAGGGCCAATCACAGTCACATCGCAGCCGTGATCTCGCAGCCGAGCTTCGAGTAGCGCGATAAATGACTGATCTTCTGGGCCGCGCACGACAATGGCGGGCTTAGTTTTGGAGAAAAACGCCTGGTGCATCAGTGGTCCTATCTAAACGTTCACGTCACATCAATGGCTGAACCCTATTTATCGTCATTGTCACTCAAAAAAGGATTCGCCAAGCTATTCATTGTCTTACAGTATTAGCCTGTAAAGCAAACGGGTTTACGTCGACTTCAGCGTTTTCGATCCCTCATGGCGTGGGAATGATGACAAACTCAGCAGCCGACCACTAAAAGCGATCGACCACTAAAAGCGATCGACACGATACGGATGCATATCAATATCCGTGTGTTCCTCATCTATCATTTGTCCCAACAATTTTCCGGTCACAGGGCCCAAGGTAAAACCTTGATGACCATGACCGCATGCCAACCACAATCCCTTTTGGTCGGGCGCTGGGCCGATCATGGGCTTCATATCGGGCAGGCAAGGACGCCCACCTTTCCAGGGCGCCGCATCCACACGATCACCCAGTGGATAAAGCGAACGGGCGACCTGTTCAGCGGCATTAAGTTGGCGTTCATTCACTGGCGCATCCAATGCTGTCAATTCTGCCCCTGTGGTTAATCGCACGCCCGCGCGCATCGGTGCGAGCAAATAACCCACTTCGGCGTCCATAATCCAATGATTGAGCGGGGTGTTAGCGTCAGCTTGATAATGCATGTGATAGCCACGTTTGGTGAACAAAGGTACCTCTATGCCTTGCTGACGCAACCAGTAAGATGACCACGGTCCCATCGCCATTACAACCCGATCCGAGCGAAGACGCGCGTGATCTGTTTCGATGACCCAATGTCCGTCTTCCTGCTTGAGTGCTTGCAAATTGGCGCGCTTTATCTCGCCGCCTTTGGCGATGACATCGTCGGCGTAGGCTTGAACCAAGGCGCCTGGGTCGGTCACTGTCCAAGGTTGTTTCCAGTGGATCGCGCCCGCCAGCGAAGCCGTTAAACTTGGCTCCATCGCCGCGATCTGTGCTGCGTTTAGCATCTCATAGTCAACGCCATAGTTGACACTGTCTGACGCGGCACGCGTACACTCTTCGTCTAAAGCTTTTTGGGTGCGGAATAATTTTAGGTAACCCTCTTTGCGGATCAATGACCCTGCTTGAGCAGACGTAATCATCTCCTCGTGAGTCTCTAAAGATTGCATAATTAACGCCGCGTACTCTGGCACCAGTTTTTTATATTTACTCTCACTGGAGTAGTGCCAGTATTGCAACAGTGGATGCGCAGCGCGGATCACACTGGTGGGACGGTAGCGGATATCGACCGAACGATTGGGTAACACGCGCAACAAGGTGGCAAGATCGCGGGGAAAGGCATAAGGTCTCACCGCCTCGCGCTGAATAATCCCAGCATTGCCAAATGAGGTCTCTTGCCCTGGCGCAACCCTATCAATAACAGTAACCTCGTACCCGCGCTTTAAAAGATGCCACGCCACCGACACGCCCACCATGCCTGCACCTAATACCACCACATTTTTGGCCATTTTTTCACTCCCTGAACACGCCAAGTCATTTATTGTCACTGCGAAATTTATCCGCGTAATTCCATGCTTTTACACATAACCAATAACGACATCAATCATACACTGATGAGTTTTCCGGCGCGCTCTCAGTCCATGAACGATGTCGGCTTAGTCTCTGATTACCATGCGACGTTTTTACGCTGGGTTGACGTACAAACCGGATAGCTCAAAGATTTCGACAGCTTTATTGAACGCTTCTACCGCAGTTATCATCCACTATATAATGGAAATATTCCTRTTATACATCCCCAGCCGGTCGGTATTGCGGTCACCAGCGGCCAGGACTGGGGACACAACGTGGTGGTATCAACGCAAGGAAGAGGAGAGCAATACGGGGAAGCTTCTCTACCCTTTGAGCAGTTTTTATCTCGACTATATTTGTACCATGATGACACAATTCAGGTCGGTATAAAGCGCCCACTGCCCAGCGACGCTCTCAATGAAATCAAGCGTATAGCAGTTGAGAGTTGGGCTAAAGATCGAATAGATAAAGCCCAAATGCCGTTATGAATGACTAAGCATCAACCTGTTCCGTGTCCTCAGCGTCCCTGAACAGGTGTTGATTATTTATCCTCTTAGGCCTTTAAGTGTTACAGGTTTATCCCCACCTATTCCCTATCATCGATAAAAATGAGGCTAAAAAACCATGGATGCGCCACATTCACCACTTAAAACACCGCCTCAGATCACCAACGCTGAGGGAAATACGCGCCGCGTAGGCGTTGAGATAGAGCTCAGTGGCCTAGAGCTGGATACCATCACCCAACTAGTGGCTGATTTTTTCTCTCTGAGCGTTAAACGTGGTGGTCGATATGACCGCCGCTTAAACGGGGACAAAGCCGGGGATTGGGTCATCGAGCTCGACTATGCCAAGCTCAAACGGTTAGGGCAAAGCGATCGTAGCGAAAACACAGTCACCAATCGACTGGATCAATCGGCTGAAGACTTATTGGCATGGGCGGCAAAAGCCTTTGTTCCCGTAGAAATCGTCGGCCCGCCTCTCCCTCTTGACCGCCTACAAGAGGTGGACCAACTCATTTTGCATCTACGCCAGCAAGGCGCCGAAGGGACCGAAGACAGCCCGGTTTATGCGTTTGGCATGCAGCTCAATCCAGAGCTGCCTGATTTAACCGCTAAGACGATTTGTGCGCACTTAAAAGCATTTTTATGTTTGTATGACTGGCTTTTAAAACGCGCCGATATTGATCTCTCGCGGCGCTTGACCAACTATGTCGACCCTTTCCCGAAAGCGTATGTCGAGCGCGTACTGGCTGATGATTACTGGCCGGATCTGAATATCCTGATCGATGACTACCTTGCCGACAATCCCACACGAAATCGTGCATTAGACATGTTGCCCTTATTCACTCACCTTGATGCTGAGAAAGTGAATAAAGTCATCAATGATGGGCTCACACAGGCGCGGCCCACATTTCATTATCGGTTGCCGGACAGCAAAGTCAGTCGGACTGATTGGGGCATTCACGAAGCATGGAACGATTGGGTGGAAGTGGAAAAACTCGCCGCCGACCCTGCGCGACTCAAGGCGTGTTGCAAGGCCTATTTGGGGTATATCAATGACCCATTGGCACGTATCGTGAATAACTGGGCGGAAAAGGTGCACAATGTATGGATAAACCCGTCATCGCAATAACCGGCCCCAACAAAGGCGCAAGGCTGCCACGTTTTTTTGTTGCCGCGGCCGTCAAACTCTATGGTGGCAAGCCGTTACAACTACACCCCGGTACCGCGCTGGACCCAGACGCCTATCATGGCGTAGTGATTACCGGCGGGCACGATGTCGAGCCTGTGCTGTACGCCGCCGAGCCCGAAGTGAAACCCAACTACGATCCCGAACGTGATGAACTAGAGAGCGCAGTAATCAAAAGCGCGTTAACCAGTCAAAAGCCGCTTTTGGGCATTTGCCGTGGTGCGCAACTTCTCAACATTTGCTTAGGCGGCACCTTGCACCAAAGCTTACGCGAACAGCGCAAGAAAACCTCTCATCGCTGGACAATATTACCGATGAAAACCTTGTGTATATTGCGTGATGTTAACGGCCATATCCAGCAACGGTTGGGGCAAGGCAGACGCAAAATAAACAGCCTGCACAACCAAGCAATTAACGCGTTAGGCGAGGATTTAACGGTAAGCGCACGTGATTTAGATGGTATTGTACAAGCCATTGAATCACCCAACCGCCCCTATACACTGGGCGTACAGTGGCATCCGGAATTTTTGCTTTATCTTGGCTGTCAGCGTGCGCTGTTTAAGGGATTAGTTGAGCATGCAACGCGCTTCCAGCAGCGACAAGCGGCCTCTCAGTAAACATGTCTGTTAGTTGGTGAGAAACAAAAACGCCGAGGCACATTCGCTCGGCGTTATCGGGCAGAGGTTAACGCTTTGACCGCGCGTTCAGTCGCTTCTCTATCTGACGTTTTTCCCACTTATCACCAAAGAGATCGACAATGCCCAGAGCACTGACACCGTGGCTGACCACGGCAATCCCCCATCCCAATGCGACCCACCAAGCCCAGTAATAGTCTGGAGTGGTTAGCCAGTTGATAATAAACAAAATCGCTAGCACGACCACATAGCGCGTCAAATGAGAATAAAACCCGCCGAGGGCGCGGACGCGCTTGGTAATCGCTCTTTCCTCTGGACTCATTGAAGTATCTGCCTGCATGTCTGTCTCCTTTTGCAAATCAGTAATGTCGATATCAAACACAGCAGCCAACGATTTCAGCGACTCCAATCCGGGTTTGTGGCCGCGCTCGATACGTTGAATCGTTCGAACACTGAGCCCACTAAATTGTGCTAATTGGTCTTGCGACCACCCTTTTTGAACTCTGAGTGCTTTCACGTTCATCCTTGCTCCTTTGTGCTCTTCCCTATCGACACTATGCAAAATGGGGGCGACATTACCACGACAGCGCCCCGACACCTTAACGACAGTTATTTAAAATCAATCATTTACCATGAACCCGCTTGATAACCAATCCGTGTATTTTATCCTTAGCAAAAGGTATCAATATACAAGGCTTCGACCTTATCTCGCGCCCACTGCGTTTTGCGCAAAAATTTAAGCGATGATTTAATAGATGGGTCATTATGAAAGCAATTCACACGAATACGCTGATAAAGACCGGACCAGCTATAGTGTTCTACCAGTCGCGTTAAAATGGTTTGTAAGCTAAGTCCGTGAAGTGGGTTATTCGGTTGTTCTTGCATACTCGTTCTCACGTTTTGGTTGGGCGCACAACGTACACGACTAGCCTCGCTAGCCAATAAAAGCGCTACTTTACGTGACGATGAAAAAAAGGCGAGATCAACACCGGTAGCGCGCCAGCTTATAATCAAGGTTTAGCTGGCACCTAGGAAACCGTGTCATTATGCAATATGATGCCATCTTGAGTAAAAAAGCGTTCCATGCTCATCATTCATTCCTGACGGTTAGGTAAGTTGACGCGATATAACGGGTTGATGGGCCGGTCAACAAAATAAGCCCACACATGGTCGTATACCGCATGCTGATTTGGATACGGCGCCAAGGCTTTTGCTTCATCGAGTGAGCACCAGCGAAACTCGGTGTGTTCATCATTAAGCGTGATGGCTTGGTTATCATCACACATCACCACAAACACAGGGATAAGCTCGATCACATTCACTGACGCTTCGTAAAACTGCTCCAAAAACTGCGCGTTATACAAGTCAGCCACCGTAATCTGGGTCTCTTCGCTAAACTCACGGACGATGGCGTCCACTCCGGTCTCACCCGCTTCAATCGAGCCCGCAACATGGCACCAGAAGCCACCTTTCACTCGCTTCATCAGCAGCATTTTTATTTCTCCCTCAATACGAGAGAGCGCCACGCCAGAAACCACAGAGGTATTCACTGGGATCATCATTTCTCCTCGGCTTCACATGCCGCCACTTTGGCGTATACCACAGTACTAGAAATCGTGCCGCTAGGTAGGATACGGTCGTTGGTAAGCATCGCTTCTTGATGATACCCACAACGCTCGGCTACCGCGCGGCTGCGGGTGTTTTCGTAGGCGGTTTTGATTTCGACACGCTTGGCATTAAGGTCATTAAACGCGTACTGCTCTAGCGTTCGCACCGCTTCACTCGTATAGCCAAGGCCTTCTTTGGAGCTCCGCAGCCAATAGCCTATTTCAAAATAAGGAATCGCGATATTACGGATCATTAGACTGATCACACCCACCAGTTGCCCCGTCGATTTTTCAAAAATCGAGTAGCGTAGCTCATTAATAAACATGTCGAAGTCGTCAATCGCTTGTTGGGTGTTTTCAATCGAGCTCGATTCGGTCAACGCGTGCGGCAGCCAATCCATAAAAGGCGCAAGGGTGTGCTGGCTTTCCAACACGGCTTCTAAAATGAAAGGCTGATGGGTCATATTGGGCGCCACCAGCAAGAGACGGTCACTGTCCAGTTGGTCCACGCGCGGGAAACATCCATTAATGTCCACCCAGTACCGCGCCAATGGTTCATTGAACACTTCACCATTGATGATGTTTTCCAACGTGCCGCCATTAGCTTCAATTACTTTGCGCGATGCCATATTGCCTTCATTCGCGGTAATTAGAGCGCGAGTGATCCCCAGCTCTCTCGCCTTGGGCAGTGCTAAGGCTAACATTTGCTTGCCACATCCGCGCCCACGATATGATGGCGCAATGTCGTAGCCAATGTGTCCAGCTTCTTGGGTTAGAAATGGCGTATTGATGTGATGACGGATCCGAATCGCGCCAATGATTTGTTGCTCAGCATCAAGCAGCCAGAAATGACTACACGGCACATATCCTTTATAAAGGTTTTTACCCAATGACTCATCCGTTAACCGCGTCACGTAAGTGGGGAAATCGTCTTTCCCCGACCGATAGTAATCGGCATTGTCGGGGTCAAACTGAACAAAATCATCATAAAAGCGTGTAAAGGCTGCTTGATAATTGAATGCGGGGACGACTAATTCCATGTGCTTGTTCCAAGTCCTATAATAGAACTAGGCTATCTCATTGATATTGAGAAATAAACATCCTTGTCTCTCGTGTTGTTTTAGTTCAGCGCCTTGACCATGGTGGTGGCGCCTGAAAAGCCGACTAACCATTTTAGGTGAGGAAAACGCTCTTCTTTGGTAGCGACAAAGCCCTTGGCTTGATAAAGCTTGCGGGCTCTGGGGTTGCTATTAATGACATCTAATCGAACGCTTTCAAAGCCATGCGCTTGGGCACAATCCATAATAGCATCCAACAATTGGGAGCCAATCCCCTGCCCGCGCACAGCGCTATCAACAGCAATGCCATCCATCACCAATTCATTGGGTGCCGCTTTACGCTCAAACAGCGCCAATATCGCGCAGGCCCAAGCTCCTTTGATGACCCCCAAACTATCGATCAACTGTTTCGCGTCCATGCCCTGTGTCAGTGCGCCGGTTTGAGTTTGAAACCCAGCCAACCCCACCACCTTGCCGTTTTGCATAGCGGCAAACGAAAAGTTTGGGACAAAACACTGAGACAATACCGCTACGCGCGCTGCCTGATTAGGGATTGCCCGTGCGAACTTCATCCCAAACGCCTGCTCATACAACTCAGCGACGTTTTGTGCTTGCTCAAGCGGCCATCCCTGCCGGATCGCTATCTCCATTGGCTCCCCTCAGTCTTCTTCAATAAAAACACCCACACATTTATCTTGACGTAAAGATTTTTAATAACTATCTTTA
>NZ_MUES01000007.1:0-132870 GCF_001995745.1 Salinivibrio sp. ML323 | reverse complement strand
GAAGATATATTTAATATATTTTATTAATCATAGGACCGTTGTTAGCATGATCACATCTTAGCCTGACGGTGAGGTTTTCATGATAGAGCTTGGCTCACCACGTTATCGATTGACCGCGTTTGCACTCGCATTCGGCTCCTTTTTGATTTTTTGTAATCTTTATCTGTTTCAACCTATGCTACCTGTCTTTGCCGCGACTGATGGGATCAGCGAAACACGGGCGAATTGGCTACTTGCGGCTACCACGTTGGGCCTTTCTTTTTCACTGGTGCCTTGGGCCGTGCTGTCGGAGCGAGTCGGTCGGCGCCCCGTGATGCTGGTGAGCCTTTGGATGCTTCCTGTGATTGGCCTTATTATCGCCACTAGCTCTTCTTTTTGGATCATCGTCGGTTTACGCGCGTTGGTTGGTATTGCCCTAGGTGGGTTTGCCGCGGTCGCCGTGGCGTATATGGCGGAAGAGTTCTCACCGGAGGCGCTCGCGATTGCCGTGGGCAGCTATATCAGTGCGAACTCTCTAGGCGGGATCTCGGGTCGTGTGTTCGGTGGGATGATGACAGATTGGTGGGGATGGCATGGCGCGGTGATGGCGATGACCGTTTTCTCCTTGGTAGGCGTGGCCATCGTGAGTAAACTTTTACCGCGTCAGCGTTATTTTTCGCCTGGTAATACCTCTTTACTTGTCCATTCTCGCGGGGTGCTCACGCATCTTCGCACACCCAAGTTGTGGCTGGCGATGCTTATAGGTGGGGTGAACTTTGCGTTATTCGTGAATTTGTTTTCGGTGATAGCGTTTCGTTTGGTGGCTGCGCCTTACCAGTTACCCGTCAGTCTCGTGTCTTCAGTGTTTGTTTGTTACCTCGCCGGTACAGTGACATCGCGTTTGAGTGGGCGTTGGGTGCTGCATTTCGGCGCCATCAAAGGCATGGCTTTTGGTACTTGTGTCGCTATGCTGGGGGTGTTGGTGACCTTGAGCAGTCAGGTGCTTTGGATGGTGGTGGGGCTATTGATTGTGAGTGGTGGCGCGTTCTTTACTCACTCACTCGCTTATGGGTGGGTCAGTCGCCAAGCCGCACAGGGTAAAGCAACGGCAACGGCTTTGTATTTAGTGCATTATTATGTTGGTGGCAGCCTTGGTGGGTTTTATCTCATCGCGGCTTGGCAACACTATGCATGGCCAGGTGTGGTGATTGCGGCCTTAGTGCTTATCACGGTTTTATTGGGACTGGTATTTGGCCTTTCCCGTGTTATGCGCCGTCGTCGAGAAAGCCAGCGCCACGCGCATGTTGTGGCACCCTGAGCTTTAACTCGGTGCAGCGAACAGGGCGTCGTCCGACGCCCTTCTCAGAGAGCGGATTGCGATAACTGCGTTGCCTGCTGGCAGCCAATATTGGCTCCTTTGCGACCGATCGCTTCGCTACAGCGATGTTTCGGTCGGCATGTCGATATTGTCACGGCTGACAGAGTTTCTGGCGTCAAACCCCGTTTGTTTGCTTGGCTGATAGGTGCGTATACAGTCTCTCCCTTCGGCTTTTGCTTGGTAGAGAGCACTGTCGGCGCGCTCTATCAAGGATGAAAGCGTGTCGCCCGGTTGCAGCGTGGAGAGGCCTATCGACGCAGTGACTTTCAACGGGGTATGGCTTTCATCGATATAGACATCCATTTCTCGAATTTCCCCCAGCAAACGTTCGGCGATTTGCGCGGTGACCTCACCATTACATTTAGGTAGGAAGACAATAAATTCCTCGCCACCAAATCGACCGAAAATATCGGCCTTTCTCAAACGTTCTTGTACGGTGCGAGTAAATGATTGCAATACCACATCGCCTGCGTAGTGCCCCCACTTGTCATTAATCCGCTTGAACTTATCTAAATCAAGCAGTAAGACGGAGAATGGCGAGTGCCTCTCTTCACTAACGGCCAGCGCGCGCATAGCCAGCTGTAATAGCATCCGGCGATTATAAATGCCTGTTAACGGGTCGAGCGTCGCTTGCCGGTATAGGCGCAAAATCATGTGGAGTTGAGAAAGCTGTGACCATACCACCATGAAGGCAATGACGGTTTGTAGCCAATACGAAGCGATATTGTCTGGGCTGGTCATGGTGGCACTGAACGAATCAACCCATAAGTGGCAAATCAGGGTTATCGACATCAAGAGTAGGCTTTCCCGCATTGTGAGCGGGAAGATGGTCAGCATGACAATCTGAATAATGGGCAGCAAGGTGTAGCTGTAAGAGAATGCCGCGTTGTCGGTGGGAAAGCCTAAAGTGTGGCTGGCGGATAAATAGAAGGCGTTGGTAGCGAGTACCATGGCGATCAAGCCAAGTTTTGCTGATTTGAGATTATTAGCGCGATTGACCGCGTAACCAATGGTAATAAGCATACCCGCTAACAAAAGGCGTTGCAGCGAGAGCTGCGCCGCGGCCATTTTGTCAGCGAGAAATAAAAAATCAGCGGGTGACCACGCAATGGTCAGAGCGGCCCATACGTAACACAACACGCACAATCGGCTGCGCAGATAGGTGCTGCGTGTATTATTAAAGCTGTTTGCGTGCTTTTTAGCACTCCACAGCTCAAGGAATGATATTTGCAGCTTGTAGACAATATGGCCTAAGGTTTCACTCATCATTGCACCCATTGTGGTTCCCGTCTGTGCAAAGGTTCCAGTTGCGTCCGCCGCTTTGGTACTATCATGCTGCGCGGTCATGTTATTTTTTTCTGTCATAAAGGTTGGTATAAGCGTGTAAACATGCCAGTTTGTTGTTTATTTTGACTGTGTTTCTTGCATTCAATGTGATCTAGCCAACTTTTTAATGCAATAAAACGAATAATTGACTATTTTTTATTGAGATACGTAAGGTGCTCTTCATTATGTATACGTTACTCGCTCCTGCGGTTGCCTCGGCAGTTCTAGGGGTACAGCTGGTGCTCTCGCTGGCGTTATTAAAAGGGGAAATATGCCCAGGCCAACGGGGTCGGTTCCATCACGCTTTCTGGGTGCCTGTTTTTGCGTGGTTGATATTAGTTCCATTTACGTTGTTCGCCAGTTTACCCTTTTTGTTGTTAGGGATTTTTGCTTTTCGATCAAAAACAGGTAAAACGCGTCACTCCGGTCCCATTCCTTTGCTTCATGTCGCAAATTTATTGGGTTTTGTTGCATGGATTGTCATACTCGCCGCGCACGGTGGCGGAATGTTAATGATGGGAGCCTTGCAACTGGTGATTCTCGGGGCGAGCCTTGGCCACAGTTTGTTAGTGCGTGCGCGCTCGCGACTGCAAGCTTTTGATCGTTTGCTCCCTCTAATCAGTGTAGTGGCCTTTATGGGGGGGATGGTATTGGCCGCGCTGTTGTCTGCACTCAGCCCATCGGCAACAACTGACATCAACGCCATCATGGCGGGTGCCGGCCTAGGTTTGCTCGGGGTGGCGGCACAGATTTGGCACCTACTGAAGCAAACATCGCCTGTGTTTTGGCGCGTGAGCGTGGGCTTTGGATTTATGCTATTGGCGAATATCAGTCTGACGCGACTCGTCATGGCTTAATTAGGCACTTTTTCGCCTCGGATCTATACTCAAGGTGCGGTCTTCAGTGCAAGGAGAGGGTATGGATATCCACAACATCAGCCGATTAGATGGTGCTATCTTCTATGGCATTGTCAATGAAAGACTGCGCCTTGAGTGTGATAGCTTAGAAGCACTGATGGCGCATTTAGATCTCGACCACGATCAATTGCAAAATAAGTTTGATGATATTGGTTGTGAGTACGACCCGCTTACCAATCAATTAAGGCTTAAATAGCGTCTAACCTGCGGCTCACTGCATAGACGGTGAGTCGCACTCTAACTCTTCTTTCATCCCTTCGTAGACAGACCCCGTTGTTTTGTTAAAAATTTGATCGTTTATTGTTCTGCCCACTACGCTTATTAAGGGAGAGAGTCAGTGAACTCTCTGTTTTATCACGTGGAATACACGCTATAAGGACGACCCTGATGCCGCGACGAGCATGGAGCGTAATTGTATTAACCGCACTGATTGGCGTGGGGTTTGCAGCCTTAACCGCTCACTTGCTGTATCAAAAAGAGCAAGAGGCGATTCGCAAAGAGCTGCATAAAGACGTGAACAACGCCGCAATGGCGTTAGCGCGAGAGGTGAATCTTGGCCTTGAATTGCTCTATGCCGTCAAGAATCATTTTGACGCGGGGCATCGATTAGATGCGCGTAATTTTCAACCGCTCACGTCCGGTGTACTGACACGCCACCCCAGCTTTAAATCGATAGAGTGGGTGGACATTGTGATGCACCACCAGCGCCGCCATTACGTTCAAGGAATGGAAGAAAGAGGTGCCACGTCTTCACAGTTTAATATTGTCGAGTTGGATGAAAACAACCAACTGATACCCGCGCAACGGCGTGATATGTACTTCCCGCTCAGGTTCACCTCCGGTGAGAATAATGAGGCCGCGGTGATCGGTTTCGATCTTGGCTCCACGCCGGTGACTCGTCAGGCCCTCAAGACCAGTTTTAATACCGGCGTCCCTGTCGCCACGCCAGCGACCACTATTGAGCGCGCCTACGGCAATGTGCGCGGCTTTTTATTGATCATGCCGATTTTATTGGATCCAGAACAGTTAGGTGGGGAAGACACGCGAGATTTGCGCGGCTTTCTGGTGGCGGTGATTGATGTCAATACCTTGGTCAACTTGGCGATAGATACGGTCATTAATGACGGGATTAATTATACCTTGATTGATTCCACCGATCCGAATCATCGCCAAGTGCTTCATACACAGCGAGTAGAATTAGCACAGATGAAAGATTCACTCGCGCAACAGCCCGCGAATCCTATCTTCTTTGCGGGACGCGAATGGGAGCTGATTGGCTACCCGACCGTTAGGTATATGCAGGCAAGACAAAGTTGGGTGCCGCTTTGGACGTTTCTCATTGGCAGTGGCATATTTTTGCTCATTTGCTACCTGCTTTATCGCCTGCAGTCTCGCGCCTACAGTGTTCAGGTACAAGTTGATCAAAAAACGCACGCATTGAAAGAAGCCAATAGTCGACTCGAATCAATGACTAAGTGTGATGGCCTCACCGGACTATACAACCGTACCCAGTTTGAGCAAGAGTTAGAGCGTGAAATACAACGCGCGCTTCGCGATGATACGTCGCTGAGCCTGATGGTGGTAGAGGTCCAGCATCTTTCTAATTACAACAAACAATATGGCCGAATGGCCGGAGATCAATTGATTCGACAAATTGCACAGGTACTGGATGAGATGCTAAAGCGGCCTGGTGATCTGGTGTGTCGGTTTACCGGTAGCCAGTTTGTGGCCATTTTACCGCGGACGGAGGGGGCAGAGCGGTTGGCGGAAGAATGTGTCGCGGCCGTTAACCGATTACAGGTGGCGTTTGAAGGAGAGCCGGAAGATCGTGTCAGGGTGTTTGTTGGCGGGGTAACGGTGAGCGATCAAAAAGAGATGATGGCTTCGCGATTACATGCGTATGGGGAAATTGGGTTGACCCGTGCAAAAGCGGATAATGATACTGGGTGGCACTGGATGGAAATCAGCGCGTCCAATCAGGATAACAAAAGTATTGATCCATGAAAATCAGAGCGGTACACATGCACCGCTCTTACGTCTGTTAAGTTTTTATACACTGATTCGGCGTTAGTACTCTTCACCCTTGTTGAAACGGTCGCTAACGGCCGGGCTTTTAAGCAAGGGATCGTCGTCTGGTTTTTGTGTGTTAACCGCGGTGAACACTAAGGTATGGGCCTCGTTGCTAAGCACGAGACTGTTACCTCGCATGGTTGCCTCACTCCATTGGCTTAGCACCTGACTCATGGTTTGTTCGAGCTCCATCGCACTCGATGAGCAAGCCATTTTGGTACTTGCCATTGGCGCCACTTTAAAGCGGTGACTCTTCAGTTCAGCGTTACCAAAATAGCGATTGCAGCCACTAAAGCCGCTTACGCCCATATCCTTATTAATGGTAAGCGTTGGGGTTCCTTCCGCACTGATAGCTTGTTGATCGACCATGGTCAGTTGCCATTGCTGTGCAACACCAGAGCTTGTCACGCTGCCATTATCGCCTCCGGCATACTGACCGTTACTACAAGCGGTCACCCCGGCAGCGAGCATGACTGCCATCAACACGTGTTTTTTCATAATGACTCCTTAGTCACTAACAGTGGGTTTCAATTCAAGCGTAGCCAAGTTAGTAACAAGTATGCCAATAAAAGTGTGAGTTTATGTCAAGCCAGTGTCTTTTTTGCTAGGCGATAAAAAAAGCCCCCGGTAGAGGGGGCAAGATATACCATCGCGTGTCTTATTATTATTGAAATCTCGTTTTATCGCTGGCGCATGACAGCCACATTTTTGTCTGTCTGATTATGGCTCGCCTGCGATCCAAGACTGAGGCAAGTTATAGGGGAGATTATCAAGAAAAAATGACAATTGAGTTTCACTGATAGAATGGGATAAGAAAAAAGCGACACCATCGAGAGGTGATCCGCGGCAGGTAATGATATGACTTTTCAGCGAATGTGTTCACTTTCCTTGACAATTTCGCCCGCGCACTTGTCCACTTAGACGCCAGACAGTAAAACCACAGCATCCACGAGGTGTATTTTTTAGATATTAACGTTATGCTTCTATTTAGTGACAGCACTGATCCGACACTGGCCACAGTGTGTAAGTAAAAGAACGGCTAGGGCAGACCCAAAAAGGAATCCATCATGGCATTGAGCGATGCTGCAAAAAAAGTTCAGGAAGCGTTGATTGCTCGCGGTATTGAAACCCCAATGACGGCTAAATCCGCGATGTCTTCTGAAGAACGAAAAGAAAAAATTGAGTTTCACATGCGTGAAATCCTGCAGTCGATCGATTTAGACCTCACCGATGATAGCTTGGCCGAGACACCGGCTCGCATTGCCAAGATGTATGTTGATGAGATTTTCTCAGGCTTGGATTATTCGCAATTTCCCAAAGTCACCATGATTGATAACAAGATGGGTTGTGATGAGATGGTGCGCGTCAAAGACATCTCGGTCACCAGCACCTGTGAGCACCATTTGGTCACCATTGATGGCCGAGCGACGGTGGCGTATCTCCCCAATAATAAGGTACTTGGCCTGTCGAAGATCAACCGGATCGTACGTTTCTTCTCCCAACGGCCACAAGTGCAAGAGCGACTGACCCGCCAGGTACTGGTGGCATTGCAAACATTACTAGAAACCGAGGATGTAGCGGTACGTATCGAAGCGACACATTATTGCGTCAAATCTCGCGGTGTGATGGATGCCAACAGTGAGACAACCACCACCGCACTGGGTGGGTTGTTCAAAAAGAACGCCGCAACACGGGCTGAGTTTTTGCACGGCATTCAATAACGGCCAACATAGAGATAAAAAGCCCCGATCTGGAAACAGGTTGGGGCTTTTTTAGTACATTTAACGTGGAGACGTTGGCCGTTTACTCAAATTGCCGAGCAATATCGTGGAACTGGCGCACTTTATCTCGCAGCTGGCTACTTGCCTCGGAAACGTCGTTAACCTCGTTGAGGTTTTGCTGAGAAACCGATTCGATATCATGGATCTCTTGGCTAATGGCTGTGAAGCTCTCTAATTGCGCTTGGGCAGAGTGATGCGTTTCATTCGTACGGTCCACCACATCTGCGATGGCATTTCTGACCGAGTTTAGGCTCGCAATGCTGTGATCGGTGGTATCAACACACGCTTGCGTTTGTTCGTGGCTTTCGTGAATTTGGGTTTGCCAATGCGAAATGGTGTCGTGCATTTCTTGAATCGATGACTGAATTTGCTCTGTGGCCGTTTGCGTCCGACTGGAAAGCGCCCGCACTTCATCGGCAACAACCGCAAAGCCTCGGCCCTGTTCTCCGGCGCGTGCCGCTTCAATCGCCGCATTCAGCGCCAGCAAATTCGTCTGCTCGGCAATCCCACTGATCTCACTCATTGACTCGGTCACACGCTCGGCGGTGGCAGACAGCTGTTGCGTCGCGGTGAGCGAATTTTCCGATTGTTGAGAGAGCGTTTTTAGCTGCTCGCCCGTTTGTTGTAACAAGGCCTCGGTTTCTTTGCTTTGCTGCTGGACTGATTGCAGTCGCTCAACACTTTGCTGGGCGTTATCAGATACCTTGTTCGCCGATTCAGAGGCATGATCAATGTTACCGGCAATCGAGGAAATCTGATGGCTTTGTTTATTGATGGCATCGGACACGCGTGTTGATAATGCGCTCAACTCATCTGAAAATTGATTCAGTGACAGTGAAGCATCGAGCATGCGCCCAAGAATGGTGCGAATGCGGGCGTTGAGCATTTTCACTTTATAATCAACCACAGAGCTAAGCCCGGTCCCCGAGTAGATATAACGGCTGATACTGTCGTAATTGTCCTGTATGCCACGCGCGAGAGTAGGCAAGGTGAACAGCTCATCACGAAAGAGGGTACCGAGCACTAAAGGCATCGCAATGGCACCTGCAATATCCCAGCCCGATATGGCGTTATCGAAAATAAGCGACACAGGGGCGGCGACCAATCCCAACCCCATGAATGTGTACTTCAACGCCGCAGGAATATCGGCAACCGATAACTGCTTCATGGATTTACCATTTTTCTCGGCCCGGCACAGAGCTTGGTAAGCTTGTGCGGCGCGATGTTTGACGGCCGGATCAGGCTTCACCCTGACGGACTGATAGCCAGTGACTTGGCCGTGCTCATAAATGGGAGTGACATAGGCGTCTACCCAATAGTAATCGCCGTTTTTACAACGGTTTTTAACTATGCCGCGCCAAGGTTGGTTGGCTTTTAAGGCGCGCCACATATCTGCAAATGCCGCTTTGGGCATATCGGCGTGACGAATAATATTGTGAGGCGCACCTGTGAGTTCTTCTTCATCGTAGCCAGCGATGCGAATAAACTCAGGATTACAGTAGGTAATCACCCCGCGCTTATCAGTGGTCGAGACGAGGCGCTCATCGTCACCAAATACAACTTCATTATTGCTCATAGTCTTTATCTTTTTTGGTCACAGTCAATTAAAAGCCTTATTGGTATTAGTGTAGTGGCTGGAGATTTTTATTAATAATTGTGTTAATAAATTGTTTCTTTCTGGGCGTGGCCCATAAAAAAAAGGGCCTTGCGGCCCTTTGTTTCAGTTTTAAGACAGCGGTGCCTAGTCTAAAACCTTTGCGATGGCAGTGCAAAGTGGCACCATGTTAGTGTGCGTCATGCCTGCCACATTTAAACGGCCTGAGCCGACGATATACACGCCATGATCAGCTTTTAATGCATTGACTTGGTCTTTATTGAGCCCAGAGAACGAGAACATGCCGTTTTGCTGCTCGATAAAGCTAAAGTCACGCGACACGCCTTGCGCTTTCAATGTTTTGACAAACTCGGTACGCATGGTTTTGATGCGATCGCGCATGTCCGCCAGCTCTTGCAACCACTGCGCTTTGAGCGTCGCGTCATTCAAGATGGTGGTGACGACGGCGGCACCATGAGCAGGTGGATTAGAGTAGATAACGCGAGCGATGGTTTTCACCTGACTAAAGGCCTTGGTGGCTTCTTCTTGGTTACGGCCAACGAGCGTGAATGCACCCACTCGTTCGTTATACAAGCCAAAGTTTTTCGAGAACGAACTGGCGATAAGCAGCTCGGGACACACCTTGGTAAAAATGCGTAAGCCGGCGGCATCTTCTTCGACACCAGTGGCGAAACCTTGATAGGCAAAGTCGAACATCGGCAATAGGCCTTTACGCTGACATAGCTCAGCGAGGGCTTGCCACTCTTGCTCGGTAGGGTCGATGCCTGTTGGGTTATGGCAGCAACCGTGGAGCAGCACAACATCACCTGCGTTTGCCTGCTCGAGATCAGCGACCATTGCCTCGAAATCTTTATCATTCTTGGCCGCGTCATAATAGCTGTACTCAGCAAGAGGGAGGCCAGCAGCCGTAAAAACGCCTTTGTGGTTGGCCCAGGTTGGATTGCTGATCCACACTGTCACCTCGCCAAGATGACGTTTAATAAACTCACCAGCCAAGCGAAGCGCGCCGGTGCCACCTGGAGAGTGTGCGGTATGTGCGCGTTTGTCGTTGATCACGTCAGCTTGCTCACCAAACAGCAGTTGTTGCACCGCGAGGCCATATTCGGCCGTGCCGGGAATGCTTAAGTAAGACTTGGTGTTTTCTCTGTCGAGAAGTAGTGCTTCGGCTTTTTTAACAGAAGGGAGTACCGGTGTCTCACCGTGCTCGTTTTTGTAGACGCCCACCCCGAGATTGATTTTGTCTTCACGTGGGTCAGCTTTATATTCTTCAGTCAGTCCTAGAATAGGATCAGCGGGAGCGGCAGAGATTTTCTCAAACATTGGTGTCGTCCATGGTTATGATGAATGAAAGTCAAACTGGCTTTTTTATAACACTTGTCGAGAACAATAGAAACCGGAGGACAAGCGGCCAGTTGTGCGTTCGGTATCGGTTTATGCTGTAAAAGCGCGACTTACGTAGTCAAAACACAAGAAAAAGGCTGCAACATGCAGCCTTTTGAATCGCGAGTTTATTTAGAAGTTGGCATTGCGTGGTGAGCGAGGGAACGGGATCACATCGCGAATATTGCTCATCCCTGTCACGTAGGAAACGAGACGCTCAAAGCCCAAGCCAAAGCCTGAATGAGGGACAGTGCCGTAGCGACGAAGATCGCGGTACCACCAGAAATCTTCTTTCTCAAGACCCATTTCTTCTAGGCGTTGGTCAAGCACATCAAGACGCTCTTCACGCTGAGAACCACCGATAATTTCGCCAATGCCTGGTGCTAGCACGTCCATCGCGGCAACGGTTTTGCCGTCATCGTTCATGCGCATGTAGAAGGCTTTAATATCTTTCGGGTAGTTTTTAACGACCACCGGGGCATTAAAGTGCTCTTCTGCAAGATAGCGCTCGTGCTCAGAGGCTAAATCGATTCCCCATTCTACTGGGAACTCAAAAGTTTGGCCGCTGTTTTGCAAGATGGTGACCGCATCGGTGTAATCCACTTGGGCAAAATCTGCATTAACGAACTTTTCTAGACGCGTGAGTACGTCTTTGTTAATGCGTTGCTCAAAGAATTTCATGTCGTCTTGGCGCTCTTCAAGCACCGCTTTGAACACGTACTTGAGCATGGCTTCTGCGAGGGCCGCTGAATCATCCAGATCGGCAAACGCCACTTCCGGCTCGACCATCCAAAACTCCGCCAAGTGACGGCTGGTGTTTGAGTTTTCAGCACGGAAGGTTGGGCCGAAGGTGTAGACTTTGCTCAACGCACAGGCATAGGTTTCGGCGTTTAGCTGGCCGGATACAGTCAAGAAGGCTTCTTTGCCGAAAAAGTCTTGGTCAAAGTCGACGTCGCCTTGTTCGGTTTTGGGCACATTCGCCAAGTCCAAGCTAGAGACGCGGAACATCTCGCCAGCACCTTCACAGTCTGAGGCGGTGATCAATGGCGCAGACATCCAGTAGTAGCCTTGCTCATGGAAAAAGCGATGGATCGCTTGTGACAAGGTGTGGCGAACGCGCGCCACCGCACCAATCACGTTTGAGCGTGGGCGCAAATGGGCCACTTCACGCAAGTATTCGATAGAATGACGTGTTTTCGCCATCGGATAGGTATCAGGGTCGTCTACCCAACCGACGACTTTCACGGCTGTGGCTTGCAGCTCATAGGCTTGGCCTTTTCCTGGCGACTCGACCACGTTACCCGTGACTTCGACCGAGCAACCAGCGGTCAAGCGAAGAACGTCTTGCTGATAATTATCCAGCTCATTAGGGACCACGGCCTGAATAGGGTCAAAACAAGAACCATCGTAAATGGCAAGGAAAGAAATACCGGCTTTGGAATCTCGGCGTGACCGGACCCATCCACGCACAGTCACTTCAGTGTCGACTGCCGCCTTGCCGCGCAGGACGTCTACTACAGGCGCGTATGTCATAATTCGCTTCTATCTCCGTTTAGGGTAATACGGCCATTCAGTGATGACCGCATCATTGATTTTGCAAGTTAGGCTAGCAAGTTTACCTGTATCCTGTATAGCTTCAAGACTTAGGCGAGTCTGAGAGCTTAAATTGGCCAATTAATCCTTCTAACTGCTCAACCAGTTGCTCAAGATTCGCGCTAATCGCTTTGACTTCATTCGCATTGCTGGCGGTGTCATTCGCGTGGCTTTGGATTCGACCCACTTGAGAGAGGAGGGCATCGGTCATTTGCGCTTGGTGCTCGCTTTGCTGGCTAATGTCGTCCGCGTTGTTATTCACCGTAGTGACTTGATCGGCGATGTTGCCTAGCGCCTCAGAGAGCGCCATGACAGTTTCGCCGCGCTGATTAGCACTGTCACTGGTCGCTTCCACTGCTTGTGCCGAGGCTTCGCTACCTGCACACAGGTTCTCGATAATAGTCTGGATTTCTCCAGTGGCATCATGACTGCGGCTAGCAAGGTTACGCACTTCTTCGGCGACGACCGCAAAACCGCGGCCTTGTTCGCCAGCACGTGCCGCTTCGATTGCCGCATTTAACGCGAGCAAGTTGGTTTGTTCGGCAATTTCACGAATCACGCCTAAAATGGTGGTCACTTGCTGGCTTTGTTGGTTTACATCCAAAATTTGGCTGCGTACCTGGCTAATATCTTCGACTAATTTGCGAATATCATTGGCGGCAACATTGGCAAGGTCACTGCCTTGATTGGCACTGGTGGCGGCTGACTCACTCAGTTGCGCCGCCTCTTGGGTGCGGTTTTGAATATCATGCTGATGCTGTTGAACATTATCGATCGCCGATGACATATCATTGGTTTCATGACGTTGGCTATCGGCTAACTGATCAGTATGGCTGGACACACGAATCAAGTTCATGGCCTCGGCTGACAGCGTTTCAGAGGTGCGTTGAACTTGTTGCAAGCTGGCAGAGAAGTTATCAAGTAGCTGGTCACAACTATCACATAGCTCACCAATTTCATCGCCACGGGTATCGTTGAGACGCTCGGCCAGATTCTTATCATGGCTGGTACGTTTCATAAACGCAGAGACCCGCTTCWGCGGAGACACCACCCAACGGCGGATCACAGTTAATGAGATCAGAAAACCCAACACGGCAATACTGCCCATGATCCCGGCAGTAATAAGCATTTCTTTATCAATGGTGCCGTAAAGCGGCTCGAGGTCGTATTCCAGGCGAATCACCCCTAGCACTGTTCCTTCTTCGGCAACATGGCATTGCAGGCAGTTGGTGCCGCGATAATCACTGCTGGCTTTCATCGGCAGTGCCACGACCAGCCCCTCACCGGATCCAGAGTTAAAGGTTTCGACAATGGTCTCACCGTCAAGCGCACGTTGGTCAATGTCATCTTTTGGGGCTTGTTCAGGGTTGCCTGGACCGAAAAAGCGGGTGATCGCCTCTGCGCGAATGACACGTGCCTCTTCAATGCCTTCATGAGAAAGCATTTTTTCGCGTAAGGTATTTCGTTGGCTGATGGTGCCCGTCAACATCAACATGTTAAGGCTATCAAAATAGTTAGAGGCTTTATCGAGCGTTTGCTGACTAACAATCGATGTCATCAGTGCTTTTTGCTGATGAGATTGGTAGGCCAAAGACGTGACGAGCACCAGAGCGAAAACAAGAAAAAGAGCAAGAAGGATTTTGCTCGCAAGGGTCATGCGCATGAGTCAACCATTTTCTATTAATTTATAGATTTATCAATTATAGCTTGTAGTCACTATGTTAAACCTAGAGTGCGCGAGTGGGGGCGTTCCCATATAAAATGTGTGATTTCATCGACGTAATTAGTCCTAAAAATAAGACATGCCGGCGGTTGAGAGCTGTTGATGCCCTAAAAGCTGGGATAACATTTTGGCGAGTAAATGCGATTGAGTCATCCGGCTAATTTGAGTAGCATGCGGCCTCGTATTGTTGTTGGAAGAGATAAAATGACCACCGAGTTGTTTAAAGAGTTCACCTTTGAAGCGGCACACCACCTTCCTAATGTCCCTGAGGGACACAAGTGTGGTCGTCTACATGGACACTCTTTTATCGTGCGTTTGTATGTAGAAGGTGAGGTGGATCCTCACACAGGCTGGGTAATTGATTTTGCGGAAATCAAAGCGGCGTTTAAGCCTATCTATAACCGCCTTGACCATTATTATCTCAATGAGATTGAAGGGCTGGAGAATCCGACCAGCGAAGTACTCGCAAAGTGGATTTGGCAACAGGTTAAGCCAGATTTACCGTTACTCAGTAAAGTCATGGTCAAAGAGACCTGCACAGCCGGCTGTACCTATTACGGTGACTAAGGCGCGTGGCGTTGCACGAGTCACGGATCTGAGCGGCGGCGACCTAGGCCGTTGCTCTCCATATCAAGTGTGATACTTGGTTAGCGTGCGGCACCTTGGTCGCGCTAGAACGCCGTATAGCGCGTCCGGTGTGCGGTCATGATGAGAGGGGTGTTTACCATCGATGCTCAGGCAATCGCCAGATACTTATGTGTTTGTATCGATAGCCGCCAGCCTCGCTGAATGCAGGTATCAATGCACAGCTGGGTCGCGCGCGTTTTTTGACTCACGGGCTGTAACGCAATGGTCGCCGTATCAGGCGGCGGGCAGGTGGTGAGTAGCGCATCAAGCTGATCAATATCTTTCTCTGTTCCGACCGGGTGTTTCACTTCATTTGCCCGCGCCATTGCCTCTTTCAGCACTGGCAACTTCCCTCGCATATTGATTTTCGGAGACACAGTGACCCAGGTATTAGCCGACGCTTCAATCGGATAAGTACCACTCGTTTCTATTTGGCATTGGCAGCCAGCGGCTTCTAGCGCATGGGTTAACGGTTTTAAATCGTAAAGGCAAGGCTCACCACCGGTAATCACAATATGACGCGCGTGATAGCGGCTTAGAATGTCGGCGGTAATCGCATCAGCGCTGAGCCAGCACCAAGCGGGAGAGTCTTCAGACTTATCAATGATGAAAATCTTATCTTTCCGATCTTTTTCATCGGTTTCCCAAGTTTGCTTGGTATCGCACCAGGCGCAACCGACAGGACAACCTTGCAAGCGAACAAAGACAGAGGGAACCCCTGTAAACGTGCCTTCGCCCTGAATGGTTTCAAATATTTCGTTAACTCGGTACATGATGGTTGGTAGCGGTCGATGTAAAGCGCCACATTATGCCAATGAATACGGCTGAGATCTTGTTTTTTCACGCGTGATTAGCCTTTGAACAGCGTTACTGTTTAAGCGGGTTTTGTGAGTTTGTACGCGATTTCATCGATCTAAAGTGACCCACATCACGGGGTAGCAGCTTGCTGCTTCACAATTAGTTCGCGAAGTAAAAAAATTCACGGAGATAGGTGATATCAGGGGTATCACCATAGCCAAGCAGTTATAGGACAAGGCATGATTATTGGGCAGCCGGGACATATCGACCACATTAAGCGTAAAAATGCGGGCACGATTTATAATTTAATCGACCGTTTTGCCCCGATTTCTCGGATCGAACTGTCGAAACGCAGTCAATTAGCACCCGCCAGTATTACCAAAATTGTTCGAGAGTTGATGGACGCGCACTTGGTCAAAGAAACACAAATACAGGGTACCAGCATGCGTGGCCGGCCCGCTGTCGGCTTGGTGCTGGACAATGAGGGCTGGCAATTCTTATCCATGCGACTAGGGCGTGGTTATCTCACCATGGCACTGCACTCACTGAGTAGTGAAATCCTTATTCAAGAACGCCATGAAATTGATGTCATGGCGCAGGATGCCTTGCTTTCCACGGTGGTTGAATACGTAAAAGCCTTTTTCTCACGCCACCAAGAGACGGTCGATCGCGTGACCAGTATTGCGGTCTCGCTCCCTGGATTGGTGAACAGCGCGCAAGGCACAGTGATCCAGATGCCGTACTTTGAGGTTGATCATATGCCGCTGGGGCCAGTGTTACACCGTGAGACGGGGCTGCCAGTATTTGTCGGTAACGATACGCGCTCGTGGGCGTTGGCAGAGAAGTTATTTGGCAACGCGAAAGAATCCGATAGTGCAGTGTTGGTGGCTGTTCATAATGGGGTCGGTGCCGGCATCATACTCGAGGGTAAAGTCCTTCAAGGGCGTATTGGCAATGTGGGCGAGTTGGGCCACATCCAGATTAAGCCTTTCGGCAAACGCTGTTTTTGCGGTAACTATGGTTGCCTTGAGACGGTCGCCAGTCTCTCTGCCGTGTATGAACAGGTACAGACGCTACTGGATGAGGGGCACGCGAGCCAGTTACAGTGTCAACCATTAACCATAGACGGCATTTGCGACGCGGCGGTGGCAGGCGATGGGCTCGCGCATCAGGTGATCACTGAGTTGGGGCATCACCTGGGTACGGCTATCGCGATTGTAGTGAATTTATTCAATCCAGAAAAAATACTCTTTGGCGGAGAGTTTAATCGTGCCAAGAGCGTGCTTTATCCCGCGATTATGGAGTGTTTAAAGACCCAAACCATCCCGTTATATAGTAAGCACCTGTTGTTGGAAGAGAGCTATTTTTATACCCAAGCCACCATGCCTGGCGCAGCGATGGTCAAACAAGCCATGTACGATGGCAATTTGCTGATGAAAGTGCTGGAAGGATAGGGGTCGTCGTTTCAGTGCTATGACGCCTGGCAACGCTGAAAAACTAACCTGAATGATGGCTTTGTCCTGTCTATCAGAGATAAAAAAAGCAGGTGATTCGCACCTGCTTTTGTGAAAGTGTTTCTTTAAATAGCGACGTTAACTATTTTTTCTTTCTTCAGCCATGCAAGCGGCTGCGGTAAATACCACATCGGTTGAGCTGTTGAGGCCGGTTTCCGCGGAATCTTGCAAGACGCCAATGGTAAAGCCAATCCCTACCACCTGCATGGCAATCTCTTGTGGGATCCCGAACAAGTTACAGGCCAGTGGGATCAACAGCAATGAGCCGCCGGCCACACCAGATGCACCACAGGCTGATACTGCCGCGACAATACTCAGTAGCACCGCGGTGGCGATATCCACCTCAATACCCAAAGTGTGAACTGCTGCCAGCGTCAATACGGTAATGGTGATCGCCGCACCGCCCATGTTAATGGTTGCACCCAGTGGAATCGAAACCGAGTAGGTGTCTTCATCCAACTCAAGACGGCGGCACAGTTGCATATTCACCGGGATGTTAGCGGCTGAACTACGGGTAAAGAAGGCGGTTATGCCACTTTCACGTAGGCATTTTAAAACCAGTGGGTAGGGGTTTTGACCTGTTTTGAAGTACACAATCGCTGGGTTAACCACCAATGCGATGGTGAACATGCTACCCAATAGCACACCGAGAAGGTGCATATAACCTGCTAGGGCATCAAAGCCACTTTTAGCCAGTGTGCTGGCGACCAAACCGAAGATACCCAAAGGCGCAAAACGGATCACAAAGCGCACGATCATCGACACGCCTTCTGACACGTCGGAAAATACGCGCTTGGTTTCATTTGATGCGTGGTGCAAAGCAATCCCCAAACCGATCGCCCAAGCGAGGATCCCGATGTAGTTACCGTTCATCAATGCACTGACTGGATTGTCCACGATATTGAAAAGCAAGGTGCTCAATACCTGGCCAATCCCTTCTGGTGGGGTGATGCTGGCATCTGTGGTGGCAAATTCCAAGGTTGTTGGGAATAAGAAACTCATGGTGACTGCCGTCAGTGAGGCAGCCAGCGTACCGACAAGATATAGACCAATAATGGGACGCATGTTGGCGCGCTGTCCTTGCTTTTGGTTAGCAATGGAAGCTGCCACTAAAACGAAGACCAAAATGGGGGCGACGGCTTTCAACGCGCTGACGAAGAGTTGTCCGAACAGTCCTGCATTCGCTGCCCACTCAGGAGACAGGTATGCAAGGACACCGCCGGCAAGAATACCGACAAGGATTTGAAGTACCAACGAGTTGCCTCGGCTGACACTGGCGAGTTGTGTTTGACTCATGTGACTCTCACTTCACTGTGTTTATTATCAATGGCTGTTAATGAATCGTTAGAAGTGACGAATTAAACCAGTTTGATTCACCTGATGTAAAGAGAAAATTACTACTTTGCACTAGTTATGTAGGGCTGGGGCGGAGAGTTGTCATTAAGTAAAGGTTTACCAGGTGTAATTATTCTGTTATCGCTGCGAGATTAATGATGATAACGGGGAGCTTCGCCGAGTAAATGCATGCATTCTGTTGCCTCTTTAGCATAAAAAAAGGCGGCTTCGCAGCCGCCAGAAGGATAACAACTAACACAGAAATTTTTAGTAAATCGCATGTCCCACGGTATTGAGTAGTTTGCTTACGCCTTTAGTGAAATAGAGCGGCGCATTCGCAACCGTGTAGCATAGGCAGCCTTGTTGGGTGAATGGCGTATGGTGATGACGACTATCGAGCAAGATAAAATCGCCCGGGACGTATTCACCGCTTTCATCTTCGAAGGTACCGTCAAGCAGCAGTGTTAATTCATAACCTTTGTGGGTGTGCGCTGGCACCGAGCCGCCTTCATCAATATGAAGGAAACTGGCACGTGTCGCTCCTTCATCAAGGTTCAATCGAGCGCGCTGCACTTTGCCAAATGATGACCAGTTGGAATCACTAAAGCGTTGTAGCGCGCGTGGCAGTGTGTAGGTTTTGTCACTGACACTTATTTGTGTTGCACGGACGGGCGCCTGTGCATCGACGGCACCATCATTGGCGGCCGTATCTTCGAAAATGGCAGCAAGCATTTCGTCTTCAGCCGCACAATCCCAATCAGTAGCGGCCGTTTCTTCCTCGTCGAACACGGTCTGTGCAAGCGAAGCTTCTGCAGCGGCGACATATGCTTGGCATTCCTGGCAAAGCTCAACATGCGCTGACAACGCAATCGCCATCGAGGTGGGCAGTTTGCCAGCTGCAAACGCATCGAGTAAATCGGTCGATGGGTGATATTTAATCATTGTTTTACCTCCAGGTGATTGCGGAGCTTTTCCAGACCTAAACGCAATCGGGATTTTACGGTGCCCAGCGGCACGTTCAACTGTTCTGACAACTCTTGATGGGTAAGCTGTTTCAGATAAACGCCTCTTACCACTTGTTGTTGCACGTCGGGTAACTCATCAATGAACGACAGCAACTCTTGATCCATCATATATTGCGCACCCGCATCCGATTCATTGTCCTGCTGGCCGGATTCGAGCACGGGCCAAATATCATCACTGAAATTGTCTTCCCGGTTCGATTGCACCTTACGCAACATATCAAAGCTAATATTACGCATAATGGTGAACACCCACGTGGTCGCTGCGCCTTTGTCCGAGTTATACAAGTGGGCTTTGCGCCACACCACTAACATGGTTTCTTGTACCAATTCCATCGCCTGGCCGTCAGCGCGAAGGTGCTTGGCACCGTACGAGCGGATCTTGGGACCAAAAAACCGGAAAAGACGTTCAAAAGCGGCGCGGTCGCGCTTCTCCGAGACTTTTAATAATAATGCAGACAACTCTTCCTTCGTCACGTCAGTCATGTTGGCACGCGTGTCCCGTCTGGAAATGGTGGTCTCAGTATACATGGTTTGTGGCGCAGTCATAGTTGAGTCCTATCTGTCGTAGCCGTCCATTTGGCTACCAGTACGTGAGTAGCAGTGATTGGATCACTCGACTTCCTCTTCAAGAAGCTGACTGATGAATTGTTTCGCTTCTTCTGCCGATTCTTGCGCTATAAACCATTGTTTTTGCGCATTAGAAAGCGGCAATATCTCCAGCCAACGCTGACAGCTCCAAGTTAAGTCGTCGAAAGGGGCCGCCTCATATTGCTCTGCGTGCTCAGGATGGGCCGCAAAGACATGTTTTAGCCCGGCTGCAATATGCGCTTTATCGTCGGCTTGGTCATCATCCAAATACTCATCATGAGGCCAATCATTGAGAGCCCGTATGTCACCCACCCACAACTTATCGGCGTCTTGATCGGTCGATAGAATTTCCACACGTTGACGGCCGGCGATCGTAATCCCCAATAAGCCGTCAGGGAGTGTTTCAAAATCGACAATGTCGACCAGTGTGCCGTATTTGTACAGGCGTTTTCCCTGCATCATTGCCAGCACGAACCCCTCTTGGTTTGCAGAGCACTCTCGGACGAGGCGTAAATAGCGGGGTTCAAAAATGCGCAGTTTTGCCCTGCCACCCGGTAGCAAAAACAGGGGCAAAGGAAACAGCTTAGTCATACTGATGCCTCCTTCTATTGATTCAACATGCTCCCCACTACGCGTCGTGGGGCGCATGCGATCAAGATAGGCTTTGGATGGCGCTAATCATATTGACATTGATTGCTGCTGTGGCATTCTGGATGTCTAAACGGCCAATAAGAAAGGTAAAGGGAATGAAGATAAAACAACTTGGTGTCAGTCTCGCGTCACTGCTCGTCGCGGTATTGCTCTCAGGATGCGCTGAGGAGAATGAAACGATTAAAATTGGCGCGACGGTAGGTCCCCACGCGCAAGTGGTTGAGTCGGTGGCTAAGCAAGCGAAAGAGGAGGGGATTGATGTTGAGGTCGTGGAGTTCTCCGACTATATCTCGCCTAATGCAGGCTTAGCGGATGGCAGCTTGGATTTAAACAGTTATCAGCATCAGCCGTTTCTTGATAATTTTAACCAAAACCACGATAGCGAGTTAGTATCGGTTGGTCGTTCGATCTTAATGCGGATGGGGGTTTATTCTGACAAAGTCGACAATATTGAGGCGTTAGCAAATGGCGCACAAATTGCGATCCCCAATGATCCCACTAATGCCGGTCGCGCGCTGTTATTGCTGGAAGACGCAGGTTTGATTACTTTGGCTGACAATGTTGGCTTTAAAGCCACGCTTCAGGACGTTCAATCCAACCCTAAACAGCTCGAATTTGTTGAAGTCGAGGCCGCACAACTGCCGCGCAGCTTACAAGATGTCGATGCCGCGGCGATCACTATGAACTATGTGATGTCATCAGGGCTTGATCCGAGCGAGCAGGGCATTTTCTTGGAATCCAAAAATGCGCCTCTCGCGGTGATGGTAGTGGCCGCGCGCAAAGACGACCAAGATAACCCGACGTATCAGCGATTACTCGCGTTATTCCAGTCCGACAAAACACGTCAATTTTTGCAAGACACCTTCAATGGCACCATAGAGCCAGCATTCTAAATCACCGTCACCCCATATAATCGGTCAGTGCAATGCTGGCCGATAGCCAAACGGCACTATTTGTTTACCACTCATACAGTTATTGCTGCTACCATGGTAGCGATTCGCTGATCCACACTGTGTTAGGGTCGCGAGATCTACCTCCCCACATCACTAAAACGCATAGGAAATTGGATGCAATCGGCTAGTCGCCCATTTAATTGGTCGCCCGTATTGCTGGCATGCCTGACCGTCAGCATTGGGCAATTCAGCATGGGCTTAGTATTCCCGTCTTTGCCCTGGATAGCTCGTGATTTCAACCTCAGTATGGACAATGTCCAGCTACTGATCTCTGCCTATCTACTCGGGTTCGGGCCATCACAGTTTATCTATGGGCCTATCTCAGATGCGCTTGGTCGTCGCCGTGTATTGTTAGCCGGTGTATTACTCTCTTTGATTGGTTTAACCGTGATGGTGAGCTTTAGCGCCAGTTTCACGGGGTTGGTCATTGGCCGCTGTATTCAAGGAATGGGAACCGGCTGCTGTGCCGTGCTCTCACGCGCCTTTACGCGTGACTCGTATTCGGGGGATCAACTGCCGCAAGCGATGTCGTATTTGATTATGGTGGCGTCGTTCACGCCCATCGTGGCGCCCGTTATTGGCGGGTTCGTTAACCACAATCTAGGCTGGCTGGCGATCTTTATTTTGCTGATGGTGTACACCAGCTTGGTGTGGTGCGTGCTGTTTTTTCTGTTCAAAGAGAGCATGCACGCGCGTTCACCCTTGCCCAATGTGAAGGTGATACTTGGCCGTTATGGCGCACTGCTAAAAACACCATACTTTCTCTATTTCGCCAGTATTAGCTGGCTGAACTTTACCTTGGTGATCACCACGGTGTCGCTGATGCCGTTTTTAATGCAAGAGCGCATCGGGATGACCTCGGATCAATATGCGCTGTGGGCGCTTATTCCCACGTGTGGCTTATTGCTAGGTAGTACGCTAGTGTCGCGCATTCGCCCGCGTTTGGGTACTAAGCGCATGCTACTGATGGCACCGATGATGCAGCTCATCTCTGCGGTTTGGTTATGGCTGACTCCGATGGACCCTTTATTGCTGATGATCGGGCAGTTCTTTATGGTATTTGGCAACGGGATTGCGCTGCCGTGCGCCCAGTCGCAGGTGATGCAGCCTTACTCTAACCAAGCCGGCACCGTCGCTGCGCTCTCCGGTGGCGGACAGATGATTATTTCTGCGTTGATGAGTATGGCGCTATTGGGTTTGGGCGTTAGCGAAGCCTGGCACCTTGGTATAGTGGTGGGCGTATTTGCGCTGCTTTCTGTTCACAATATTTTCCGCGGTTTTGCCGCCCCAAAAGTCAACGTCGCCAATGGCACCATCTGACGGAATACAGAAAGAGCAAGAGCCCCAATACGAATACGAGCTGCTCTTTTAGTTTCTAGCCGCTAGAAGCGAAGCGCTCTGTATTCAAGATCTTGAATCAATCGTAGGTCGGACAAGCGCTAGTGCGATGTGACCCTCATGACTCGATGTAAGTGGCGCGCCTCCGACATCGGGGTTAAATTCGGCATCGATCGTGACAGGCGCCCAGGCGACATAGTGCATAGTGGTTGACATATTACCGGGGCTTGTGTCACCTACGCCAATGGCACCATCGGCGTTAAAGTACGCGTAGGTCGGACAAGCGCTAATGCGATGAGACCCTCATGACTCGATGTAAGTGGCGCGCCCGTTGCACGGCGCCTCCGACATCGATGGTTAACTTCAATACGATCGTGACTGACGCCCTATCTACTCACCAAAAAACTGCTTAATTGCGGTGATCATGCCTTGAGTGAGTTGATGAAGTTGGTCGTCGCGGATGCAATAAGGTGGCATCACATACACCAGTTTGCCGAACGGGCGAACCCAAATGCCTTGGGCGGTCATCAAGGGCTGAATATCGGCCAGGTTCACCGGTTTGGTCAGCTCTATCACGCCAATTGCGCCAAGCACACGCACGTCCGCCACAGATTCCAACGCGCGAGCAGGCGCTAAGCCAGTTTTCAGCTGCTGCTCGATGTGCGCGACCGTCTGCGGCCAGTCACTTTCTAGCAAGGTATCAATGCTGGCGCAGGCCACGGCACAGGCGAGTGGGTTGCCCATAAAGGTGGGACCGTGCATAAAACAGCCTGCATCACCGCTGCAGACGGTATCAGCCACATGGCGGGTGGTGAGCGTGGCGGCCAAGGTCATGTAGCCACCAGTCAATGCTTTACCGACGCAGAGTATATCTGGGCTGATCCCCGCGTGGTCGCAAGCAAATAGTTTTCCTGTTCGGCCAAATCCGGTGGCGATTTCATCCACAATCAGCAGTACATCAAATTCATCGCACAGAGCGCGCACTTGACGCAGGTATTCGGGATGATAAAAGCGCATTCCACCTGCGCCTTGCACGATGGGCTCTAAGATCACCGCGGCCAGTTGGCCATGGTGGGTGGCGAGTGCGTCGCGCATAGGGTGTATGTCGTTAGGGTTCCACTCACCGTCAAAGCGGCTTTGTGGGGAGGGCTCAAAATGATGCTGGGGCAAAAAACCTTTGTAGAGTTTGTGCATCGAATTATCAGGGTCCGTCACCGACATGGCGGCGAACGTGTCGCCATGATAGCCATGACGCAAGGTCAAAAACTGTGCGCGCGACTCGCCGCGTCCCTGCCAATATTGCATCGCCATTTTAAGCGCCACTTCTACCGACACAGATCCTGAATCGGCCAAAAACACTTGCGTGAGCGGGGCGGGTGAATGCGTGACTAAGCGCTCGCAAAGCGATACCGCGGGCTGGTGGGTGAGGCCGCCAAACATCACATGCGACATTTTATCGATTTGCTGATGCGCTGCGGCGTTCAAAGCAGGGTGGTTGTAGCCGTGAATGGCTGCCCACCATGACGACATGCCATCAATCAAAGCGGTGCCGTCCTCAAGATATAGCTCGGCGCCGCTTGCGTGTGAGACAGGTAAGCAAGGCAAAGGGTCGAGCGTTGAAGTGTAGGGGTGCCAGATATGTTCACGGTCAAAATGGGTGTTTATGGTCATAAATAAATCAGATGTAAACCAGTGTAATCTTGTTGTGTTGACAGGTTAACGTCTGTGGGTAGACTAGCCAAGCATTAAAACGACAACAACGGGGAAAACCGCGTGGAAATAAGACACAACTGGACCGCACAGGAAGTGCAAGCATTGTTCGATAAACCCTTCATGGATTTGCTGTTTGAAGCGCAGCAGGTGCATCGTGAATATCATCCTGCCAACCAAGTGCAAGTCAGCACGCTGTTATCGATCAAAACCGGCGCGTGTCCAGAAGATTGCAAATATTGCCCGCAAAGTGCGCGGTATCGCACCGATGTTGAAAAAGAGCGCTTAATGGAAGTGGAACGCGTGCTCGAAGCGGCAGAAAAAGCCAAAGCCTCAGGCGCGACGCGCTTTTGCATGGGGGCCGCCTGGAAAAACCCCAAGCAACGCGATATGCCGTATTTGCTCGATATGATCCAAGGCGTGAAAGAATTAGGGCTGGAAACCTGCATGACACTGGGCATGTTGGATGCCGAGCAAGCCAAAACCTTGTCGGAGGCGGGTTTGGATTACTACAACCACAATCTCGATACCTCGCCCGAGTTTTACGGCAACATTATTACCACGCGGACATATCAAGAACGCCTCGATACCTTATCTAATGTGCGAGACGCGGGAATGAAGGTGTGTTCTGGCGGCATTATTGGCCTGGGCGAAAGTGCCCGCGATCGCGCAGGTTTGTTGGTTGAGCTGGCCAATATGCCCGCGCACCCAGAAAGCGTGCCGATCAACATGCTGGTTAAAGTGAAAGGCACACCGCTTGAGAACGTCGATGACGTCGACCCGTTCGATTTCGTCCGCATTATCGCGGTGGCGCGGATCATGATGCCCAAATCGGCAGTGCGGCTGTCTGCCGGACGCGAAGACATGAACGAGCAAATGCAAACCTTGTGCTTTATGGCGGGCGCCAACTCGATATTCTACGGTTGTAAGCTGTTGACCACACCAAACCCAGACGAAGACGCGGACATGCAGCTATTTAAAAAGCTGGGTATCAATCGCGAAGCGGTCAGCCAAAAGCCCGATCAAGTCACTGAGCACGACTTACTTGAGCAAGTGGCTGAGCGAGTGGCATCGCGCCCGCAAGAAGGCGATTTGTTCTACGATGCCAGCATCTAAATCTCTATGACTGAAGCAACATCAGCGCTGACCCGTCGTTATCAGGACGAACTGGCTGCACGCCAGCAACAAGGCTTATGGCGGCAAAGTGGTGACAATGCCGTCGCCGAGTCATGGCGCAACTTTGCCGGTAATGATTACTTAGGCCTCGCGCAAGAGCCGCGTCTGGTCAAAAAGGCGCAGCAGCACCTTGAACGCTGGGGTGTGGGTGCAACGGCCTCGCCGGTGGTATCCGGTTTTACCGCGGCGCATCAATCCCTTTGTGATCAGCTGTGTGACTGGCTCGGTTACCCGCAAGCGATACTGTTTAACAGTGGTTTTGCCGCCAATCAGGCGTTGCTGTTTACGCTGTTAGGTAAAGACGATGCCTTGTTTCAAGATAAACTCAACCACGCCTCTTTGATTGAGGCTGGCGTATTGAGCCCTGCCACCCAGCGGCGCTTTCGTCATAACGACATGGCACACCTTCGCCAACTGCTCGCGAAGCAAACCCAGCCTTCCGCATCGCTGATTGTCTCGGAAGGGGTATTTAGCATGGATGGTGATGTATCGCCAACCGAAAGCCTTGCCGCGATGGCCAACCAATCGGGGGCGCTCTGGGCTCTGGATGACGCGCATGGGATTGGCGTGTTAGGGCAAGAAGGCGAGGGCAGTATCAGTCGTGGCGCGCGGCCGGATATTTTAATCGTGACGTTTGGAAAAGCCCTGGGCGTCGCCGGCGCGGCAGTGTTGGCTTCTCCCACCATCATTGACTATTTACGCCAGTTCGCTCGCCATTATGTCTACTCGACGGCTATGCCACCGGTGCAAGCGGCACTCATTGAGGATGCGATTAGGCTGGCACGAACAGAGCACTGGCGGCGAGAAACACTCAGCGCCCATGCTGAACAGCTAGCGCAAGGGCTCCACGATTGGTTAGAGACGACGTCTGTTTTCGAACCGCCCGCTGGTAATCGGCAGCATTTACCGCGACTACTTGCGACGCCTAGCCCGATCAAGCCGCTGATTATCGGCGATTTGGCCGCGTTACAGCAGGTGAATCACGCTTTGATGAAAGCCCATATACGAGTAGGAGCGATTCGGCCACCGACTGTGCCTGCCAACACCGCACGTCTGCGGATCAGCCTGTCCGCGCAACATCAAAAAACAGATATCACCGCACTGATTGAGGCGCTGAAGCCGGTATTAGCGAGCGACAAAGCGTGTGGGGTGACAGCATGACCGTCGCCGATAAACAAGCGATTGCTCGAGCGTTTGGCCGAGCTGCGACCCATTATGACGACAGTGCGACGCTGCAGCGCCGTGTCGGCCAGCGGTTGATGGCATTGGCTGAGTCAGAGCAAAAGGCTGTCCGCCTCGGCACCGTTTTAGATGTCGGCTGTGGCACCGGCTATTTCACCCAGCAGTGGATGATTTACGCTAAGACAGTGATTGGACTGGATCTCAGCGCCCCTATGCTTGCAACGGCAAAAGCGCGCTGCGGCGATGCCATGCTAGGCGTACAAGCTGATGCGGAGCATTTGCCGCTGGCTGATAACAGTGTCGATCTGGCATTTAGCTCGTTAGCATTGCAATGGTGCGACGATTTGCATGTGCCATTGGCGGAGCTGCGTCGGGTCGTCAAACCCGGCGGGCAAATCCTTGTTTCGACTCTGCTGACCGGATCCTTGTGTGAGCTCGACAGCGCATGGCAACAAGCATGCGGCACGTCACGAGTGAACCGCTTTATCTCCTTCTCAGAGTTACAGCAGGCGACCCAACGCGCCGGGCTGATGCACGCAACCGTGTTGCAAGAAAGCGAACAGCTGACCTTTGCCAATGCCCATGCGGTGATGAAAAGTTTAAAAGGCATTGGTGCCACCTATCGCCCGCAAGGGGCGGGGCAGCAAGGGCTGGCGACAAGAGCGCAGTTTAGCGCGGTAGAAAAGGCGTATCAGCGTTTTACACTCGCCGCCAACACCTTACCGGCGACCTATCAAATTGGCTACATAGTGATTCACCATCATGCATGACAGTTACTTTATTACCGGCACCGACACCGAAGTGGGAAAAACCTATACCACGGCGGCGCTGTTGCACGCTTTTATCGCAAAGGGCTATCAAGCGGTGGGTTATAAGCCTGTTGCCGCTGGTGCCGATTTAGCGCCTGATTACCAACTAAATAGTGACGCTGTCACTTTACAGCGCGCCAGTGCGATTGCATTGCCGTATGCCGCGATCAACCCAGTATTGTTAGAAACGCCGTGTTCGCCGCACTGGGCGGCCGTGTTAGCCAACAAGCCCATCGATACCCAGATGTTGAGTGATGGGCTCGCGCATTTAAAACAGCAGGCTCGCCCGGTATTGGTAGAAGGGGCTGGAGGCTGGCAAGTGCCACTGAGTGAGACTGAAACGCTGGCCGATTGGGTGGTTGCCCACCAACTGCCAGTGATCATGGTAGTGGGGATTAAACTTGGCTGTTTAAACCATGCTTTGCTCACTGCAGAGGCCATTCGTGCCCGCGGGCTTGAATTAGCCGGATGGGTCGCAAACGCCGTTGATCCCAAGGCGCAGCACAGTGACGAAATGATGCGCTATCTGGATGCGCATTTAGATGCGCCTTGTCTCGGGCACTTGCCGTTTGCTGCCGATGCTTCGCCAGCACAATGTGCGATCCACTTAGATATTACGCCGTTGTAAACATATTGTGGGAATATAGCGATCAAAAAAAGCCAGCGCTGTGCTGGCTTTTTGTCTATTTAGGTAGGCAGTTCGGGTAGACAATTACTTTTGGTCGTCTTGCACACCCATTAGGCTTTGCTGAACCTCGGCCATCTGGCGTGCAGCTGACGCGTCATCCGACGCTAACCCAAGCTCTGAGCAGGCCTCATCGAAGCTCATGCCGAGATGACAGGTTAAGATGTCGATAGCGACTCGGTAGTTTTCTTGCTCTGCCATGGTCTCACTCCATTGATAACGCGTTGCGTTGTTAAGGTTAGGTTGTCCACTCACGGTGGTTGTACACTTAATGCTTGATATGACCGCTGACTGCCCATTACTCGGTGTCTTACGCAGTGCATCAGCGTCATAGTTTTAAACAGCTGCGCATAAATTAGCCTGAGTAAACCGCGATGACAACTCGACCAAAGTCTATATTGGCAGGTTTTTGTCTTTTTTGTTGGGCTTTTCTGCCTCATTAATTGTTAACTATTTGAATAAATTGTTAAAAACACAAGGTTGCGCGGTATCACAATTTGTTTAGATCAGATCGAAATAACGTGCCACACTAACTGGTCGGCGCAGAGAGTGGATGGGGCGGGCGCCATAAGCGACGACTGGGATTTATTCGTAACAAATTGCATCAAAGGATTGTTTTTATCATTAATGCCCATACTATTTTTATCATTACAACAAATAAGCGCTAAACACTGGGTTTAAGCGACGGAGACACACCATGAAACGCTTAGGATTATTTCTTGCTACCAACCTTGCGGTACTGGTCGTATTTAGCATTGTGCTGAATATCATTTATGCCGTGACAGGCATGCAACCAGGCAGCTTATCTGGATTGCTGGTACTGGCAGCGGTATTTGGTTTTGGCGGCTCGTTGATATCGTTGCTAATGTCAAAATCCATGGCATTACGCTCGGTGGGGGCACAAGTGATTGAGCACCCACGCAACGAAACCGAGCACTGGCTAATGAATACGGTCAGTCAGCAAGCTCAACGTGCTGGTATTGGTATGCCAACCGTGGCGGTATACAACTCGCCTGACATCAACGCCTTTGCCACTGGGGCAAAACGCAATGACTCGGTCGTCGCGGTCTCAAGCGGGTTACTACAAAACATGACCCGTGATGAGGCCGAAGCCGTGTTGGCGCACGAAATCAGCCACATTGCCAATGGCGATATGGTTACCATGACCTTGATGCAAGGGGTGGTGAACACCTTCGTGATCTTTATTGCTCGTGTCATCGCCGGTGCGGTCAGCGGTATGAACAGTGACGAAGAAGGCGAAGGTGGCGGCAACTGGATGATGTACTTCCTGATTTCCTCCGTGCTAGAAATCGTGTTTGGTATTCTGGCGAGTATTCTCACCATGTGGTTTAGTCGTCACCGCGAATTCCACGCCGATGCAGGCTCGGCGCAGCTGGTGGGCAAACAGAAAATGATTGCCGCGCTGGAGCGTTTGAAAGTCAGCCATGAGCCGAAGCTGGAAGGCTCAATGATGGCATTTGGCATCAACGGTAAGAAAACGCTGAGTGAGATGTTTATGACTCACCCACCGCTAGAAAAACGTATCGATGCTTTGCGTCGTGGCGACTATCTATAACCAGATAGCCTTGACGTCGAATCACAGATTAAGCGGCCTGCGGGCCGCTTTTTGTGTGTGCGCGACGCCACTTTATCCCCTCACTGGCGAGCATCGCACCCAATACAATCAACGCCATCGCCACCACGGTAAGTGCACTGACGGTTTCCGAGAACACAGGGATGGCGATCAGCGCGGCCACCACAGGCGTGAATGCGCCTATTGCGGCACTCATTTCTGCGCCTAAACGGCGAATGGCAAAAGCATAGCTGTAATTGGCGATGATCCCCACGCCCAAGCCTTGCGCCAGCACATGATAGCCCAGCTCGCCAAGAGGTGCTTGGAGCAGGTTAAACGAGACAAGGCCACTGATTGCGCCCACCGGCAGCAGCAAGACGGCCGAGATCGCGAGCACCGCACCGGCTTCTGCGGCATTCAATCCCGTCACACGTACGCCAATGGTAAACCATGCCCAGCTGATACTGGCTGCGAGCAAAATCAAATGGCCTTGGGTGACGCTCCACGGTGAGAAGAACAGCGAATGCCATAAAAATGCGCCTATGCCGATCACGATCAGCCCGATGCCTAATCGCCGTCCCACCGACAGCGACTCGCCATAAACGCTCCAAGCAATGGCGGAGACAAACAGTGGCAAGATCCCGGGAATTAACGAGGCGCCATCGGCGATAGGGGCAAACTGCATCCCCGTCGCGGCGAGCAGATAAAACGGTAAGCCTGCGCCAAAGGCAATCGCAAACAGATAACGTTTGGGCACGGAGACAATATGGCGCACACGGTGACGGCTCAACCAACCAAATAGGAGGGCGGCAGGCAAAAAGCGCAGTAGGGCAATATCGCCACTGGTTAACACCGACTGGCTGGCCTGACGCAATGAAATAAACAGGCTCGCCCAAATGGTCACGGTGACAAGCATGGCGGCGAGGCCTAGTAAACGTTGAGAGGTGGCAGGCATGGTTGATCACTTCCTTGTTAACGGATTCAATTAGTGTGGCAGCGTCAAAAGAGGGATTGGTGGCAAATTAAAGGATGATTTGCCATCATGTTGGCGTTTATCATCTTTAATTATCTTTTTGTTGTTAAAAATCACTAAGGAAGCGATTTGGACAGTAAAGACAAAGCCATTCTGGCGCTGTTACAAGACGATGCGCGCCGCACGACCGCAGAGATTGCCGATGCGGTTGGCTTGTCGTTTTCGCCTTGTGCAAGACGAATCAAAAAGTTGGAAGCCGATGGGGTGATAGCGTCCTACCAGGTCACGCTCAACCGCCAGCGGATTGGGCTAAACATGACCTTTTTTGTCAATGTGAGCTTGAGCAATCACCGAGAAGAGGCGATTGTCACCTTTGAGCACGCGCTGGTGGAAATGGATGAAGTAATCAACGGCCACGTGATCTCAGGGACTTATGACTATTTACTGGAAGTGGTGACGCGAGATTTACCGCACTATGAAGCTTTTATGCGCCAGTTACAGACCCTAGCGATGGTTAAAGACATTAACACCAATGTGGCGATCCGCGCGGTAAAACAAGGCGCGGCGCTAAAAGTGTAGCGCCGCGTGATCATCATGCAAGGGTGGTTAGCGATTAGCTAAGATGCTGACTTAGCCAGTCACTAAAGGCATTTTGGGGCAGGGCACCGTTGAGTACGTCAACGCGCTCGCCGTTTTTAAACACCATCAAGGTCGGAATACTGCGAATACGATACTGCGCCGCCAATGCTTGCTGGGCTTCGGTATCGATTTTGACAAAGCGTGCGCGGCCTTCTTCTTGCTCGGCCACTGCCGCAAAGGCAGGCGCGAAGCTTTGGCATGGACCACACCACGGGGCCCAAAAATCGACCACGACAGGGACATCGCTATTTAGCAGCGCATTAAAATTATCATTGGTACCTTCAATCGGCTTACCGTCCAGCACATCAGACTGACACTTGCCGCATTTGGGGGCGTCATTCACCCGCTCGCTTGGAATGCGGTTCATGGATTGGCAGTGAGGGCAGCGTGAGGTCAAGATTGTCATGGTATTTCCTCGTTGAATTATTTGTGCCTAATATAAGTGGATAATTCGGCTCGCCCCAGTTGAATTTATCAATCACTCAAATAGAAAAAGCCGATGACAAGGCACCGGCTTTCATTGCTGGCTATTGATGCATTTCGCGCTAGAGTGCGTCCACCACCTTGAGGATGGCACTGAGCATATCGCGACCGAAGGCTTGGCTGCGCGCAGGTGACCAGCCAAAGTCTGGATCCGGTTGGTCATTGTGATCTTTAAACGGCATTTCAACCGTGTACGACAAGCAGTTGAAACGCTCACCAATCCAGTTCGAGCCCACGGTTAGATTGGCTTTACCGGGGGCGTCTTTGTCGTAGCCGTGCTCGTCTTGGAACTCTGGCGTCACGGTGAGTAAGGCACGCTTAAATCTGTCCTCTAAATCCGCCATGCGCGCGTCATAAGACGGGATCCCCTCGCAACCGGCAACAAAGTTATACGGAATCGCCTCATCACCGTGGATATCGAGGCACATTTTCACCCCAGTTTGTTCCATGCGCGCACGAACATGATACACCTCAGGGCTGCGCTCAAGCGTAGGAGCTTGCCATTCGCGGTTTAAGTTGGCACCTACTGCATTGGTGCGCAAGTGGCCACGCACACTGCCGTCGGGGTTCATATTCGGCACCACGTAAACGTTGGCCTTTGCCAACAGCGCACGGGCGGTGGTGTCGGTGTCGTCAAGCAATCGGTCGAGCAACCCCTCGATAAACCATTCCGCCATGGTTTCGCCTGGATGTTGGCGGGCAATCAGCCAAATCGGTGTTTTCGGTTGCGCAGACTCACTGAGCTCTGAGCGGATTTTCAGCAGGCTAATATCGCGCCCGTCCAAGGTCTGGCCGAGGGTTTCTAGCTGACATTGCGGATAGGTCTGCGCTTGGTGAATCAAATCCAGGTGGCGTTCATAGCTATACGGCGCGAAGTAGGCGAAATACATCGAACCATGTTGCGGCGTGACTTTAATGGTTAGGGTGTCGCCGTCAAATTCGGTGGGGACGCGGAACCAGGTATCACGGTCGTATGAGGCAACCGCTTGATAATCTTTCCAGCCTTCAGGGTAGGCCGAACCTGCCAGTTGCTGAATATGCAGTGTGTGAGCCTGATTGACTTGCGCCTCTAAGCGAAAGTGAAACCACTGATAAAATTCAGACTGGTTGTCGTTATGAATGGCAAGTTGAATGTTGTTGATGTCGTCATCGTTAACAACGCGAATATTCCCGCTGTCGAACTGGCTAAAAATACGCATAGAGCATCCTTTATCGGTTTGAGAGGCCAGCTGTGTTTGCACCTGAGGGTAAGCCTTTTGTTATTTCCGCTTCTTCTGTTGCCTATTTGAGCAGACAACGGACGTTGACGGATTTATGCTGATTGAATCTCTGTGATTATCTTGCCGTGCCAACGGTGAGCTGGCAAGGTGCTATCTCGATCCAAGCCAATTCTCCAGGCTTTTGAACTCAAAAAGGAGCCATTATGCAGCTTCACGATCAGACGTTACTCAAATCTCAGGCCTTAATTAACGGCAAATGGGTTGATGCCGATAGCCAACAAACCCGCGCAGTGACCAATCCTGCGAACGGAGAGCACTTGGCGACGGTACCCAATATGGGGGCGGAGGAAACCAGCCGCGCCATTGATGCGGCGGATGCGGCGTTACCCGAGTGGCGAGATTTAACCGCCAAAGCGCGGGCTGACGTGCTATATCGCTGGTACGAGCTGATGCTCGAGCATAAAGACGACCTCGCCGCGATCATGACGGCTGAGCAAGGCAAGCCATTGAAAGAAGCGTCGGGAGAGATCCAATATGCGGCGTCGTTTTTACAGTGGTTTGCTGAAGAAGCGAAGCGCGTGTATGGCGCGACCATTCCCGCGGAGCAAGCGGACAAGCGTATTTCAGTGATCAAGCAGCCGATTGGCGTGACTGCGGCGATTACCCCGTGGAACTTTCCGGCGGCGATGATCACCCGTAAAGCGGCCGCCGCCCTGGCGGCAGGGTGTACCATGGTAGTGAAGCCCGCAAGCGATACGCCATTGTCGGCACTGGCGTTAGGGGAGTTAGCGTTACGAGCTGGGGTGCCAGCTGGGGTGATCAGCGTGGTGACTGGGGCGTCGGGCCCCATCGGCGATACCTTATGCGCCGACAGACGCGTCCGTAAGCTCTCGTTTACCGGCTCCACCGAAATCGGCGCACAGCTGATGGAAAAATGCGCCCCAACCATTAAAAAACTATCGCTAGAGCTAGGCGGCAATGCGCCTTTCATTGTGTTTGATGATGCCGATATTGATGCCGCGGTTGAAGGTGCCATCGCGGCGAAGTTTCGTAATGCTGGGCAAACCTGTGTCTGTGTTAACCGCATTTACGTGCAAGCGGGCGTGTATGAAGTCTTTGCAGAAAAGTTTATCCAGGCGGTGAGTCAATTGCAGGTGGGTAAAGGCACCGACGATGGTGTAGACATTGGCCCACTCATTAACAAAGGGGCAATAGAAAAAGTGAATGCCCATCTGGATGATGCCAAGCAAAAAGGCGCTGCGATTGAGCTGGGTGGCGCGTGCCCAGAGCTGGGAGAAAACTACACCCAACCGGCGGTGATTAAATACGCGACCCCAGCGATGCAGATAGCTAAAGAAGAGACCTTCGGCCCCGTGGCCCCGCTATTTTCTTTTGAAGAAGAGGCGGATGCCATCGCCATGGCCAATGATACCGAATTTGGTCTCGCGTCTTACTTTTATGCCAAAGACATTAGCCGCGTGCATCGGGTAGCTGAAGCGTTGGAATACGGCATGGTGGGGATTAACACCGGCCTGATTTCGACCGCGGTCGCGCCCTTTGGTGGGGTGAAGCAATCGGGCCTTGGCCGTGAGGGATCACATTGGGGACTCGATGAATATTTAGAAATGAAGTACTTGTGTTTGGGCCTTTGATAACGTGAGCGATTTGTACCGCCAAGTGTTAAAAATTACTGACACGTAAAGCGGTTCTTACGCGGTTTATGGCAGTCAACTTGCCTCTAACGCCACCAAACTGGTGATAATTCAGGCAAGTTGACTGTTTTTTGGCGGCTTAGTGTATGAATATTTGCATTTGCCCACATCCGCTCTGTTGTTGGCTTTTCATCCGTGGTAAAACTCAAGTAATATGCGTAAGAGAAGTCCAACCGTTGCCTTGGTGCAGCATGTTGGCGAACCAAACCAAGTGGAGATACAAGTTTGATCAATGTGTTCCTTGTAGATGATCACGAGCTGGTTCGCACAGGGATTCGACGTCTTTTAGAAGACGTTCGTGGCATAAAAGTGGTAGGGGAAGCCGACAGCGGTGAAGCTGCACTCAAGTGGTGCCGGCAAAATCACGCCGATATTGTCCTAATGGACATGAATATGCCAGGTATCGGTGGGTTAGAGGCGACACGCAAGTTGCTTCGTTACTCGCCGGACGCCAAGATTATCGTGCTCACGATCCATACAGAAAACCCGTTCCCGACTAAGGTAATGCAAGCGGGCGCCGCGGGTTATTTGACCAAAGGCGCCGGTGCCGATGAAGTGGTGAACGCGATCCGCATGGTCAATAGCGGCCAGCGTTATATTTCACCGGACATTGCCCAGCAAATGGCACTCAGTCAGTTCTCTGCCTCTTCAGATAATCCTTTCAAAGAACTGTCAGAGCGTGAATTGCAGATCATGCTAATGATCACCAAAGGGCAAAAGGTTACCGACATTTCCGAGCAACTTAGCCTGAGCCCGAAAACGGTGAACAGTTACCGTTATCGCTTATTCAGCAAGTTGGGCATTAATGGCGATGTGGAATTGACCCACCTTGCTATCAGGCACGGCATGCTCGACACCGAAACCCTGTAACGCGAAGTAATCCAGGACGAGACCGCGCAGTGCCGAACACCTTCGATGCGAAAAGCTTTCTAAAAACCGTCCCTCACCAGCCTGGCGTTTATCGCATGATGAACGCCGCGGGTGAAATTATCTATGTGGGTAAGGCCAAAGATCTCAGTAAACGCCTCGCCAGCTACTTTCGGGTGCAGGTTTCCAGTGAGAAAACCAAAGCCTTGGTGCGGAACATCGCCGATGTAGAGGTGACGGTGACCCACACCGAAACCGAAGCGCTGATCCTCGAGCACAACCTGATCAAGCAGCACCGCCCTAAATACAATGTATTGCTGCGAGACGACAAGTCTTACCCTTATATCTATCTCAGTGCTCACGAGCATCCACGGCTGGCGATCCACCGCGGCGCGAAAAAGAAAAAGGGCGAATATTTTGGTCCCTTTCCTGATGCCAATGCGGTACGCAAAAGCCTGCACCTGTTGCAGAAAATATTCCCGGTTCGCCAGTGTGAAGACTCGGTGTATGCCAACCGCAGCCGTCCTTGCTTAATGTATCAAATTGGTCGCTGCTCCGGCCCTTGTGTACCAGGGCTGATTAGTGATGACGACTACGCCGAGCAAGTCAATTTTGCCCGTATGTTTTTACAAGGCAAAGACCGCGAAGTGATCGACAGCTTGGTGACCAAGATGGAAACCGCCAGCCAAGAGCTGCAATTTGAAAAGGCGGCGGAATACCGCGACCAAATCCAAGCGTTGCGCCGTGTGCAAGAGCAGCAGTTTGTTTCGCAAGACAGTGACGATGACATCGACGTTATCGGCTTTGCACTAGAAAACGGGGTAGCGTGCATTCATGTGCTCTTTTTGCGTCAGGGTAACGTGCTGGGCAGTCGTAGCCACTTTCCTAAGATGCCGGCAGAAACCGACCCTGGTGAAGTGGTTTCAAGTTTTGTCAGCCAGTTTTACTTGGCGCAAGCGGAAGGGCGCACCATTCCCAGCCATATTTTGATTTCTGACGATATCGGTGATGATCTTGGTTGGCTGTCAACTACCTTGAGTGAAATCGCCGGCCGCAATGTGCGCCTACAAAGCCGTCCGCGCGGGGCCAGAGCCCGCTTTTTGAAGCTGGCCAACACCAATGCGCGCACCGCCCTGACCAGCAAAATCAACCATCGGATGACCATCCAGAATCGTTATCAAGCGCTGCAAGAAACCTTAGGCTTAGAGCCGGTTAAGCGCATGGAGTGCTTTGATATCAGCCACACCATGGGCGAGAAAACGGTCGCCTCTTGCGTGGTGTTCAACCAAGACGGGCCGCTGAAAAAAGAGTATCGCCGTTACAACATTGAAGGGATCACCGGCGGTGATGATTATGCTGCGATGGCGCAGGTACTGACGCGCCGTTATAGCAAACAAGTCGAGCCAGAAAAAATCCCCGATATCATTGTAATCGATGGGGGGAAGGGCCAGCTCAGCCGTGCTTGGGAGATGCTCGAGCCGCTGATTGCTGATTGGCCGGTTAACCCGCTTATTTTAGGGGTGGCTAAAGGGACCAGCCGTAAGCCTGGGCTTGAAACCTTGATTAAGGTCTCGGGCGAGGAGTTTTCGCTGCCCGCCGACTCGCCGGCGTTGCACCTTATTCAGCATATTCGCGATGAGAGCCACGATCATGCCATTGCCGGACACCGCGCGGCACGGGGCAAAGCACGCAAGCAAAGTGTGCTCACCCAAATTGATGGTGTGGGCCCCAAACGTCGCCAGGCCTTGCTGAAATACTTGGGCGGGATTCAAGAGCTGAAAAACGCCAGTGTCGAAGAAATCGCCAAGGTGCCCGGGATCAGTGCCACATTAGCAGAGAAAATTCATTCCTCATTGCAAGGTTAGTGGCAATGGGGCACCATAACCCAGTTAATCCTAAAATAAAAAGCTGAGCATGCGTCTAAATATACCTACCATTTTGACCTTTTTGCGCATTGCGCTTATTCCGGTCTTTGTTATTGCCTACTATTTGCCTTATGCCTGGGCACCATTTGCGGCGGCATTGATTTTTGTGATTGCTGGCGCCACCGATTGGCTGGATGGCTATTTAGCGCGTCGCTTAAAGCAATCGACCCGTTTTGGTGCCTTTTTAGATCCCGTCGCCGACAAAGTGATGGTGGCAATTGCGATGGTGCTGATTGTTGAGCACTACGCCTCTATTTGGATCACCATTCCCGCGGCAACCATGATTGCGCGTGAGGTGATTATTTCAGCCCTGCGAGAGTGGATGGCAGAAATCGGCAAACGTGCCAGCGTCGCGGTCTCTTGGGTGGGGAAATTTAAAACCGGCTCACAAATGTTCGCCCTGACCATGCTGCTTTGGCATGGCGCGCCTTGGATTGAATGGTTAGGTTACATCGCGCTATATGCCGCGGCAGGCCTGACCTATTGGTCGATGTATCAGTATATGATGGCAGCCAAAGACGACTTGCTTGCCGACCCAGAAGATGAATAAACCGGGCACTGAGCAAACGCATTCACACCGGTGACCTATCAATAAAAACGCAGCCACTCTTTGGGCTGCGTTTTTTGTTTGCTGCTGGTGGCAGCGCGAAAGCACCTGCCTATTTGGCGTCGCGCTTAAGCTAAGCGTTCGGCTTAGCGCTTGGGAATGGTCAGCACAAAGGCCGCGCCTTGCAGCGGAGAGTCGCTGGCGTGGATGTTGCCATCGTAACTGGCAATGATTTCATCGCACACCGCTAACCCGATGCCGGTGCCAGGGTTGAGCTGATCGGCACGCACCCCGCGCTGGAATATGCTTTCCCGATATTGTGCTGGTACTCCGGGGCCATCGTCTTCAATCGCCAGTTGCCACACTTCGCCATGATCGTCGAGCCGGATTTGCACCGTTTCAAGGCAAAACCGGTAGGCGTTTTCCAGCAAGTTACCGAGTAACTCCATCAAATCACTGCGGTGCACCGGTAAAGAGGCGCTTTCATCAAACGCTCGCACCACTTTTACCGGTTTATCGCGATAGGCTTTATCTAACATGCCGGTCAGGCTATCGATAGGTGCGGTCAGTGGGCTATCTTCGCGTTTCAGTCCACATTGGCCCACCAATGCGCGTTTGAGCTGATATTGCACCATGTCATCCATCTGGCTGACCTGCTCCAAAATCCGCTTATTTAGCTGCTCGCGCGACAGATGATTATCATCGAGCAGAGCATTGGTGGCGGATAAACGCGTTTTAAGGCTGTGCGCTAAATCATCCATGGCGTGGCGATAACGGGATTTTTGCTTTTCCCGCTGGGTGATCATCCGGTTAAGCGCCTGGGTGACATCTTGCAGCTCGTCAGGGTAGTCGTTATCTAGTGTTTGCTGGCGTGATTCAGTAATTGCGATCAGCTCTTTGGCCAAGCGGCGCAGTGGGGAAAAGCTCCAATGACACGCGGCAACCACCAGTGCCGACGCCGAGACAAACAGCAAGCTGATGTAAAACCACGTCTCAGCTTCTAAATCGGCTAACTGTTGTTTTTGTTTGTCCACGTTACGCAGCACAAACAATCGGTTCTCGCTATCACCGGGTTGTTTTTCTGATGAAAGCCGTTGCGCCACCACGTTAAAACCAGCAATGGAAAGATACTGCGGCTTTTTCGCTTCGTTAGGGATCAGCGTGCAGATATCGTCGATATTAAACGCTTGCACATCGCGCGAGGTCCACAGCGTGTGATTATCGGGCGTACATAGCACCGACATATAATCGCTGCTGGACGGGTCAAGCGATTGGATCCAAGCGGTTAGCTGGTCAGCGCGGATCAGCCCGTCTTTACTGAGCTGCGCCATCACCATCGGAATTTGTGAGGCCAGATCGCGCGAGTAAGCCGCCATTGAATTTTGCTGATACAGCTTATTAATCAAGGCCGCGAGCGCGATCGAGAAAAGCAGAATAATGCCAATCGAGGTGGCGAGCACGCGGGTGCGCAGTCGGGGGCGACATTGGCAAAGGGTAAATTGGCCTAGTTTCATGGTTTACTCAGCTTGGATCTCGAACAGGTAGCCTTGGCCACGCACAGTCGAGATGGGGTTGTCGTGTCCGGTTTGGATCAGCTTTTTACGCAGACGACTGATCATCACCTCAATGGTGTTAGGGTCGCCATCTTGGTCATGATACAGCACATCGAGCAAGCGTTGTTTAGAGATCACTTCGCGACTGTGACGAATCAGGTACTCAAACAAATCATATTCAAAGGCGGTCAGCTCCAGTGCTTGGCCATTGACGGTAACCGATTTCGCCAACAGATCTAACTCGATATCGCCAGCGGTGATAGTGGGCTTCACAAAACCCGCACTGCGGCGTACTAATGCGTTTAGTCGTGCGACTAGTTCCGGTTTTTGAAACGGCTTTACCAAATAATCATCGGCACCGGCATCTAAGCCCGTGACTTTATCTTGCCAATTGGCGCGCGCTGTGAGGACCAAAATCGGCAGGCGTAGCCCTTTGGCGCGAATATCTCGAATAAGGCTAATGCCATCTTGATCGGGCAAACCGAGGTCAACAATGGCAATATCATTGGGGTATTGGTCAGCGTAGTAAAGCCCTTCGCTGGCAGTGCTGGCACAGCGAACATGGTGGCCGAGTTCACTGAGTTCGGTGTTCAGGTGATGACTTAAAATCGAGTCATCTTCAATAATAAGAACCTGCATAAAAGCCCCTGTAAAACAAAAAAGCGCCCGAGGTGGACGCCTTTATTATAGGTTTAATAAACTGAATTTTGGCTGACTCAGCGACCGTCTCCGGCGTGACGTTACACCAAAATAATCATCAAGGTGCCGGCCAAGGTCAAAATAACGTTGGCAATCGCGTAAGTGCCCGCATAGCCCAAGGCAGGAATGGTGCTGCGAGCATGCTCGTTGATCATATCCATCGCCGGCGCACAGGTTCTTGCCCCGATGATTGCGCCAAACAAGAGCGCGCGGTTCATTTTAAGCACATAGGCCCCCACCAGATAAGCAATAATCACGGGGATCACGCTAATCACAATGCTGGCCAGGATCACCGAAAAGCCCATGTCCGCGATGTAATCAAACAGCCGGCTACCGGCACTCAGTCCAATGCCAGCCATAAAGGTCATCAGGCCGAGATCTTTCACCATATTCAGCGCCCCTTGGGGCACATAGCCGAAAGTGGGGTGGTTGGCACGTAAAAAGCCGAGGCTGATCCCCGCCAACAGCAAGCCAGCGGCATTACCCAGGCCAAAGGTCACTTGGCCGAAGGTGAGGGTGATCATCCCTAAGCCCAGCCCCAAAATAAAGAAGCAGCAAAAGGCGAGCAAATCCGACATCTGGCTATGAATCGAAATAAAGCCGATGCGGTCGGCCAAGCCTTTTACGCGGCTTTTCTCACCACTGATTTGCAGCACATCGCCTTTGTTGAGGATAATTCCTTGGTCCATCGGCATCTCAACCTGAGCGCGCACCACTCGGTTTAAAAAGCAACCGTATTCCGACAGGTTTAAATCCGACAGCTTTTTCTGCGCCACGCTGTCATTTTTCACCACGATTTCTTCCTCGACAATACGCAAGTCGAGCAGATCGCGGTCAAACACTTCTTTACCGTTACGAAAGCTGGGGTCCAGCCGCGCATGGCTGTCGGGATAGCCCACCAAGGCAATCTCGTCGCCTTGCTGCAAAATGGCGTCCCCATCAGGGTTAGCCAAAATGCCGTTACGGCGAATACGCTCGATATAACAGCCGGTTTGGCGATAAATACCCAGCTCTCGCAAGTTGCGGCCATCAATCCAATCGATCAATTCAGGCCCCACCCGATAGGCGCGAATAATGGGTAAATAGACCTTACGCTGTGATTCACTGCCCAAGCCGCGCTCAATCGCAATCTGTTGGGCGGAGTGCTCAAGGTTATGGCGCTGCAACTTCGGCATCAATTTCGCCAGCACAATCAAGCTCACCAGGCCGGTGAGGTAGGCCATGGCATAGCCGACACTGAGGTTATCAATCATCATCCCCAGTTGTTCGCCTTCCGCGCCGGTTAAGCCGGAGTTAAGCGCATCTTTCGCGCCTACCAATACCGGGGTGGCGGTAAGCGCGCCGGCCATCATCCCGGTGGCAATGCTGATATCTAGCCCCAAATGGTTTTGAAAGAACAGGGTTAAGCCAATGGCGCTGAGTAACACCGCTAAGGCAAGCAATAGGTATGATTTTCCGTCACGGAAAAAGACGCCAAAAAAGTTAGGCCCCGCCTCAATCCCCACGCAGTAGATAAACAGCATAAAGCCGATGCTGAGGGTATCAGGCGAGAAGGTGAACCCCGCGTTGCCAAAAATGATCGCGGTAAACAACACGCCGATGGATCCGCCGAGTTGCACACTACCAATTTTGATCTTTCCGACCGCGAGGCCGAGGGCGAGAACCACAAAAAGGAGTAAAATATCGTTTTGGAGCAGGAGGTTATTGACGTCTATATTCACAGCACAAATGTCCGACAGAGCGTGCAGGGGGTTAATGTGGTGAAAATTATACCAACCTTAATCACACTTTGTTGTACAAATTTAGTGAAATAATCATTAATTTTGCGTAAAAAAAGACCAGTTGCACGCTTTTTGGAAGCATCCACAAAAAATGGCAGCCCCGACTGGCTTTTTAGACGCACCAACACGCCCGCAAGATCTCGGCCAAATCCTCGAAGCAATCTCACAGAATTAGCGCTAGCTAACATTTTAGACATGAGGGAATGAAAAGCTAACAAGGTATTTGATAGGCTATTGCCACAATCGACATTTTTTAGGGCCTGTTGGATGTCGCAAACCGGCGGGAGGTAGCGTGCGGAAATACTGGATAGAGAACCAGCTTACCGCCTCGAGCACCGCTATGGCATGCACGTTTTGTCATCATGCATTCACGCTTTCTCAGTAAAAGAAACTATAAATGCAATATAATCAATGCATTATAAATGTAAGTGCAGTGATAATGTGCACGCCTTACCAGTGATAGACGGCATGCACACTTTCTCGGGAAAGAGACAGACACCAAAAGCGAAAAATCATTTAATAACAGAAAGTTAAGAAAGAAAAGACGCGTGTAACGGTTTTGGGAAAGTGAGCGTGCGCTAATACATTATTATGAAGCAAACTGAAATCAAACAAGTAAAGCAGTCAACTTACCGAGGAATATATGGCATTTGATTATGGATCTAAGGGGCTGGGTATATCAAACCCGTTTAAAAAAGAAGGGTTGATAAGACTAACTAAGGGGGTATTGCAAACATTAATCGGAGCTTACGCCATTTATGAGGGTGTTTCTGAAGTAAAAATTAGCATGGTTTACGCTTGGGCAATGGTTGGCACTGGTGCATTCATCCTTGGTGGCGGTCTGAAATCAATGGGTTCCGGCTTAATGGCTACGCTGCGATTTTTTGTGGGGCGGAATATGCCAACATCACTGGCATATAACCACGCGCCATCTGAACGTGAGACCGCATCCCAGGAAGCCAATATTGTCGGCTACACGCGCTCAACTCTTTACGAAATGCTGATGGGACGTAAGAACGAAACATTCAGTGAGCCGGTAGGTCTCGTTGCCCGCCTAATTCATTCCATATTTCCGCGATTGCTTTTCCTGCCGGCACCTATCCGCAACTTGGCTCAACGTATCGTTAAGTCATGGTTGTCGACTGCAACATGGGTCTTGTCATACCTGATCGTTACCTTTGTTTGCGTCACAGGTCTTGCTGGAGAGGCTGGTGCTGTTATCCAGCAGCTTTACCTGTTTGTGTTGCTGATTGCTTTGATGGCAGTATGGAGTGGTCAAGCTGATCCTATTGAACGCTCAGGTTCCCAAAAGGTAGAAGTCTCCGGTTCTGGCTCTATTGTAGGCGTAGTAATCATGTCTCTAGTGTTCCCGATTACATTGGGCTACGGGATAAACCTAGTTACTGACACCCTTGACGCTGAAGATATAGCACTAATCAATCTGATGTGGAGTGGCGTCGAGTCAATCAGCTCAACCGGTTTGATTCTATTTGTACTTACTATTGCGTCTTTATCGTGTGGCTTACTTCTTTACCTAGTATATGCACGTACTACAGCAGTCGATCCTAAGACAGAAGTGTCGGAACTTAAAGAAAACTGGCAAGAATCAGTGCATCCCCGCGAAATTTTCACAAACCTTGAAAATATAGTTATGGCTGACCGACGCTATAAAGAAGTGCCTAACCGTGTCTACGAAGCTCTTGATCCATCTCTTGAACAGGAATCGGCTGACAAGGGTTCCTTCAAGGGAGCGTTGATGCAAGAAACGCAACCGGTATATAAGCCGATGGAGCTAGGCAGTCGTTTTACGAGCATACGCATCTTAACCGCAATCAGTGGTGCAGTCCTTGCAATTTTCGCTACTATACTTTTCTACAGCTCTGCCTCTACAGCTGCTACGCTTGCAGAGTGGTTTACAGCAGCTTCTAACAAACCATCAATCGACGAGTTAAGTAGCAACGTTGTTAGCCCAGTTGTTTACATCGTTCAAATGCTTGCCGTCGCATCGATCATTAGTAACTTTGGCAAAATGTTGACCAATGGTGCTCACGTATTTTTTGCAGAGCTTAATTTTGAGTCCTTACTTGTCGATTTCAAGGCTGAAGGTACTTTCACGGAATCCAAGCTGAGTACTGGCATGTCGATCCACGACTCGACCCGTTCTGAAAACACCTTGGTACGTTCCAGTATAACTCCTTGGGTAATGGTTTCTCGTTTGGTAACGTGTACATATGCTGGTGTAGGCCAAAAAAACCTAGAGTACACTCGTACCATTCTTGAAATGCATGAAGCTCCCAATGAGCTGATCAGTATCAAAAATGATCTTCAGGCGTTCCTCGAAGGCCGCGAAGCTGTCGCAACAATTCGAAATGAAAAAGAGTTGAGTTCAATTGCTGGCATTAACAAGTTGAATGAGCAGGCTCGCGTCTCTAATGCTACAGCATTAAGTAACGTCGGCAACCTTGAAGCCCCTGATGGCTCTAAAAAATTAGAAGAAGTCGCCTCGGACGAAGAGGCTGGCGCATTAAGATCCAGAGAGGAAGGTGAAAGCTAATAAGGACTGGCTGCGCGCACAATCAAGCCAGGCAGAGGGACTCCTAGAGTTTCTCGCTCCCACGCTCGTGAATGGGAAATACTAGATAGATAACCAGCCTATCGGTGGGAAGCATGCCAATTAAGCGCACGCTTTGCCGATGCTCATTCACACTATCTCAGACCGCGAAAACAAAGTAAGCAATATCAATAGGCCATGGGAGTAGGTGTGGCGATAGTGTGAATGCGTCACCAGAGGTAGGCGGCGTGCACACTTTTTTCTCGTTCCCACGCTCCTGCGTGGGAATGCATATCTAGCTCTTTCTATTATTCAAACACAAACAGCACCATAACCAGTATGACATTATACTGCCTAGGGCATTGAACTGGCTTTTTCGCCAAAGGTGACGCTGTCCGCTAGTGTTAGAGCAGGGGTCAAGTGCGATTCGGTGACTTTATGGTGAACCCTGCCTGTGATTCAAAATTCGTATACATTCCCACGCAGGAGCGTGGGAACGAGTTATACCAAAAATGGTTTGTTCGTGGCGTGGTTTTAAATTCCTCTAATCCTAAAACTGTGGTGGCATAGATGGCGGCTTTGTCGGTTGGAATGGGCTCAAGCAGCGATGAGCTATTTCTTGTCGCGGCGGTGCTGACTTGTATGTTGGTCGGCTTTTTGGTGAATGGGATGTACTCCCTGTTGTTTTCAATCAACGGCGTGATGAACGTCTACCAAAAAGTGGCGCATTGGGTCGAGCGAGTAGTGGCTGGGATCTTTGCTCTGGCAGGATTAGGATTGCTGCGCCCCGCCTTTAGCCGCAATCCTGCGTGAGGCTTTACCTCAACCTAACTTGAGGGGTTAATCTGGTGCCATTCACATAAGGAGTCGACGATGACATCAGCAACCATGATTGAACAGTATTTACACCGCCTCGCGTTGAGTGAGGCGAAGGGCGCGGCACTGGTCACTGAGTTTATTGAAAAGCACTTGGCGCGGTATGCGTTTTCTAGCCTTAATGCCATGGCGGGGCAGCCGCTTTCTTTACAGACGGATGCCTTGTTTGAACGGTTGGTGGTGAACCAACAAGGTGGCTATTGCTTTGAGCACAATAAAATTGCCTACCTTGCCCTGAAACATTTGGGGTTTAAGGTGCGCAGTGTGCTAGCGCGGGTGATGCTTAATGTTAAGCCCACCAATCCACGCACCCACCGCATGAATGTGCTTGAGCTCGATGGCGAAACCTATCTAGTGGACGTTGGTTTTGGCGACAAAACACCGCGCGGGTTAGTCAATATTAACCGTAGCACCTGCACTATTGGACAGGACAACTACCAAATCACGCGCAATGGTGAGGTGGTGACGGTGGTATTACACGAGCCCGACCAACCGCCATTAACACTGTACGAGGTTGAACTTTATGATGTGGTAGAAGCCGACTTTGACGTGGCGCACTTCTATTCTCATCAGCACCCTGAAGCCATTTTCGTCAATAACCTCGTGGTGTCGTTGATCACCGCCTCACACCGCTATTTGATTCGTAATCAGCAGTTTTTGGTCTGGGATGCGGCAGGGCAACTTATTACCGATAAAAGTATCGATAGCGTCGAGGAGTTAACCCAGTTGGTTCATGAGGTGTTTTTATTGCAACCGCCCAAAGCGGTGTTGGAAACTGCGTTTGCACTGGTGACGGCCAACGCGGCGGCTTGAGTGAGCGGGTGTTCACGCCGTATTAATATTCAACATCGCTTGGTCTATCAAGTCCTCGAGGATGAACAGATGGTGAAAGTGCGCTGGAGCCATTATGAGTAGTGGCTGTCATCGGTCTTTATTGGCTGCTTTGTTGATTGTGTTGTTCTCTGGGCTGTGCACTATGTTTGGAACGCGATAATAATCAAYTTCTCTCATCACACGTTAGCAATATGCACTACGCTAAAATTACAACTGACTAAAATTTAAAGAGAAAGCTGAGCTGGCTGATAATAGCGAGCGGGTGATTGTACACCGTTGAGTGAATGAGCAAGGAATGTATATGTCTGTTTTAGATAAAGTTTTATATGTCGAGGATGACCCTGATATACGCGAAATTGCTACTCTCGCATTAGAGGATGTGGGCGGCCTCACTCTCAAAACCTGTGAGTCTGGTGAGCGAGCCTTGCAGGAAGTGGAAGGCTTTAAGCCGCAACTCATACTGCTCGACGTCATGATGCCGAATATGGATGGACCCGAAACTCTCACTGCGATGCGGGAACGAGGGTTCGTTGATGACTCGGTACTGGTTCTTTTTATGACCGCGAAAGTTCATCCGGAAGAGGTAGCTCGCTATAAAGCGTTAGGCGTGAGTCAGGTTATCTCTAAGCCTTTCGACCCTATGACATTGGCTGACGAAATTAAGGCGTTTTGGGACGAATTCAATGAATGATAACAAAAAGAACAACGAAACCGATGAGCGACTAGAAAGGCTTAAAGAGGCGTATGCAAAAAGGTTGTCGTCTGAATTTAAACAGCTCCATGCCATCAATGAAAAGATAGTATCAGGCCATGATGATCAGGAAACCTTAAAAGCGTTGCACGCGGGGTTGCACACGATAGCAGGCGCGGCAGGAACATTTGGCTTTCCTAGTCTTGGGGAGGCAGCTCGCCAGTTCGAGCAACAAGTTGGCAATCGCTTATCTCAAGTTGAACAGCAAGCCAGTTTACCTGATGATTGGATCGAGGCGCTTGAGTTAGCGCATAACAAAGACAGTCTCTCAGTAAATCAGAGCACCACAACAATACAGCAGCCGGTCATGGAAGGAGCGCCTGTTATCGGCTTGGTCGAGCGCGATAATATTTTGGCTGAATACGCCCGATCCCAGTTTGCTCGTTTTGGCTTCCAGGTGCATTGGGTCAAAGAAGCAGACGAAGTAAATCAATTAACCAGTCATGCACCGGACTTAATGCTGGTTGACCATCATGCCATTAAGAATGACGCGCCTGATACCAATTTAGCGGATGTATGGAAAATCAAGCTGCGAGACTTTAAATGTCCAATCTTCTTCATTGGCGCGGAAGAAAGTTATAAAGCCAGGCTGCAAGCATTACGCGCAGGAGGCTCAGGTTATTATACCAAGCCGTTGGACATGTCTACACTCGCGTCCAAGTTTGCGTACATGCTCGGGCACAATGATAAAGAGCCTGGGCGAGTTATGATTATTGATCAAGACGCCGCTTTAGTCTCGCAATGCCAATCTGTTTTAGAAAACGCAAACATGCACATCGAGGTAGTGTCGAATCCCGAACAAACCTTTGAATGTATCAGCGAGTTCAACCCTGAAGTTATTCTCATTGGCGTCTGGTTATCTCAGGTTACGGGTGCAGAATTGGCCACTTTGCTGGCGCAGACAGAACACTGGGCGCATCTGCCGATTATTTTCCTTTCTCGCGACCCTAATGCAGATTTGCGTCGTCAATCATTGCTGATCGACGGCGATGCCATTCTTGAGGTTCCCGTGGATAAAGCGCTTTTGATGAGCCTTTGTCAGCGGAGGGTCCAGCGCCTTCGGACTTTCAATCGTACCCAGCACCAAGACAGCCTCACAGGTCTATTGAAGCACGCGAGCATCAAAGACGCGTTGCAAAAGCAATGGCAATTGGCACAGCGCCGGTCGCAAGTTTTTAGCGTAGTCATGTTAGATATCGATCATTTTAAAGGCGTCAACGACACCTACGGTCATGCTATTGGCGATCAAGTGATTGCGGCAATTGGCACGCTGGTACGTCAGCACTTTAGAAATACGGATAAGCTTGGCCGTTACGGCGGAGAAGAATTTGCACTCGTATTACCCGATTGCGATATGYACCAAGCAGAGAAACTAGTGAACCAGTTACGCGAAGACTTTGCAGCGGTTAAGTTTAAAGCAAATGATACACCTTTTTCGTGCACGCTTTCCGCTGGTATTGCCGACAATCAGCGTTTTCCGGCAGAAACAGGTGAATCCCTATTGACACTCGCTGATAAAGCCTTATACCGCGCCAAACATGATGGTCGAAATTGTGTGGTACAAGCAGTCATTACTTCTTAACCGCGAATACACGGGAGCTTTTGTATGCGAACGCCACCTGTTCCAGACAACGAAGTGCAGCGTCAACAGGCGTTAGACGAAACCGAGTTGCTTAATAGTGGTGCCGACCCTCGCTTTGATCGCATTACTCGCTTATGCCTTGACTTGTTTTCTGTGCCTATCACGCTGGTGTCACTGATCGATCGTGAGCGACAATACTTTAAGTCTCGTCAGGGGTTAGATGCCTTTGAAACCTCAAGGGATATCTCTTTTTGTGGGCACGCCATTATGGGTAGTGAACCATTGATTATTGAAAACGTGCTAGACGATATGCGTTTTTGTGACAATCCACTTGTCTGTGGGGCGCCAGATATTCGATTTTATGCGGGTATGCCGATTCACAGCAGCGAGGGTTATCGACTGGGCACGCTATGCCTAATTGATAACCAACCAAGGCAGTTTAGTGAAGAAAACGTGGCGCAACTAAAGAACCTTGCTGGCATGGTGGAGGATCTGATTTGGAGCGATACCTATCAGCGGCGTGAGTCAACAGCGTTGCAGAAACAACTGCAGGCTAGCCACGATGAAATGGCATCGCTGATTAATAACATACCAGGCATCACGTTTCGTTGTTTGCCAGATAAAAGCTGGACCATGCTTTACATCAGTAACCAAGTTGACACCATCAGTGGTTATGCCGCCGACGATCTGATAAACAATAAACGTGTTTGTTATGCAGATCTCATTCATCCTGATGATGTTTCATTGGTTGATGACGCTGTTACTAACGCCATGGCCAATAATGAAGGATGGCATATTGAGTACCGTGTTCGGCATCGTACGCTGGGTTTTCGCTGGGTAGAAGAACGAGGTAAATGTATAGACACAGACCCTAGGCATCCACAGGTGCTTGAAGGGTTTATTATCGATATTACTCGAGAGCGCAATGCCCTGACGCAGCTGGAGCGGCATCATCAGGCGTTAGCGGTGCTGACTGACATTGCCTTTTCAAGCCATAGTAGCTTGGATGATAGAATTAATCATGCTTTGGAAGAAGCCAAGCAGTATTTGCGGGCTGAACTGGCGATTGTCAGTGAAACCAAAGACGATGTGTATATAGTTAACTGGATAGTCGGACCTCCAGACTCGGTCATTGATGCAGGACAGCAGTTTGCGTTAAAAGATACTTGGTGCCAGCTGCTCATGTCAGAAAATTCCCGTACATCTGTGACGGAACAGTTTATCGCTGACACCTGCCGTCCGGAATTCTACCAACACCCGTGCTATAAAGCGGCACCGCTAGGCAGTTATGCAGGTGTGGTTATTTATGTCTATGGTCGCCCTTGGGGCACATTGAACGTGTCGTCTTCTCGTGCGCGTTCGGAAGATTACAATGATGGTGAAAAGCTGTTTCTGCGTCTATTGGGCAACTGGTTATCTGATGTACTGACCCAAAATCTGAGCCAGCAACGGCTGACCAAGTTAGCGGCATTGCTACCGGGAACGCTGTACCAATTCCGTCGCTTTCCCGATGGACGGATGATTTTTCCCTATAGCTCCCCTCAAATAGAATCTTTGTACGGCATTACACCAGAGCAGGCCGCTGAAGACGCCACGCCCGCGTTTGAACGTATCCATCCTGGTGATATCGAGGCTATCCAGCAATCCATTGAGCATTCGGCAGACACGTTAGAATATTGGCAAGCGACCTACCAGAGTGATTGTCCAGGAAAGGGGTACCGTTGGATTTCGGGTGAGGCGCAGCCAGAAAAAATGATTGACGGCAGTGTCTTGTGGCATGGTTATTTGCAGGATGTTCACGAACATCACCAAGCACGCTTGGCTCTAGAACAGAGCGAGGCAAGGTTGCGTGGTCTTTTTGACTTCTCTCCGATCGGTATTGCGTTAAATGATTTTGAAACTGGACAATTTCTTGACTTAAATGATGCCCTCATAGCGCCCACAGGTTATACGCGCGAAGAGTTCGTTTCCCTCAGTTATTGGGATGTCACGCCCAAAGAATATGAGCCAGAAGAGAAAAAAGCGCTGGCAAGTATGCAGAACACAGGTCGCTATGGGCCGTTTGAAAAAGAGTACATCCGCAAAGATGGCAGTCGATATCCGGTACGTCTACAAGGCATGCTGAGCACAGAGTTGGACGGAAGAAAGGTGATCTGGTCGCTTGTCGAAGACATTACTGAGCGTAAAAAACTCGACAAAATGAAAGATGAATTTATTGCCACCGTCAGCCATGAACTGCGCACACCATTAACGTCGATCAAAGGCGCGTTAGGGCTCTTGAATGGCGGTGCAACTGGAGATTTACCGCCGAAGGCGAATCAGCTATTGCATACGGCTGAACGGAATGCAACACGTTTAAGCCTACTGATAAACGATTTGTTAGATATGGAAAAGCTTGTCGCAGGAAAAATGCTCATTCAATTAAAAAAACAAGAGCTTGGCCCGCTACTAAATGACGCGATAGAGTCTGTTAAATCCTACCAGCATCAAAACCCGATACAAATACACACCCCGAATAACTGGCCGACGGTGATGGTCAATGTTGACGGAGCAAGATTGATTCAAGCATTAACCAATTTACTGTCCAATGCGATCAAATTCTCCCCTGAGGAAGGGCAGGTGGACGTATCCGTCACAAAAAGCCGTAAAGACGTTGAAATTAGCATCCGAGATTACGGATCCGGCGTGGACAAGGAATTTCAAAACCGACTGTTCCAACGTTTTAGTCAGGCTGACAGCAGTGATAATCGCAAGGTTGCTGGTACAGGACTTGGGCTAGCGATTACGCGGGAGATATGTCAGCAAATGGGCGGTGATGTGGGGTACCGCGATGCTGAGGGTGGCGGGGCATTGTTTTTTATTCAGTTGCAGGTTGAACAATGAGCGTAGTTGCTAAACAGGTGATGGCAACGCTGTTACTGGCCCTTATTGCTGTCGTTGGTAACATGATTAACTTGCCTTTGTTTTTCGGTGTGCATTTTATCTTTGGCTCGGTGGCTGTCATGCTGGCCATAAGATTGATCGGGCTATGGCCAGCCGTGTTCGTCGCGTTAGCTGGCGGTTCTTATACCTGGATACTTTGGGGTCACCCTTACGCGATGCTGGCACTGACATTGGAAGCGTTTGCAGTCAGTTTATTGTATCGCCGCGGCGTAAAAAACTTGGTACTCGCGGATCTCGCTTTTTGGGTAGTGGTGAGTCCGATAGTGCTGATGCCACTCGACGTCATAGTCATCGGGATGGAGGCCAGTTCCGCTATCATGATTGCTCTGAAGCAAGCGCTGAACGGCGTATTCAACGCGCTTATTGCAGGGCTATTGGTGAAACTGCTGATTTGGTATTTCCAGAATGGCACTATCAATTGGTTACCGGCAAAGATACGGCTCCATGCGCTGCTTTTTGATGCCCTGTTGTGCCTGACCCTTATCGCGGGGATGACACCCATCATTATCAACAATCAACATAATATAATAAAAAACGAGCAACGGGTCGCTGACGAACTTAAGCGGGTTGCCGAGGGTGCCGTGGCTCGGCTCAACCAGCAACCCGATCGCTCGCTTGATAGTCAAAAGAGATCATTACGGCCGTCACTGTCTCAAGGTGCGTCTGGTGTGGCGATATTAAGTCGCGAGGGAACACCGACAGTACAGGTCGGTGATTTACACTCTGGTTTACCAGGGGGAGTCCGGCCGCTAACCAGTGCCGATAACCTGTCTATTTGGTTGCCGGCGTCGGGGGATAATTTGGTTAACCGCTGGAAAGCGGGTTTTTATCAGTATCAATTACCAATAGCAGACCGGCCCAACGTGTCCGCGTTACTTATAGAGCGGCCCGCAGCACCACTGATAAAAAACATTGAAAATATGCGTAATCAAAGTTTTACGGTGCTATCGGGTATTGCTTTTTTGAGTATACTCGCGGCCTTTTCGTTGAGCCGAATCCTGATTCAGCCTCTATCACGACTCGATAGGGCAAGCCGTCATTTACCTGAAAAAATACGCTATCAATCGCGTGTTGTGCTGCCTCACAGCCGAGTAGCGGAATATGCTGTCTTGTCGACATCACTGCAAGATATGAGCCATGCGCTTAGCGATAACTTCCGTGAATTGGAGAAAGCTGAGGCGAGTCTTACGGAGGAAGTGCAAAATCGCACCCAAGAACTGGCGAGAACGTCTGATCTATTAAGTAATATATTGGCCGCCTCGACTGAGGTTGCGATTATCGCCACCGACACTAAAGGGGGGATTACCTTATTCAACACCGGCGCTGAAAGACTACTTGGTTATCAGTCCTCAGAGGTCGTCGATAAAGTTAGCCCTGCACTGTTTCATGTGCCTGAAGAGGTGGAAGAAAGAGCTCAGACGTTAACGGACCAGTTGAATCGTCCGATAACCGGGTTCGATACCTTCGTGGCGATTCCGATGTTAGAAGGTGCAGAAACACGTGAATGGTGTTACATCCACAAACAAGGCCATTATATTCCCGTTACGTTGACAGTGACGGCGATATACGACGATCGTCAAACGATTACCGGTTTCCTCGGTATTGCTCAAGATATCACCGAACGTAAACGCCATGAGCAAATGAAGAATGAGTTCATTTCCACGGTTAGTCATGAGTTACGCACGCCACTCACCTCGGTGTCCGGGGCACTGAGTTTGGTGCGAAGTGGACGCCTAGGCGAGATCCCTGATAAAGCCCAAAAAATACTCGACACCGCACATCGTAATAGCGAGCGGTTAACCTTGTTGATCAACGATTTACTCGATATCGAAAAAATAGCGGCCGGCCAGTTGTATTTTGATATGCACGTTCAACCTATTGATTCCATCCTTGAGCAATGCTTAGAAGAAAATAAAGCATACGGTGCAGAGCGACAAGTCGACATTATCTTGAACAGTGAAACGGCGGATGTCGAGGTTCGGGTAGATAAACAAAGATTGAAGCAAGTCATGGCTAATCTGCTATCTAATGCGATCAAGTTCTCGCCTGATGGAGCCACGGTCGTCATCGATTCCATAGTGAATGAAAAGCAAGTTATCGTCAGTGTCAGTGACCAAGGTTGTGGGATTGCTGAAGACTTCCTACCCAAGCTGTTTGAGAAGTTTGCACAAGCTGACAGCACAGATACTCGTCAAAAAGGCGGCACGGGGCTGGGGTTAGCGATTACTCGTGAACTCATTGAGAATATGAATGGAACGATCCACGTTGAATCAACAGAAGGCAAAGGGTCACGTTTTTACTTTCAGCTACCTGTGTATGAAACGGCGAAAATGAAATCGACTGTTCAGGATAGACTGACCGATTCGAGCGTTGTTAATGGGCCAGCTGCGAGTGTTTTGTATGATATTTTGGTCGTGGAGGATGATCCCGACGTTGCTAGCCTGTTAAGAATCATGCTGGAAGATTCGGGATATCGGGTTGAGATCAGTTACGATGGCATGACAGCGTTAAGCGCGTTAGAAGCGAAGCATTATGATTTAATCAGTCTCGATTTAATGCTGCCTGATATTGATGGGCTCGATATTATTCGCCGTATAAGACAGCATGCTGAAACGGCTGATATTCCCATCGTCGTGGTGTCTGCAAAAATGGAGCAGGGGCGTTTAGCGCTCAATGGTGACGTTGAAAATATTGAGTGGTTAGCCAAACCCATAGAGCACAAACAACTTATCAGCTTGGTACAACAACAGTTGCTGAACGCGACACATGCAAAAATTTTGCATGTTGAAGATGATATAGATTTACATCGAATCGTTCAGGCAATGGTCAGTGATTATATGACCATCGATCATGCGCTCACACTGGATCAAGCGCAATCGTTGATAGTGCAACACACGTATGATGCGATCTTGCTGGATATTGGCCTACCCGACGGTGTTGGTTGGAACTTAATCCCGCAGATCAAAGAGGTACAGCCGACAGCGTCGAYCATTGTGTTAACGGGGGAAGAGGTAAGCGCTGCTCGTTATGGTAGTGTGCATGATGTGTTACTGAAAAGGCGACTGACAACGGAAAAGTTAGTCGATATTATCGGTAAGCGCGTTAGGCGTCAGCGCTTGTGCTCAAGCGATGAACCTGTGCGCTAACAGAGAATTTGTCAACGTGACTGAAACACCCGGTGTGCACCAGCATGATTGTGTCCAATGGTGCATGAAAATGTGGCTACAAACAAAAAAGCCAGCGAGAAGCTGGCTTTTTAGCAAGATTGTCGGCGCCTTATTCTTGATACAGGCCGAGGTTTTCTTTGGCGTAGGCTTCAAATTCGGTAAAGCCGCCAACGTGCGCTTGGTCAACAAAGATTTGTGGCACGGTTTCAACTGGCTTGCCGACGGTTTTTTCTAAGTCGGCTTTGCTGATGCCTTCCGCGTGGATATCCACATAGCGGTAGTTGAAATCTTCACGGCTTGTTTTTAGCTCTTCCGCGAGGTCTTTAGCGCGAACACAGAATGGGCAGCCAGGGCGGCCAAAAATTACGACGAACATAGTCATCTCCTTTAGCGTTAATACCACTACTATGCCTGATGTGCGAACGTTAGAAAAGATGAATTTCCCTCTCGCACCAATAGGAAAAACCGATGATAAGCGCCAAGATGTGCCAACGCGTGCGGTGGCGAGCTTTTGGGGTTGGTGGGGAGTAAAGCGCCAGAGCAGGGTGATTGCTTCCATGTGTAGAAAGGTGTACAACCTCTCAATCCCTCTTTAACGGCTCAACGTCAAATAAGGAAGCACAATGAATCCAACGATTGAGACACTTCTTTCTCACCGCTCTATTCGTAAATTTACTCAAGATGCCATTTCTCCCGAGCAATTAACCCAGATTATTGATGCGGCGCGCGCGGCATCCAGCTCAAGTTTCTTGCAGTGCACCAGCATTATCCGTGTGACGGACAAAGAAAAGCGACGCGTGCTGGCGGAATACGCGGGCAACCAAGCGTATGTGTCTGATTGTGCGGAGTTTTTGGTGTGGTGTGCGGACTTTCATCGCCACGAGCAAATCAACCCGAATGCCAAGTTAGGCTTTACCGAGCAGACGCTTATCGGTGCAATTGATGGTGCCATCATGGCGCAAAATGCGATGGTGGCCGCGGAGTCGATGGGCTTTGGCGGCGTATATATCGGCGGCTTGCGCAACCAGCCGGAAAAGGTGGCCGAGTTGTTGGCGATGCCGAATCACGTGATGCCTTTGTTTGGTATGTGCTTGGGTGTGCCGGCGCAAGACCCCGAAACAAAGCCTAAATTGCCCGCACAGCTTTTGGTGCACGAAAACAGCTATCAAGCCATTGATGAGGCGGCGCTAAGCGACTATGACAACCAAGTGCGTGAGTATTATCAAACCCGCACGGGCGGCAATAAAGACATGAGCTGGAGCGAGCAGATCTCCGCGACGCTAGAAAAAGAAGCGCGTCCGTTTATGAAAGACTTTCTGCACAGCAAAGGGTTTAGCACCCGTTAAGAGGGTGTCTAAACGTGATGGATAAAAAAGCAGCGTTTTGCTGCTTTTTTATTATTTATCACCTCGTTTTGTCCAGTTTGCTATCCGATTTGTTGGATTTATTGTCTAATCCTGCCGCTAAGCCCTAAAACCTATTTACATCTGCCCTGTAAACCGTAATATTGCCGCGTTTTTGCGCGTGATAATCACTTTTATCTGACGTTATCCGCGCTCATTTTTAATATTAAATTGTTTTTATACGAAGTAGGGCTCTGATGGAAAACAAACTGGCAAATCCTGCCCCTTTGGGGTTGATGGGTTTCGGCATGACCACGGTATTATTGAACATTCATAATGCGGGTTTTTTCCCCATTGATAGCATGATTTTGGCGATGGGCATTTTTTATGGTGGCTTGGCACAAGTGATTGTCGGCATCATGGAATTCAAAAAGGGCAATACCTTTGGTACCACGGCATTCACTTCTTATGGCCTGTTTTGGCTGACGCTGGTAGGGCTAATTGTCATGCCAGAAATGGGGATCGCTCAACCGAGCCCAGCCGGCTTTATGGGTTGGTACTTGGTGATGTGGGGTGTGTTTACCGGCTTTATGTACATCGGTTCACGTCGTTACTGCCTGGCGAAGCAGTTTGTCTTTGCTAGCTTGACCGTACTTTTCTTCTTGCTGGCGGCACGCGATTTTACCGGCAATGCGCTGATTGGCACCATTGCAGGCTTTGAGGGCATTGTGTGTGGCTTGAGTGCGATTTACTTCGCGATGGCTCAGGTGCTTAACGAAGAATATGGCCGTACCGTGTTGCCTGTTGGCGAGCAAAAAGCAACGCTAGCACCGCAAACCGCTTAAACGCCTGATAGATTGTTGAGATCAAAAAAGCTCGGCTTACATGGCCGAGCTTTTTTATACGTGATTAAGCGTGATAGTGAAGAGTTAGCACATCACTTTAACGGCCAATCCGCCTTGTGAGGTTTCGCGATATTTGGCGTTCATGTCTTTGCCGGTTTCCATCATAGTTTCAATCACTTTATCTAGTGATACACGCGGCTCGGACGAACGTTGAAGTGCCATGCGTGAAGCATTAATGGATTTCACCGCGGCAATGCCGTTACGCTCAATGCAAGGCACTTGTACTTGCCCGGCAACCGGGTCGCAAGTGAGGCCTAAGTTGTGTTCCATGGCGATTTCAGCCGCCATGCACACTTGGTGCGGGCTACCGCCCATCAGTTCAGCGAGGCCGGCTGCGGCCATGGAGCAGGCAACGCCGACTTCACCTTGGCAACCCACTTCTGCCCCAGAGATGGAGGCGTTTTGTTTGTATAAACCACCAATTGCGCCAGAGGCGGCAAAAAAGCGGGTGTAGGTTGGCTTATCAACCGGCTCGATAAACTTATCGTAGTAAGCGAGCACCGCAGGAATAATGCCACATGCGCCGTTGGTCGGGGCAGTGACCACGCGGCCACCGGCGGCGTTTTCTTCGTTAACGGCAAAGGCAAACATGTTCACCCAATCGACCACTGTCATGGGGTCAATGTTGTATTTTTCGCTGGTTTTTAACTGGTGACGTAAGGCGGCCGCACGGCGCGGTACGCGCAGCGGGCCAGGTAACACGCCTTCGTTTTCCATCCCGCGGTCCATACACGCCTGCATGGTTTGCCAAATATTGGCGAAATAGGTGTCGATTTCTTCTTGGCTGTGCATGCTACGCATGTTGGCCATCACCAAGCCACTGATGGAAAAGCCAGTTTCCTGGGTGAGTGCCAGTAAGCCGTCAGCGCTATTGAAGTCGTAAGGGACTTGCACCGCTTGCATGGCAGGCTGACCAAACTCGGCTTCTTCAACAATAAAGCCACCGCCAATCGAGTAATAGGTTTTACTCAGTACACACTCATCGCCTTGCCAAGCATGGATTTGCATGCCGTTCTCGTGCAGTGAGAGGTTAGAGGTATGAAAGTTCATCCCTCCGTCGCGTGGAAAGGCCACCGCGTGTTGCTGCTCACCCAGTGGCAATTGCTCTGTCTCTTCGACCCGTTTAATAAAGCGGGGGATCGAATCGATATCAACGGTTTCAGGGGTGTTGCCCGCTAAGCCCATAATGGTAGCGATGTCGGTGTGGTGGCCTTTACCGGTGAGTGACAATGAGCCGTATACGTCAACCGTGACCCGATCGACGTCGGTTAAACGCTGACTGGCGGTTAGCTCATCAACAAAGCACTTGCCCGCTTTCATTGGGCCAACCGTATGAGAACTGGATGGGCCAACGCCAATCTTAAAAATGTCAAAAACACTGATCATGTGTCTACCTCAGTCAATGCCCTAAGGGCAATGGATTTAGTGTTTACGCCATCCGTCCATGGTATTGACTGTGATGGCAAGCACAGGCTCGCCATAATGAAAAGGAGCAGCCTTCACTGCTCCTTGTTAGCCGCAAACATCGATGGATGCGGAGGGCATAGCGCCCAATGCAGCAGTCCTATAGCGCCTGCTGCGCGCGCTGTGTTCGATTAAGCAAGACGGCTGATTCAGAATCGTTGGAGATTAAGAGATCATGCTGTACGTAATCGCTGAAATGGCTACCAGCCCCATAATCAGAACAAAAGCGTTGCTGATTGTACCTGAATATTTCTGCATTGCTGGCACGTTTTTCACGGCATACATTGGCATAATAAACAGGATGGTGGCAATGATTGGGCCGCCAAGTGATTCAATCATCCCCAAAATGCTTGGATTGAGGGTGGCGACGAGCCAAATGGTTAGGATCATGAATACCACGGTAAACACGTTGATTTTTTTGCGATCAACCGGCTTACCCATGCTGCGTAGCGCTTTGGTGGCAATGCCGTTCAGGCCTTCACGTGCGCCCAGGTAGTGACCAAAGAACGAGGACACAATGGCAACAAAGGCCACCAATGGACCCAAGAAGGAAATGAACGGGCTTTCATGTTTGTTGGCCAAGTAAGAAAGAATCGCAATGTTTTCCGCTTTCGCCGCTTCTAAATCCGCTGGCGTCAGTGACAGCACGCAAGAGAACACAAACAGCATCACGAAACCGACCAACATGGCCGCTGAGCGCATCAGGATCTGGCCAGACTTGTATTCCGCGTCGTCGCCGTGATCACGGCGCTGTGCCAAGGAAAAAGACGAAATCGCCGGGCTGTGGTTAAAGGCGAAAACCAGCACTGGAATCGAGATCCACAGGGTAATAGTAAAGTCACCCGCGGACGGCACTTGCGATAGCGCCGCGGTGTTCCATTCTGGGATCAGGTAGATGGACATAAAGACCAAGATCCCAACCAGCGGGTAGACCAAAAACTGGGTTACGCGCAGCATCATTTTCTCGCCCAGTAGCATCACCGACATCATGCCGAGGATCAGTGCTAGCGAGAGGATCGCACGTGGCGGTGACGCCATGCCCAGCTGGTTGACCAAGAAGGAGTCAACGGTGTTGGTGATCCCCACGCCATAAATCAGCACAATCGGATAAATGGCAAAGAAGTACAGCAAGGTGATCAATTTACCCGCGCCAACACCAAAGTGTTCTTCAACCACTTCGGTAATGTCGCTGCCCGCATTTTTAGAAGATAAAACAAAACGAGAGAGGCCGCGGTGGGCAAAGAAGGTCATTGGGCCGACAAGCAGGGTCATGACCACTAATGGCCAGAATCCACTCATGCCTGCGTTGATAGGAAGGAAAAGAATACCCGCGCCAACCGCGGTGCCAAAAAGGGAAAGCGCCCAGGTTGTATCTTGTTTGGTCCAGCGCGGGCGCGACGTTGCGCGGGTACCTGTCGTCGAGGTGGTTTGCATAACAATACTACTCACATTGTCGGGAACAGAAATCAGGGAAGGCGAATTCTGGCGATTTCCACAGAGAAAACCAAGAGCTAGATCGCTATATGAAAAGTGGTGCGCAGACTATTGCACCAAAATGTGATGACTATCAATAACGAAAGGTGGATTGCTCTACTATGCAGGCATAGATGTATAGATATTTGTTGGATAAATATGCATCAATGTGCGCCTAAAGCCATACTATTAGAGTGGTTATGAGCAGATTGACGAGTGGTGACCCGAGGGGGAAAACAATGTTAGTTGGCTGATTAACGCACGAAGCAATTGCGCAGTGGCGCCCCAAATCAGCCGGTCTTGGTGATAAAACGCACACACAGGATGCCACTGGCCATAGAGTAAGAAAGGCTGCTCGCGAATATGCCCCGGACGACAGAGAGTATCCAACGGTACTTCAAAGCAGGCGGCGACTTCGTTGTCATCCAGACAAGGCTGGTACTCGGGATCGACCCACGCCAGGACAGGGTGAATGTAATAGCCAGTAACGGTGGGAAGTGGGCATAAGTGGCCAATAATCGCCTTAGGGGCAACACGAATCCCGGTTTCTTCCCACATTTCCCGCGTGGCGGTGGCGGTGTTATCTCTGTCAGAAGGCTCCCGCTTGCCGCCTGGGAAACTGACTTGGCCAGGATGATGTTTTAAGTGACTCGCGCGCTGGGTTAATACCAGTTGGATCCCGTTTTCGCGCGGCACCAGGCCGATTAGCACCGCCGCGGGTTGAAAGTCAGCGCCACCCAAAATTCTGGGGGAGAGGCGAACGCGATTCAAAATGCGGCTGTCGTGGCGCGCTAGCGGGGTTAACGAAAAAGCCCGGGTTACATCCGCAGGCGATAAGGGGCGGCCTGGCTCGTCACAAATGGATTGAGGATGCGTCAGGGATGCAGACCAAGAAGCTGCTTTCGCGCGCAACGTACAGCGGATTGGCGTGAAATAAGCATGTTCCTCGGCGATTAGCGTCATCGTGACTCCGTTAAATCAGTTAAAGGGGCAGCCAAGCTATCATCGTCTGCCAGCACGGGGAGGATGCGGCTGACTTTGTCGAGCGTTTCTTGATACTCGGCGTCTGCCTCGCTATCAGCGACCAAACCGCCACCGGCCCACACATGCAGTTGGCCTTGGTGGCCGACCAGGGTACGAATGGTAATACTCGAATCCATCCGGCCACAGCGACTGAGGTAGGCAAAACTGCCGCAATAAATATGGCGACGGTGTGGCTCAAGCTCTTCAATAATTTCCATGGCGCGTACTTTGGGAGCACCGGTAATTGAGCCACCGGGAAACGCCGCGCGAAGCAGATCGAGGCCTGTTTTTTCGTCAGGGAGCCTACCCGTCACCGTACTCACCATATGGTGGACGGCGGGAAAGCTCTCTATATCAAAGAGTTTAGGCACAGAAACCGAGCCTGGCGAGGCAACTCGGCCAATATCGTTCCTGAGCAAATCGACAATCATCAAATTTTCAGCACGATCTTTTTCCGCCGATTTCAGTGCTTGAGCGCTGTCGGCATCTTGTTGCGGGTCGGTATAGCGAGGGCGCGTACCCTTGATAGGCTTGGTTTCAATCTGTTGATTATGTACGGAAAGAAACCGCTCCGGTGACACGGATAATATGGCACTGTCCGCTAAGCGGATAAAGCCAGAGAAGGGCGCACCATTACGGGTCGCTAATTTCCGATAGGCTTGCCACTCGTCACCTTGATAGGAGGCGGAAAAGCGTTGAGCCAAGTTGATTTGGTAGCAATCACCGGCATGTAAATACGCTTGCACTTGGGCAAATTTTTGCTGGTATTGCGTCTCGGTCATGTTCGCGCGCCAGCGTTCGGTGAGTGCAAACGATGGGCGGGACGGTGCAGCCTGATGAGTGAGCCATTGCCAGCGCTGATCGCTGTCCGGTGCAATCACCACCGCTTGATGCTGGTGATGATCAATCACCACTGCCCAGTCGTAGAGACCAACCGCCATGTCGGGGACATTGAGCTCGTCTTTAGCCCGCGTGGGTAGGGTTTCAACACAGCGCCCTAAGTCATAACCAAAATACCCGAGGGCGCCGCCGGTAAAGGGCCAGGGGGCGATTTCAGAAACCGCTGGTAATAGCTGTGCTTGTAATTGTGCGACCCAGTGAAAGGGGTCGTGATCGTCAGTGGTGGTATGCCCATCGGGGTATCGCGTGGTCACTTGGTTGTGGCGCGCGGTCACCGTGGCGATGGGATCGGCGACCAGGATATCGAAGCGACTATCTGGATGCGTCCGTGTGGCCGAGTGGAGCAACATCGCCCAGGGCTGATGAGCGACCTTATCAAACAGGGTCAACGCAAGATCCGGGGCGTAGTCGATTGGCGTGGTAGTGAGCTTCATGGCGTTCTGTGGTTGCATTCTTCTTTTTGTGATCACGGTTGAGACGCCGTGTGGCGCGCAGATAGCGCTAAGCGTATCATAGCTAGGCCTTTTCCGGCACGAGCAACAATAAAAGACGAAGCGAGGTTGCTGTCAACCATCGACTTCTCTATCACAGAGCAGTAAAACTGCCTAGCCAAACGATAATAACGAGGGGAAGGCCTCCCCAACACTGGATACCCGCTTTGGGTCCTGCAAATGACACCAGAGGCAATGATGACCACTATTAAACAGCAAGACGTGATCGAAAGCGTTGCAGATGCCCTGCAATATATCTCTTACTACCATCCCCTTGATTTTGTTCAAGCCCTTGAAAAAGCCTACGACAAGGAGCAAAGCCAAGCGGCGAAAGATGCTATCGCGCAAATTTTGATTAACTCGCGCATGTCGGCCGAGGGCAAGCGCCCGATCTGCCAGGACACGGGCATTGTGACCTGTTTTGTCAAAGTGGGGATGGCGGTGCAGTGGGACCGCCACGATATGACGGTGCAGCAAATGGTGGATGAAGGGGTGCGACGTGCGTACACCAATCCTGACAACCCGTTGCGTGCCTCTGTGGTGGCTGATCCGGCAGGCAAACGTCAAAACACCCGTGATAATAGCCCAGCGGTGGTGCACATTGATATGGTGCCAGGCGACACTGTGGATATTCAAATTGCCGCGAAGGGCGGTGGTTCTGAAAACAAAACCAAAATGGTGATGCTTAACCCATCGGATGATGTTGCCGAGTGGGTAGAAAAAACCTTGCCTGCAATGGGCGCGGGTTGGTGTCCACCGGGCATGCTGGGTATCGGCATTGGCGGCACGGCAGAAAAAGCCGCGGTGTTAGCCAAAGAGTCACTGATGGAGCACATTGATATTCAAGCGCTTATCGAGCGTGGTCCAAGCAATGCCGATGAAGCGCTGCGCCTCGATATTTTCAATCGTGTGAACAAGCTGGGCATCGGTGCCCAAGGGCTAGGCGGTTTAACCACGGTGGTGGATGTAAAAGTGAAAACCGCCCCAACGCACGCTGCGTCTAAACCTGTGTGCTTAATTCCGAACTGTGCTGCCACACGCCATGTGCATTTTACACTTGATGGCACCGGGCCTGCCGAATTGGCGCCACCCAAATTGGACGACTGGCCGCAAGTCACTTGGGAAGTCGGTGATAATGTACGTCGTGTCAACCTCGACACGGTCACCAAAGAGGACGTGCAAAGCTGGCAAACCGGTGAAACCGTGCTGTTATCAGGCAAGATTCTGACCGGACGCGATGCCGCACACAAGCGCTTGCAAGAAATGCTACGCAATGGCGAAGGCCTTCCTGAGGGCGTTGATTTTAATGGTCGCTTTATCTATTACGTGGGCCCCGTTGATGCGGTGGGTGATGAAGTGGTTGGCCCCGCAGGCCCTACCACGTCGACCCGTATGGATAAGTTCACTGACATGATGCTCGCCGAAACCGGCTTGATGGGCATGATTGGTAAAGCGGAGCGTGGCTCGGCGGCGGTTGAGTCAATCAAGAACCACAAAGCCGTGTACTTGATGGCGGTTGGCGGCGCAGCCTATTTGGTCTCGAAAGCGATCAAGCATGCACGCGTAGTGGCGTTTGAAGATTTGGGAATGGAAGCCATCTACGAATTTGACGTCGAAGATATGCCAGTCACGGTGGCTGTCGACTCACAAGGACAAAATGCGCATCAGATTGGCCCAGACACCTGGAAGGTAAAGATCGCCGAAATGGATGATTAATCCACTAACTTGGTTTGTTCGGTCCAACGTCTGCTTGCGTTAGCGAGAGGGCGTTGCGTCGGGCAGCGTTTAAGTGGATAGAAACCATTAAAAAATGCGCCAATTTGGCGCATTTTTTGTCTATCAGATGGAGTAACGCGTAAAGACGTTACAGCGTGGGCTAGGCCACTTCCTCTTCCGCCAGGTCGAACGAGGCAGCAATCAGGTTACGCGTGTACTCGTTTTGTGGGTGATGGAAGATTTCTTCTGGGGTACCCGCTTCCATGACTTTCCCTTTTTGCATCACCATCACCCGATCGGAGAGGGCACGAACCACACTCAAATCGTGGCTGATAAACAGATAACCGATGTTATGACGCTTCTGAATATCTTTCAGCAAGTCGATCACGGTCAGCTGTACGGAGCGGTCCAGTGCCGACGTTGGTTCATCGAGCAGAATGAATGCTGGGTTGAGGATCAGGGCACGCGCAATCGCGATACGTTGACGCTGGCCGCCTGAAAACTCATGAGGATAACGGTTAATTGCCGAGCTATCCAAGCGCACTTCATACAGCGCATCTTTCACGCGATCTAAGCGCTCTTTTTTACTCAATTCGGGGAAGTGCGTGCGCAGGCCTTCGGCAACGATTTCACCGACTGTCATACGTGGAGACAAAGAGCCAAACGGGTCTTGGAAAACCATCTGCATATCGCGGCAGAGTGCTTTGTTCTCGCTGTTTTTGATCCCGTGAATATCTTGGCCTTTAAAGCAAACGCGACCTTCAGCGACGGGCAACAGGCGCATAATGGCGCGGCCTAGGGTTGATTTGCCTGAGCCAGACTCACCGACGATACCCAAGGTTTCGCCGCGACGCAGTGATAAGCTGATATCACTGACCGCCTCGAAATAGCGTTTGTTGCCACCAAAGAAGTCTGCCCCCAAGAAGTACTTGATGGTGACGTTATCCACGGTGAGCAAGTTTTCTGCATCGTCCTGCGAGGCTTCTTTACGGCCACGTGGCACCGCGTCGATCAGCATCTTGGTGTAATCTTTTTGTGAGTTCTCGAATAGAGCTTGGGTGTCGTTGGTCTCGACCACTTCGCCCTTGCACATGACCACCACACGATCGGCCAGGTGTTTAACCACGCCGAGATCATGCGAAATAAACATGATGGCCATGCCCATTTTTTGCTGAAGCTCGCCAATCAGATTAAGCACTTCCGCTTGCACGGTCACATCAAGCGCGGTGGTTGGCTCGTCGGCAATCAACAAATCTGGTTCGTTAACCAGTGCCATGGCAATCATGATGCGCTGAAGCTGACCGCCAGAAAACTCGTGCGGATACTTTTCTAACGCGCTGGTTGGATTAGGCAAGTGAACCAGATTGAGCAAGTCAATGATGCGCTGTTTTGCCTTCTCAGCTGTGGTGCGATGGTGACATTGAATCGCTTCGGTCAACTGCTCACCAACGCGCATGTACGGGTTAAGCGAGGTCATCGGCTCTTGGAAGATCATGGCAACACGATCGCCGCGCATCTTCTGAATTTGCTTGGTGGACAGCGTCAACACATTGGTGTCGTTAAAGGTCACTTTAGAGGCCGGTTTTACCAGTGCGTTATTGGGGAGCAGCCCCATCACGGCGCTACTAGAAACCGATTTTCCCGACCCGGATTCACCAACGATTGCCACGGTTTCACCGGGCATGATGTCAAAGCTAACATTTTTAACGGCATCGACCATGCCGTCGTTGGTGGTAAATGACACACTCAGGTTTTCGACACTGAGAAGTGGCTTAGAAGCAGATGAAGACATCATCACCTCACTGGTTGATTATTCGACGTCACGAGTTCACCAACAGCCTTTGACACTGAATGCGCTCAGTATCGTTGGCGCGGTAGAGACTCGATGATTTGGATGGTCGCCTGCGATTGATACGCAAACGCCCGTCATTCGTGTTGGGTTGGTCATTGTTGGCCGCAGCCACAATGCACGCCCTGATGCGGATATCAGCCAGCTGGGGCGTTTCATCAAAGGCCAAAACAGGCATGATGAACAGCTTGCGCCAGTGGAAGAGGTAGGATACGAGTGTCGCGATAACCGAAAGACGCTTAAGGTTACCTCTCCTTGCGAACACAGCTTTTCAACATCATCCAGTGTTGAAACCAAGCAGCGTGAATATCCATATATCACCCACACAATATACGATTCGGATATAAAAGCAAATCGTTATTGCGCGCAAGGTTTGTGATGCCAGAGTTTGAGCTGTCAGACAAAAACACCCTTGTTTACGTTTTATACAGTGAAATATCTGTCTTTTCGTGGGGGTGACTATGGCTGATTCGCGCTGAAGACGCTGAGTGAACCGAGCAGTGCGGTTAGCTTATGTGGCTTAAAGGGAAGGAGAGACAAGATGCGCGCGACACACGGTCGCGCGCATGTTCAATGACTTACTGACGGTCAAACTCAAGGCGCGTTGAATAGCGTTCGTCGCTGTGTTGACCGTGCTCAAAGGCGATTTGGCCATTGACGATGGTCATATCAATGCTAGAGCCGAAAGTGTGGCCGTCAAACGGTGACCATTGGCACTGGTAGAAGAGGTTATCTTGACCAACCGTCTGGGTTTGGTTGAGATCCACCAGCACCAAATCGGCCCAATAGCCTTCACGGATAAAGCCACGATCTTTCACCTGATAGCGAACTGCAGGGGCGTGTGCGACTTTTTGCACCACCAAAGGCAAATCGAAGATACCACGATGATAAAACTCAAGCGCCACTTGAAGCGCGTGTTGGACAAGTGGTAAGCCTGCCGGCGCTTTAAAGTAACTGTTTTGTTTTTCTTCAAAGGTGTGAGGGGCGTGATCGGTGGCAATCACGTCGATGACACCGTCTTTGACCGCTTGAATCAGCGCTTTCTGGTGGTGAGCTTCTTTGATCGCTGGGTTACATTTGATCAGCGTGCCCTTGGTCGCGTAATCATCACGGTTAAAGAATAAGTGATGGACACAGGCTTCCGCAGTGATCTGCTTTTGCTGCAGAGCTTCGAGCGTTTTGGCAGGCTCAAACTGATACAGCTCATCTTCCGTGGTTAAATGGAGTACGTGTAAGCGTGTGCCGTGCTTTTTAGCGAGATTGACTGCCAGCTGTGAGGATTTTAAGCATGCCTCTTTGGAGCGAATATGGGCATGGGCGTCAATCGGCACGTCTTCACCATATTTTTCGCGATAGATGCTCTCGAGCTCGCTGATCATGGGAGTGTCTTCGCAGTGGGTGGCGATGAGCGTGGGACAGTCAGCAAAAATGGCGTTGAGTGTCTCTGGGTCATTGACCAGCATATTGCCCGTAGAGGCGCCCATAAACACTTTTACTCCGCAGGCGCTATTTGGGTCTAAACGACGGATTTCATCAATGTTGTCGTTGGTCGCGCCCAAGTAAAACGCGTAGTTAGCATGGCTGGATTGCGCGGCGCGTTGATATTTTTCTTCCAGTGCCTCTAGCGTCGTGGTGGGTGGGTTGACGTTAGGCATTTCCATGTAGGTGGTAATGCCCCCCGCGACCGCGGCTTTGGATTCGGTAGCGATGGTGCCTTTTTTCGGGAAGCCTGGCTCACGAAAGTGCACTTGATCGTCAATCATTCCTGGGAGGAGGTGCTTGCCGGTGGCATCGATTACGCGGCAATCGGCCGCTGCGGGAGCACTGATATCTTGGGCGATTTGACTAATTCGGCCATTTTCAACCAGGACATCCGTTTCAACAATCTGTCCTTCGTTGACAACGGAGACATTCTTAAATAATAGGGTGGTCATGCTGTGATCCTTACATGTCAAGGCATGGGCGTTATAGTAACGCAATCGATTACTTGATTCAGCCCCTGATTGTTTAGGGAGATTAATCAAGTCTTAACCGAATGTTGACGCAATTATTGTACATTAGCATTGTCAGCATATTGCCCTTCAAGTAGGGCTGCCGCATACTTGGCGCGGTAAACAACAATAAAAGGGAGTGAACCATGGCGGAAGAAACAATTTTTAGCAAAATCATTCGTAAAGAAATCCCCGCGGATGTTTTGTATCAGGATGAACTCGTGACCGCCTTTCGCGATATCAACCCGCGTGCCCCTGTGCATATCTTGGTGGTGCCCAATAAGTTGATTCCGACCACTAACGATGTGGATACCGATGATGAGCTTGCGCTGGGACGTATGATTACGGTGGCGAAAAAATTAGCCGCTGACGAAGGGATTGCCGAAGACGGTTACCGCTTGATCATGAATTGTAACCAACATGGTGGGCAAGAGGTTTACCATATTCATATGCATCTAGTCGGAGGCCGAGCGTTGGGGCCGATGGTGGTCGGCTAGTCACGATAAGCGTTAAGAGGGTGATATATGGGTAAATGGCTGTGTTTGCTGGCAACCCTTAGCCTGTTGGCTGGGTGCGCCACCGGCCAGCCATCGCTTTCTATCACGCCAGGACAATCTGTGGTTTATTCGGATAATACACTGGCACAGGTACTCGACGTTAAACGGCGGGCGTGTGCCGGTGCGAAGACCATACAACAAACCTGTTTGACGCTGATCAATCGTAGCCAGCATTCCCAGTGGATGCGTTACCGCTTTTATTGGTACGACAAACAAGGGCTGCAAGTGGAGGCCTCGCCGTCTGAGTGGCAGCGTATTTCGTTGCCTGCGAAGGCCTCTAAACGTATCAATACTCGGATGCCGACCGCGAGCGCGACCCAGTACCGCATGGTGATTGTTCACTAGCGTGTCTCTTTACGCCGAGATCATCAGCCAGGCTCTTACTTATTGTTGAGGAAATAACAATGGCACTTGTCCGCTTTGCTTGTTTATCCATGCCGTCGGCGGGGCGACAGCGTTCACTGCGACAGCGTTCACTGCGACAGCGTTCACTGCGACAGTATTCACTGCGACAGTATTCACTGCGACAGTATTCACTGCGACAGCGTTCGCTGCGACAGTATTCACTGCGACAGCCTTCACTGTTCACCACACTGGTCGTGACGTTTTTCTTATTGACCGTGATGGGTTGTGCGCCACGCACACAACCGGTTTATCAACCGGGTGCGCAGAGCCCACAGACAACCACCCCCTCTGGTCGGCCACATCTGAGCTTGGATCAGGCAATGCATGCGGCGGTAAGTGCACTACTTGAAAGCCAGCCTCTGCAATCGTCACCCGTTACCCTCGTGCAGCCCATTCAAAACCTGAGTAACACCTACTTTCCGACACAGACGTACTCCGAGCAACTTAAAGCCGGGTTAGTGAGTGCTGGCCGCATTACGCCAGTGCCTGAGACGAGAGTGCAAGCGGTACGTCAATCCCTTGGGCTGGCGCAAAATCAAGCATTGGTGGATCCCTCTACCATTGTTCAATATGGCCGAATGCTGGGGGCTGAGTACCAGCTAAGTGGCAAAATAACGGCGGGGAGCCCCTATCATCTGCGCTTGCAACTGATGGACTTACACTCAGGTGTGATTGCGTGGCAAGGGGTTGAGACGTTTGTCAGTGAGTGATTGGGCACCAGCGCTAGAGGCCAAGCTTAACACCGAGCTAAGCCGATATTACGCGCAACCTACCCAGATTACGGCGGTTGAGCCACTGGAAGCAGGCTTGACCAATCGATGTTTGCGTTTGACGGACTCTCAAGGTGGACAGAGTGTATGGCGTCCTAATAGCCAAGCAGTCAGAGCGTTTGACATCGATCGGGCGCGTGAAGCTAGCGCACAATCTTTGGCCGCCAATCATGGATTGGCACTTCAGCCGATTGTGCCGTTAGCAGAAGGCTTGCTGGTGCCCTGGGTGAGCGGTCAACCACTTGATCAGCGCGACGATGATCCAGCAGCGATCTTAATTGACTTGTTGGTTCGTATACACCAGCTACCGGTTGAACTTGAAACCGCATCGGTTGATGCACAATGCCAGCATTACGAGCAGCAGCTATCAGCCGCGAACGTGCATCGTCTAGCGGATATTAAAGCCTGGGCAATCGCGCAGCGACCTGCCACGGAGGGCGATATTCCGGTGGTATGTCACATGGATCTGGGCGCTTACAACGTTGTAATGACGCCCAGGCGTGGGGCTGTCGTGCTCGATTGGGAATATGCACGTACGGCCGATGCGCACCTTGATATTGCGTTGTTTTGTCGTGCCAATGCCCTACAGCCTGATGCGGTGATTGAAACCTACTGTGCGCAGCAACAGATAAAAGCGACGGAGGCGGTGCGCAGGCGCGTGTTGGCGTGGTTGCCGTTTGCCGACTATTTGGCGCTATGCTGGTATGAGGTAGGTGCCAAATTGTATCGGCTACCGGCCTATAAAGAGGCGGCTAATCAGCTTTTTGAACAGCTGGCGGTACAAAGGCGAGGCTAATTGAACACGGAGGAAGGGATGGTCAAACAAGGTTGTCGAACAGGGTGGTTAGCTGGCTGTTTGCTCTTGCTGGTGGGCTGTACCACAGAGCTGGCCTATAACACCTTGCCGTTTTGGATTCATTACTACATTGACGATATTGTTAATTTGCGCCCCGAGCAGTCCCGCCAAGTCAAAGCCGATCTCGATAAGATTCAACAATGGCACCGCACTCACGAATTACCGGCGATTGCCGAGCGCTTAGGACTGATCGCCACACAAAGTACCGAGCGGCAGACGATGGCGCAGTTGCGCGCGCATCAAGACGCGGTGAAAGAGAGAATTCGCGCGACGTTACAGGCTTTTGTTCCCGCCACCGCACGTTTACTGGATAGTTTTGACGATGAGCAAGCGCAAGCACTGACGCAGTGGATGGAAGAGGAAATTGAACAAGCCACCCAGCGTCGTGCCAAGCGTTCGGAGGATGAGCAGTTGGCCTATCAGCGGGATGATTTAGAAGAAGATACCGAAGAGTGGGTGGGTGATACCGACCGCGATCAGCAGCCGCTGTTCGCCGAAATGGCGCAATACCAACAAGCGGCGATGCCGACATTCCGTCATGTACGCGAGCAGTTAGTCAGCCGTCTGTTCAACATTATCAATAACAGACAATCGATTGATACCGAAGCGGCGTTGTCGCAATGGGTGGACGATGTGGTGGCGTGGCGAGCCGGACCAGAGACCGAAACCGAAATGGCGATATATCGTTCGCGGCGGCTTGATTGGCTGTTGCGCCTGGATCGCAGTTTAGATGACGCGCAACGCAACCGCTTAGTCGAGAGCCTCAATGAGTGGCAAACGCGTCTTCGAGACATGAGCCGTTGATCCTTACCTCTCGCAATGTCTGCTGGAGCGGGTCGCGTTGTCTTATTATCGCGACGAGGTGCCGACATCGTGGCGGGTCAATACCCTGATTATTTTTAGGGTGATCTTGCTCATTTTTCTGTCCGGAGGGCTATGCTATTGATAAGGGTCACATCTCCGCGATAACCAAGGATGGCTTTACATGATCATATATCTTCACGGTTTCGATGCCACCAGCCCCGGCAACCATGAAAAAGTGCTGCAGCTTCAGTTTGTCGATGACGATGTGCGCACCATCAACTACAGCACCATGCACCCTAAGCACGATATGCAACATCTGTTGAAACAGGTTCAGACTCAAATTGACGCCAGTAGCGATCCAGACCCTTTGATCTGCGGTGTCGGCTTGGGGGCTTATTGGTCTGAGCGCATTGGCTTTCTGTGTGGTATCAAGCAGGTGATCATTAACCCCAACCTCCATCCTTATGAAAACATGCAGGGCAAAATCGACCGCCCAGAGGAGTATGAAGACATCGCCACTAAATGCGTGACTGACTTTCGCCAACGTAATCAGCAGCGTGCATTAGTTATCTTGTCGCGAGAAGATGAAGTGTTAGATAGCCAACGTAGCTACCATTTGCTCTCTCCGTTTTATCCCGTACGCTGGGATGAAAAACAAAGCCACAAATTTAAAAATCTCTCCGCCCACCTACAAGCCATTGCCCAGTTTAAACAATCGGCCTAATGCCATGCTCGTAACCCTAGTGTTGCGAGCATTTGGTGTAATTTTCCTACATGTTATCCATTAATTAAGCGCAGACAAGGCTCGAAGTAATTGTCGTTTTACGGCAAAATAGAGCCGCGCGTTGACGAACAACACAACAAAAAAGAACGCAAAATACGCAATAGATGTTGTTAGTTACTGACAAAATGCCAATGAGTGCCAGTTTTAGCCAGTCGCCGGTGGGCGGCTAGCGTGTATTTTTTTAGTTAGGTAAGGATGTAGAAGTGACCAAAATTATCGTTGTCGGTGGCGGTGCAGGCGGGCTTGAGCTTGCAACCAAGCTGGGCCGCACGTTAGGCCGCAAACGTCGTGCAGAGATCACCTTGGTGGATAAAAACAGTAGCCATTTGTGGAAGCCATTGCTGCATGAAGTGGCAACCGGTTCAATGGACGAGGGTGTCGATGCACTGAGCTATCGTGCCCACGCTAAAAACCATGGCTTTGATTTCCAAATGGGCACGCTATGGGACATTGACCGTGACCAGAAAGTGATCACGCTCGCGCCCATGTATGATGAAAACAATGAGCTGTTGATGCCTGAGCGTGAGCTGGAATACGACATCCTAGTGATGGCGATTGGCTCAACGTCGAACGATTTCAACACGCCAGGGGTACGGGATAATTGTATTTTCCTCGACAACCCCAAGCAGGCGCATCGTTTCCGTCGTGAGATGAATAACGAGTTTATGCGCTTACACGCGAAACACGGTGACGGCAGTGTGGATATTGCCATTGTGGGTGCGGGCGCGACAGGGGTGGAGCTGTCTGCCGAACTCCACAATGCGATTAAAGAGTTGCGTAATTACGGTTTCCGTGACTTAGAGAACTCGAAACTGAACGTGACCTTGGTTGAAGCCGGTGAGCGGATCTTGCCCGCGCTGCCGCCACGTATTTCCAGTGCCGCACACCAGGAGTTATTGAAGCTGGGTGTGAAGGTAAAAACCAATACCTTTGTCACCAAGGCCGATGAGGAAGGGTTGGAAACCAAAGAAGGTGAGCGCATCCACGCTGATATTATGGTGTGGGCGGCAGGCATTAAAGCCCCTGACTTTTTGAAAGATATTGCCGGTTTAGAAACCAACCGTATCAATCAGCTCGAAGTAAACAACACTCTGCAGACCACCCGTGACGAGAACATCTTTGTGATCGGTGACTGCGCAGCGTGTACACAAGAAGACGGCAGCAAAGTACCGCCGCGTGCACAATCTGCTCACCAGATGGCGAGTCGCTGTTTTAGTAACATTGTGGCGAAGTTGAATGGGCGTGAACTGAAACCATATGTGTTTAAAGATCACGGTTCTTTAGTCTCACTCAGCCGCTTTTCTACCGTGGGTAGCTTGATGGGTAACCTGACCAAAGGCTCGATGATGATCGAGGGCCGGATTGCTCGCATGGTTTATATCTCCCTATACCGGATGCACCAAATTGCCTTGCACGGTTATGTCAAAACTGGCTTGATGATGCTGGTTGGACGGATTAACCGCGTGTTGCGTCCAAGTCTAAAGTTGCACTAAACGTTGCGCCTGCATCAGGCTCCGCGAAACTAAACAATAAGACCGAGGCATGCCTCGGTCTTATTGATCGTAGTCAATAAAGTTAGATATTACGTTCGCACAAGTCTTGATGGGTGACTATTTTATATTAGTGGTGACTAAATAAAAATATATCATCAGGAGGAGCAATGCGTTCAATCATTACGACGGTTATTGTCGCTACCGGACTTATAGCGAGTCAGGTTGCATCAGCATTACCCCGCAACGAACCCGTCTCGCCTATTACCCCGCCAGAAGAGATCCATATCGGAAAAGCCGAGCTTGGTAAGAAACTATTTTTTGACCCACGGCTATCTAAGTCTGGCTTCATTTCATGTAACTCCTGCCATAACCTCAGCATGGGTGGCAGTGATAACCTAAAAACGTCGATTGGTCATAATTGGCAACAAGGCCCGATTAATTCGCCTACCGTTTTGAACTCTAGCTTGTCTATTGCTCAATTTTGGGACGGTCGCGCGTCTGATTTGCAAGAGCAGGCCGGCGGGCCGATCGCGAACCCAGGAGAGATGGCGTCGAACCATGTGCTCGCCATCGATGTTCTGCAGTCCATTCCGCAATATGTGCGTGAATTCAACCAAGTGTTTGGTGTCACGGAGATCACGATTGATCACGTGACGGATGCTATTGCCGAGTTTGAGCGTACCTTGGTCACGCCCAACTCTCCTTTCGATCAGTGGTTAATGGGGGATGATTCTGCGATCAGTGATTATGAGTTGGCGGGTTATCGTCTGTTTGTCGAGTCAGGGTGCGTGGCATGCCATAACGGCAGTGCGTTAGGCGGTACCTCGTTTCAGAAAATGGGCTTGCTTGAGCCTTATCAAACTGATAATCCCGTCGAAGGGCGTATCGCGGTCACGGGTAAAGATGCGGATCGCTTTATGTTCAAGGTGCCGACGCTACGTAATGTGGAATTAACCTATCCGTATTTCCATGACGGTGAAGCGCAAACGTTAACAGAGGCGGTCGACATTATGGGGCGTCTGCAATTAGGTCGTAAGTTTACCGATGATGAAAATGCGAAGATTGTGGCGTTCTTGCTCACATTGACTGGCGATCAGCCGAGCTTTGACTTGCCGACACTTCCACCTTCCAACGCTGATACCCCAGTGCCTCAGCCGTTTGACGATTAAGTGATGTTGCCAGCTCGTGCCGGTTAGCACTGGAATGAGCTGGCATTTTGCATGATAGTGGTTGCCGCCTGACATGAAAGGCGTCACAATAGCCCCGCAATCAAGATTATTGATATCACTTCTAGAGCAACCCTCCTGACGCCGAGTTTTTCTCACACCACGATATTGATATTCATGACCCTAAGTGATGGGCCATGCGGCCTGTGACGACATTTTTTATTTATTGAGATCAATTGATGAGTTTCTCCTCTTTAGGACTATCTGCACCACTATTAAAAGCCGTACAAGAGCAAGGCTATACCACACCCTCACCGATTCAGGAAAAAGCGATTCCAGCGGTGATTGAAGGCCAAGACGTGATGGCGGCCGCGCAAACCGGTACAGGTAAAACGGCGGGCTTTACTTTGCCTATTTTAGAGCGTTTACAAGCAGGTAAACGCGCGCGTCCTAACCACGTGCGCACCCTGATTCTGACTCCAACGCGTGAGCTTGCCGCCCAAGTACATAAAAATGTTGAGCAGTACAGCCAGCATACATCGCTGAGCTCTATGGTGGTATTTGGCGGGGTGAAGATAAACCCGCAGATGATGAAGCTTCGCAAAGGGGCTGATGTGCTGGTGGCGACACCAGGGCGTTTATTGGATTTGTATCAGCAAAATGCGGTGCGTTTTTCTCAGCTGGAAGTGCTGGTGTTGGATGAAGCTGATCGCATGCTAGACATGGGGTTTATTCGTGATATCCGCAAGATCTTGGGGTTGTTGCCAGCCAAGCGGCAAAACTTGCTGTTCTCTGCCACTTTCTCGGCTGACATCCGCCAGCTAGCGAAAGAGCTGGTGAATAATCCGGTTGAGATCTCGGTGAGCCCTGCGAACCAAACCGCGACAGGGGTGGAGCAGTGCATTTATCCGGTTGATAAAAAGAAAAAGCCCGCGATGCTGCTTTCTTTGATTGCTGACAATAACTGGCAACAGGTGTTGGTGTTTAGCAAAACCAAGCACGGTGCCAACCGCTTGTCACGTTATCTGGATGAATACGGCGTCAGTGCCGCCGCCATTCATGGTAACAAGAGCCAAGGCGCGCGCACCAAAGCACTTGAACAATTCAAAACCGGTGACGTGCGAGTGTTGGTGGCAACCGATATCGCGGCGCGGGGTATTGATATTGCCCAACTGCCACAAGTGGTGAACTTCGATTTACCTCATGTGGCGGAAGATTATGTTCACCGTATTGGTCGTACCGGTCGTGCGGGGGCGGTAGGCAATGCGGTCTCTTTGGTGTGTGCGGATGAAGCCAAAGATTTGTTTGCCATTGAGCGCTTGATTAAAAAGGTTCTCCCGCGCCATAGCTTGGCGGACTTTCCGGTGACGAACCCAGTGCCAGAGTCTAAGCTTGATACGCGCCCAATCAAGCCCAAGAAACCGAAAAAGAACAAACCGCGTCAGGATGGTCAACGCTCTGGTGACAATGCACGTGGTCACAAACCGGTGGGAAAAAACCGTCGCCATACCCACAAACCAAGTGGCGGTAAGCCCAACTCATCTCGTTCACAGAGTAAAACGCCATCATAAGTGGGGCGTAAGGGTAGGCATCGGCATGCTGATTGCGTGCCTTCGATGGTGTAGTAAAAAGAAAAAGCCGGTGTGGTCACACCGGCTTTCTTGTTTTAACGCTTATCGGTCGCACCGACAGTCGGGGGACTTATTGATCCTGAACTTTACGCACCTGAATAATCATGCCCATCATGGGATTATCCAAATAGTGGGTTTCGCCACTGCGCATCCGTCGTTTGTGCGTGAACGCGTAAGGCTGCAAAAAGCGCTCAATGTGATACTGCTTCTCGACCTTTTCTAGGCCTGCAACTTGCACGTTATCTGTCTGTGATGAGGCACCTTGCTGCGCATCTGTGGTTTGCAGTGGCATATTGATCACGTCTTCAACCAGTGCGCGCCGCTCACTGGGCTCTCGTAGCACCATGTTGGCTTCGACGAACAAGTAATGCTGGACGTAGACGCGCAGTGTGCCATCTAGCTCATAGAGGGGTTGGCGAGGAGGCGTCGTTTCCAGTGCCTGCTCGTCCCACGCTTGTTTGCTATCTGACGCCGTGTTGCTTGACGAGGTGGGTTGCGCGGTCACCGGCGTGCCGTCTGGATTAAAGCGGTCGCGGTAGTCTTTTCCGGCACTGACACGCAGCAAAGGCAGGGCAGCGCGGCCACTGTCATCTTGACGCCATGCAACATGCACCATCGGCGTAAAGCCCGCATGGTTAGAGAGTTTGTTGTAAGCATTGGTCAGCTGCCATTGGCTGGGTGGCAGCGGGGTGAGTCCCGCATTTTGTAGCGCGCTATTGTTAGTGACGGGAATAGCACGGCTGACCGACGTGGCATCCGCTTGAGTGGGCCAGCTTTCTTCGACACTGGCCGGGTTTTGATTGCGTTTAAACACAATCAATTCCACATCATAAAGTCGCTTAGCTAAAACCGGTTGGCTAAGTGAGATCAGTAGCAACGCCCAAAGGCTCTGCTTGGTATAGCGTGCTAGCCAGCCTGGTGGGTGACATGAATGATTTTTCACAGGTTACTCCGTTTTCTTTGGCAAGCCATTATGCGACCAGTTGGTGACTTGCAAATTGAGTCAACAGCTCATCGATAAAGTTCATCCGCTCCCGTCGATCGGTGAGGCTTTCGATAAACTTAATTTTGGTTGGCCCGTCAAATTTATACTTGTCTGGCCGCGATTGTAACAGCCCGACCAAGAATCCGGGATCAATTTGCGCGTCCTCGTGAAACTCGACCATGCCGCCACGATCACTGGCTTCGATCTTTTTCACCCCTAATGCGGCAGCACGTATTTTTAATTGCTGGATATGAAGCAGATTCTTGGTAGCGTCAGGCAGCAGGCCAAAGCGGTCTATTAGCTCAACTTGCAGCTCATTGATATCATCATTGGACTTGGCGCTGGCAATACGTTTATACATCGATAAACGCATATTGATATCGGGAATGTAGTCATCTGGTAACAGCGCAGGCAGGCGTAGCTCAATGTCGGTTTGTTCATTGAGCAATACATCTAAGCTCGGCTCTTTGCCTTCTTTCAATGCCTCGACGGCCTGCTCAAGCATGTCCATGTATAGGGTGAAACCAACCGATTGGATTTGACCACTTTGCTCGTCTCCCAGCAATTCACCCGCGCCGCGTATCTCCAAGTCTTGAGTCGCAAGGGTAAAGCCGGCACCGAGATCTTCGAGCGAGGCAATGGCGTCCAGCCGTTTTGCCGCATCTTTGGTCATCCGTTTAGGATGGGGGGTCAACAGATACGCATAGGCTTGATGGTGCGAACGACCCACTCGACCGCGCAGCTGGTGGAGTTGCGCAAGACCAAAGTGGTCGGCGCGATCAATAATAATGGTGTTGGCTGAGGGAATATCTATACCGGTTTCGATAATGGTGGTACATACCAGCACGTTGTATCGTTGATGGTAGAAATCGCTCATGATCTTTTCTAGCTCACGTTCGCGCATTTGGCCATGGGCCACGGTCACGCGAGCTTCTGGGATCATTTCACTGATTTCATTGGCCGTTTTTTCTATGGTCTCGATATCATTGTGTAAAAAGTACACCTGGCCACCGCGCATAATCTCACGCAGTAATGACTCTTTAATCAGGCTGTCTTCGCGTTCACGGACAAAGGTTTTCACCGCGAGGCGGCGCGACGGTGGGGTGGCGATAATCGAAAGATCGCGCATGCCACTCATCGCCATATTCAGTGTTCTGGGGATCGGCGTGGCGGTTAAGGTGAGAATATCTACATTGGCGCGCATCGCCTTAATTTTCTCTTTCTGGCGAACCCCAAAGCGGTGCTCCTCATCAACAATCAATAAACCGAGGTCGCGCAGCTTTACATCCGATTGCAGTAACTTATGGGTGCCGATGAGAATGTCCACTTTGCCCGCTTCACAATCGGCTAAAATCGCTTTTTGCTCTTTTGCGGACTTAAAGCGTGACAACACCTCCACACGGACAGGAAGGTTAGCGAAGCGATCGCGGAAATTCTCGAAATGCTGTTGCGCCAACAGGGTGGTCGGGACTAACACGGCAATTTGCTTGCTGTTATTAACCGCTAAGAAGGCGGCACGCATGGCCACTTCGGTTTTACCAAAGCCAACATCGCCACACACCAAGCGATCCATGGCAATGGGGCGACACATATCCGACAGCACGGCGTTGATAGCTTGTGATTGATCACTGGTTTCTTCAAACGGGAACGTCGCCCGGAAGGCGCGATAGGCGTCTTTGTCATGGCTAAAGGCAAAGCCAGGTTTGGTTTCTCGCTTGGCATAAACATCAAGCAGTTCGGCGGCGACATCGCGCACCTTCTCTGCGGCGCGGCGGCGTGCTTTTTCCCACGCCTCGCCGCCAAGTTTATGCACAGGCGCGCTCTCTTCCGCGCCACCTGAATAGCGGCTAATCAAGTGTAGTGCGCCCACCGGCACATATAGCTTGGCACCTTGTTGGTATTCCAGCGTCATGTATTCGGTTTTGAGCCCGCCAGCTTCCAGGGTTTGTAAGCCTTGGTAGCGACCAATACCATGCTCAAGATGCACAACGGGTTGGCCAGGTTTTAGTTCGGCCAAGCTTCTGATCACCGCATCGCTGCTGACACTCTGCTTTCGCTTGTCGCGGCGGCGTTGCTGTACCGCGCGCTCGCCAAACATGTCGCTTTCACAAATCAGCGCAAATTGGCGGGTGTTATCAATAAAGCCTTGATCAACGGGCCCGATGATTAGGCCAAATCGACTGGGTTGCGACAAGGCTTCGGGCAGGCCATCAGCCACCATCGGGCGGATTTTGGCTTGGGCGAGGAGATCGAGTAGCGCTTCGCGTCGCCCTTCAGACTCAACTGAGAAAATGATGTCGCCGTCAAATTGCTCGCTGAACTGGCGCAGCGCCGCAAGGGGCTCTTTGGCTTGATGATTGACCGTCAACGTTGGTAGCGGCGTAATATCGAGGTTTTCTCGTCCTGCTTTTTCAGTGACAGTGTCACTTTCTAGCTTTAAGCGTGGGTAGTGCTTAAGCGTAGTAAACAGGGACTCTTTGCTTAACCAGAGCGCATCGGGGGGGAGCAGCGGTCGAAGCGGATCGACGCGACGCTGATCATAGCGGTTTGCCACATCGGCTTGGAAATGATCAATGGCGCTTTCCATATCGCCGACCGATAACACCAATGTATTGTCAGGCAAATGGTCAAACAAGGTTTCTGTTTGTTCAAAAAACAGCGGCAGCCAGTATTCAATCCCGGCCGGCCAGGTTTTTTTACTTACCTGCTGGTAAATGGATTCTGGCTCTCGGCGCGCTTCAAAATGCTCGCGAAACCGGCCACGAAAATATTCTACTGCGGCATCATCGGTGGGGAATTCATGCGCCGGCAACAGCTGGATGTGTTCCAGTTCCCCGGTTGAGCGTTGGTTTTCCGGGTCAAATTGACGAATGGTGTCGACTTCATCGTCAAAAAAATCAATACGATAAGGTTCGTCACTGCCCATTGGGAACAGGTCGAGGATCGAACCTCGGCTGGCAAACTCGCCATGCTCCATCACTTGATCAACATGACGGTAGCCCGCATCGGTGAGCTGATCGCGCAGTTTTTCTAGCGATAAGATATCGCCTTTTTTCACCATTAAGGCATGTTGATGGAGAAAATGTCGCGGTGTCACGCGCTGTAATGCGGTGCTCGCTGGCGCAATGAGTACCCCGTCTTGTTGATGAGGGAGCTGATACAAGCACGACAAACGCGCGGAAATAATATCCTGATGGGGGGAGAAACTGTCGTAGGGCAGGGTTTCCCAGTCAGGAAAGAGGTCGCAATGGCCTTGAGTAAATTGGCGAATGGCGGGCTGCAAACGCACGGCGGTTTGGTTGTCCGGCACCAAAAGAAACACCGGGCCGGCGTGTTGCTGCGTGAGCGTGGCAATGGCTAGCGGTAATGCAGCCCCTGATAGATTACCGAGATGTTTAACATCGCCTGGCCCTGAGGGCAGCGTAAAAGCATAGAGCGGTTGTTGGGTCATGATTTTAACTGCTTGATTGTTTGCGGTTTCGTGCACGTTTTTTTAGTAGTTTCTGCTGATGATGCAGCGCCGCACGAATGAGCGTGTCGCGGTCTTCTTCCATTAAACGCGTGTACTGGATTTGGATCACATAGTCAGGATTTTCTTGCTCACTGTCGGCATCAGGCTCGCACCCGGTGACGACGCCGTAGCAATAGATGGCCGTCGGCGGATAATCGAGAAATAACTTCACGCGCGCATGCACGCCTTTTTTAAGCGGTGAATGACTATGGTAAGAAAAACTGCTCGCCCCAAAGGTGTGTGTCACAAAGCGATGATCGGGCTGATCTTCGTGACTGAGCATATAGCCCATCATCAGTGTCATTTTTTCGTTCTGAGCCTGCAGCACCCGGAATAACGCAGAGGCATCCTCTGGATCGATAGCCTTTAAATCTTTTTCTACGTCGCTATCGAGCTGGCCGCATTGACTCGCCAGGCGAAAAGGCGCCGGGATTTCGGCGGTAAAAGCCTGAGCATCCGGCTGGGCTTGATTGTCAGCAAGAGGCTCAACATTAATGCGAATCGCCGCTCGCACAGAAAAATATTCGTCTTGGCTCATCACTGTGCCTTAGGTTGCAGTTGTATTAATGATTATCACGCACCCGTGGCAAGAGGTAAAGATCAGTCGCAGTTTCTGGGGGCGGTGAGGCGTTAATTAGGGTGACAATGGTGCCTTTCGTACAAGGTCGGCTTGGCGTGCCCCAATTGGACAGGTATGCTTGCAGCGAATCAAAACAATAAGCTAGGTGCGCTATGTTTCAACCCTTGTCGGTGTTTATTGGCTTGCGATATTTACGCGGCCGTTCAGCCGACCGTTTTGGCCGCTTCGTCTCGTCGATGTCGACGGCAGGCATTGCTATTGGCGTGATGGCGTTAATCACCGTCTCGTCGGTGATGAATGGCTTTGAAGCTCAGCTGAAAGGCCGAATTCTCGGCGTGTTGCCCCATGCGATTATTGCCAATGGGCAAGCACATCCAGATCAAACCGCGATTGAGCGTTGGCCTCACGTGATTGATACGGCACCGATACAAACCACGGATGCCGTGATTCAAAGCCGCAAAGGCTTAAGCGCTGGCTTGTTAGAGGGCATCGACCCCAGTGCGCATGAGCCCTTGGCTGCCCACTTATTGCAAGGTGAATTATCGGCACTGGCCGCCGGGCGCTATCAAGTGATCATTGGGCGTAGCATGGCCTCTGAGTTACAACTTCGCGTCGGGGATGCCGTGCGCGTGATGGTAACCAGTGCCAGCCGCTTTACACCGATAGGTCGGATCCCCGCACAGCGTCTCTTTACGGTGGCGGGTATCTTTCATACCGGCACGGATGTCGATGGGCAGTTAATGCTGGCTAACATTGAGGATGTGGCGAGACTCAGTGGGGAGCCGCCGTCTCAAGCCAACGACTTACGCCTGTTTTTAGATGATCCATTTGCCATTACCCAATTAAAGACACATGCTGATCCCGGTACTTGGACGGATTGGCGTGTGTGGCGTGGCGAGCTGTTTCAAGCGGTAAAAATGGAAAAGAACATGATGAGTTTGATGCTCAGCCTGATTGTGATTGTTGCTGCCTTTAACATTATTTCCGCGCTGATCATGGTGGTCATGGAAAAGCAATCTGAGGTCGCGATTCTAAAAACCCTTGGGATGCAAGATAAAGACATTGTGGCTGTCTTTGTTGCTCAAGGCAGCTTGAGTGGTGTGCTGGGCGCGGCGGTAGGCGGCGTACTTGGTGTGCTCCTATCGGCATACATCAATGAAATCATGTCTATTTTTGGCGTGAGTCTGCTGGGTAACGGCCTAGCGTTACCTGTGGTTATTAATCCTTTTCATGTGGTGATGGTATTAGGCTTAGCGGTCGTGCTAAGTGTGCTAGCCACGCTATTTCCTGCGTTTAAAGCGGCATCTGTTCACCCTGCTGAGGCACTGCGTTATGAGTAAATCTTTGTTGTCCTGTCACCGCGTCAGTAAAACGTATCAAGAGGGCGGACAGCCGACCTGCGTGTTAAACGATGTTTCCTTGACCATTGCCCCGGGAGAGCTGGTGGCGATAGTGGGCTCCTCTGGCTCGGGGAAAAGTACATTATTACACACCTTAGGGACGCTCGATTTGCCCTCGGAAGGTGATGTGTGGATTGAGGGTGAGGCGGTCAATGCGATGACGGCCAAGCAGCAAGCGAAGCTGCGCAATCAAACGCTTGGGTTTGTTTATCAATTTCACCATTTGCTCGCCGATTTCACCGCGCTGGAAAATGTGATGATGCCGCTTTTGATCAACAAAATGCGCCACAGCGCCGCGTCTGAACGTGCGACGGCCATGCTCAACGCGGTAGGGGTCGGACACCGGCTCAGCCATCGCCCGGCAGRGCTATCAGGTGGCGAACGGCAGCGTGTGGCCATTGCACGTGCATTAGTCAATGAACCCAAGTTGGTACTGGCCGATGAGCCGACCGGCAACTTGGATCATACCACTGCGCTCGAAATCTACGATTTGATGCGCCAGTTAAATGCCCAACATGGCACGGCCTTTTTAGTGGTAACCCATGACGGTGAGCTGGCAGCAAAATTGGGTCGTCAACTGACCATGCAAGACGGCCAGTTGCTGGGGCAGGAGGAAGCATGAAGCCTTTATCGCTGGCCATTGGTCGTCGCTTTAGTCGCGCCAGACAAAGAAACCGTTTGGTCTCCTTTATATCCTTGTCGTCAGTGATCGGGATTGCAGTGGGGGTCATGGTGATCATTGTCGGCCTGTCGGCGATGAACGGGTTTGAACGTGAGTTGAATCAACGTGTGCTGTCTGTGGTACCGCATGCCCAAGTGTTTGGTGTTAATGGTCCTATCGATAACTGGCAACAGGTCAAACGTCAGACTGAGCAGCATCCCAATGTCGAGGCTGCGGCTCCCTATGTTGAGCTGACGGTGTTGATGGAACATGGCTCGGCGTTACAGCCTGCGAAAATTCGCGCGGTTGATCCGAGTGATGAACAAACCGTGAGTCGCATTGGTGATTATATTGAAGGTGGCTGGGAGAGCTTGCCAGTCGGGCAGTCGCAGATTGTGTTGGGACAAGGTGTGGCGGCGAAGCTGGGCGTTAGTCAAGGGGATTGGTTAACGGTCATGGTCCCTGCGACGGACAGCCAACTTGCATTACGCGCCCCAAAGCGAGTGAGAATGCAAGTGGCAGGCCTGTTACGCCTTGGTGGCCAAATTGACCATTCATTGGCCCTGATGCGACTTCAGGACGCGCAATCTATTATGCAAATGGGACAGTCAGTGACCGGTGTGTCTCTAAAGGTGTCTCCGGTGTTGCAGGCCCGTCAGATTGTGCATGAAGTCGGCCAAACGCTAACCACCTATGTGTATCTAAAAGACTGGACCAGTGAGTTCGGTTATTTATATCGAGACATCCAATTGGTGAGAACCATCATGTATTTGGTCATGGTGCTGGTGATTGGCGTGGCCTGCTTCAACGTGGTGTCAACCTTGATGATGTCCGTAAAAGATAGAGCCGCGGACATCGCGATTTTGCGTACCATGGGGGCAGAAGATCGGCTGATTCGTCGCATCTTTATTTGGTATGGGCTCTTTTCTGGTGCCTTAGGCAGTGTGTTGGGCAGTATCTTGGGCGTCACTCTCGCCACTCATCTCACGGCGATATTGTCTCAGGTCGAGCAGTGGCTCGGGCATCGCTTTTYATCAGGGGATGTGTACTTTATTAATTTCTTGCCCAGTGAACTGCATGCTGCGGACGTGGCGCTTGTGAGTATCACTGCCATACTGCTTAGTTTGCTTGCCGCTTGGTATCCCGCCCGAAGAGCTTGTCAGCTCGAGCCTGCCGCGGTGTTGAGTGCCAAATAGTGGCTATGCCGCTTGGCATGCTGTGATCACTGATACGCTTTATTGTATTAACACCAAGAGCCCGACAATGGGCTCTTTTTGCTCTGCCTTGCTGACCCCTGAAGGGAATACCATGTGCAGACGCGGGGCTGACGATTGCATCGCACTTTTGCCTGACGAAGGTTGGTCGCGTTTGATGCCTCGCGTAGATTAAATCAGGACGATTTAGGAGGGCTTGTTTGGGTTAGGCAACACTTCTTTTATTTTCTTGGGCAAACGTAATTTACGTTTTTCCCAGCTTCTGACCACAGAATAGCGCCATATGCCACGTACAGCGAAATAGCCGATGACAGCCATCACCAGTCCGCTGGTGGCGCAGCCTAATAAAAACGGGGGGCCGATGTGGCTCATTTGCTCCGCCAAGTAATGCCACGATAGTTCAAAGTGGAACGGGTACGGCGGACTATTCATCATCCAGGTGCCGAGCTTATAAGCGAGATAAAAAAGCACAGGCATGGTGATGGGGTTGCTTACCCATACTAGCGCAACGGCGAGCGGCAGGTTAACCCCAAATAAGATCGCGAGCCCGGCGGCCATGATCATTTGGCTGGGCAAGGGGACAAATGCCATAAACAGGCCGACGGCAAAGGCACCGGATGCCGACCGGCGGTTAAGGCACCATAAGTTGGGATCATGCAACAGGCTACCAAACACCCTGAGTGCCTTATTGTCGCGCAATGTTTCGCGCTTGGGCATATAGCGTTGGAAAAACTTCTTAGGCATACCTGTTTACATTACCTGGAAATTACGCAATGACGCTGACCTTTACATTGACTGCCGCAATGGCCGTGCTGTCGCTACCTTGGTGGCCAATGTTACCGCCAATTTGGGTCTGCATCATGACAGTGAWCGTTTTCGTTGTTGGGTGGAAAAGACGTTGGTGGTGGCTTGCTGGAAGCGCGTTAGGGCTCACTTGGGCTGTATTGTCCGCAAACTTGTATCAAGCCGACGTGATCCACGTCATTTCACACCAAGAGGATACTACAATCAGTGGGACAGTGGGCACCCTTTTCAGCGCAAAAACGGGGGCGCAAGCGATTATTTTTGACGTTGATAAAATTAATCAGACAAGATTGCCGCCTTTTCGCTCAGCCAGAGTGCGCGTTTATTGGCAATCTCCCCCTTATCCCAAGCAAGGTGAACGTTGGCAATTGGTGGTGACGTTTAAGCCCCCTTACGGACGGTTAAACGAGGCGGGATTTGATGCGGAAAAATACTACGTTGCACGGCGAGTGCATGCCAAGGCCCGACTCAAAGAAGCAACGCGGCTAACCGAGCAGGTGAGTTGGCGTCAGCAATTACTTGATACACTCAGCCCAGCTTTGTCGCCGCTTGCCTTTGGGCCGCATTTATTAGCATTGAGCCTTGGCGAGCGGGAATGGTTAACTCCAGCGCACTGGGACACCCTGACGCACAGTGGTTTAGCCCATTTGATGGCTATTTCAGGATTGCATATTGGTTTGGCCTACGGGATTGGGTGGCAAATCGGCCGTTGGGCGCGCGTCTTTCTCCCGGAACGACGCCTGTTTTTATGGCTGCCTTTGTACGTGGCGATTGGGGTGGCCTCGCTCTATGCGGCATTGGCCGGGTTTGCACTGCCCACTCAACGCGCGCTCATTGCCTTGATGCTGGTCTCAATCAGTAAACGCTTGGGAGCACGGATTTCCCCGCTTAATCTGTTGCAGTTAACCTTATTATTGGTATTGCTCCGCGACCCTTTTGCCGGTTTCTCAATGAGTTTTTGGCTTTCGTTTGCCGCTGTGGGGGCCTTATGCATGGCGCATTACACGCTGACCCATGCCGCCTCTGATGGTCGAATACAAACAAGGCCTTGGCTTCGCCCTATCAAGCAGCTTATCGGCATACAATTGATTCTATTGGTAGGAATGCTTCCTTTGCAGTTAGGATTATTTGCAGGGATCAGCGCCGCTGCCACGCCCATTAACCTCGTGGCGGTGCCTTGGGTGGGAATGGTGACCGTTCCACTGGTCTTTGTTGGCCTGCTGAGTGAGAGTCTATCGCTTTCCTGGGTTGCGGATTGGGTATGGGGTGGGGCAAATGCCAGCCTTCATCCAGTGATGGCACTCGCCGATCTGGCGGCGGATACCTGGTTACCCGCCCCAGTCACCTCGGCAGGCTGGGCAATATCGGCGACGGTGCTCGTTTGGGGGTTATACGGCTGGCGTTGGCATCGTTTAAAGGCGGTGATGCTGGTCCTGGTCGCAGCCGTGGTAGCTTGGCGAGATCCTAAACCGGTCAACTGGCAAATTGATGTGTTGGACGTCGGGCATGGGTTGGCGGTATTGATCAGTAAGAATCACCGCGCGGTGCTCTATGACACGGGCAACCGCTGGCAGGTGGGCGGTATTGCACAAGCGGTGATCGCACCGATTCTGACCCATCGTCAAATCAGGCAGTTAGATGGCCTCATTCTCAGTCATGGCGACAGTGATCATGATGGTGGGGCGACGTTTATGTCTGATACCTATTCACCGCAGTGGCGCCGTGCCAGTGAGCGTCGTGCTGGGTATCAAGCCTGTGTGGCCGGCGAGCGTTGGCGCTGGCAAGGACTCACCTTTTCGGTACTCTGGCCCCCAGCACAAAAGGCGCGTGCTGATAATGATGATTCCTGTGTAATCCGAGTGTCTGGCGATGGACGTAGCCTGCTGCTCACAGGCGATATAGAAGCCAGTGGAGAGGCTGATTTGTTGGCGTCTCTGACCGATAAACAGGCGCTTAATAGTGACATCATTTTGGTGCCCCACCATGGTAGTGCGTCTTCGTCTTCCTCAGCGTTTATTCGCGCCGTTGATCCGGTTTGGGCCGTCGCGTCAACTGGGCTTCTCAACCCATGGCAGCTTCCGTCACCAGAGGTGAAATTGGCCTATCAAAACGCCGGTATCACTTGGCTTGATACGGCGGCAAATGGCCAAGTGCGTTGGCAGGGTGTCGACTCGGGTTGGCAGTTAACACGTTGGCGGCAGGACCGCAGCGATTATTGGTATCGTCAGATGTTTAAACGTCGGCCAGTATATTTGGACGCGGACTTGTAAAAGAGTAGAATGCCCGTCTGTTTAACACATCTAAACGATTTTAATGAGCGAATATCAAGATAAAACGACCTGGCAGACGTTTAAGCAGCTGTGGCCCTACATTGCCAATTATAAAGTAGGGCTGATTGTTGCCATTATCGCCTTGGTGATTAATGCCGCCAGTGACACCCTGATGCTCTCAATGCTAAAGCCTCTGCTTGACCAAGGCTTTACTTATGACGATGTCAAAGGCGATTTCCTCAAATGGATGCCTGTCTATTTGGTCGCACTCATGGTGATACGTGGCTTGTCGAGCTTTGTATCCGCTTATTGCTTATCTTGGGTGTCGGGTCATGTGGTGATGACCATGCGCCGCCGGATGTTCAATCACTTTATGAAAATGCCCGTCAGCTTTTTTGACCAAGAGTCGTCCGGTGCACTGCTTTCTCGGATTACCTATGACTCAGAACAAGTCGCGTCAGCGACCAGTAGCGCCTTGGTCAGTTTGGTGCGCGAAGGGGCATCCATTATCGGTTTGATGGCGTTGATGTTTTGGTCAAGCTGGCAGCTCTCCGCCATTCTTCTGGTGATTGCGCCAGTGGTGGCGATTTCTATCCGCATCGTCTCTAAGCGCTTCCGTCGCATTTCTTCCAATATGCAAGATGCCATGGGGTCGGTGACTAGCTCCGCCGAGCAAATGCTTAAAGGGCACAAAGTAGTGTTAAGTTATGGTGGCCAAGACGTTGAAAAGACGCGTTTTGAGAAAGTCAGTAATCGTATGCGCCAGCAGACCATGAAGCTGGTGTCCGCACAAGCGATTGCCAACCCGGTGATCCAGTTGATTGCCTCCATGGCATTGGTGGTGGTACTGATTTTGGCCAACACCGAGGCGATTCGCTCTGAGCTAACTGCAGGTACCTTTGCAGTTGTATTTGGTGCCATGTTTGGTCTGATGCGCCCACTTAAATCCTTGACCAACGTGACCTCTCAGTTCCAACGCGGGATGGCGGCCTGCCACAGTTTATTTAACCTGATGGAGCTGGAAACGGAAAAAGACACCGGGACACACGCGGTGGAGCAAGTGAGTGGCGACATTAAGGTCGAGGATGTGGTCTTCACCTATCCCACTCGCGACGCACCCGCGCTAAATCATGTCAGTTTTGAGCTGCCAGCGGGTCAGACCCTAGCCCTGGTGGGGCGCTCAGGGTCAGGAAAAAGCACCATTGCTAACCTGTTAACCCGTTTTTATGAACTAGACAGTGGTGCGATTACGCTCGATGGCGTCCCGATTGAGGACTATACCCTGGGTAATTTGCGTCAGCATGTCGCGGTGGTGTCGCAAAACGTTCACCTGTTTAATGACACAGTGGCGAATAACATCGCGTATGCCGCAGAACATAAATACAGCCGTGAGCAAATAGAGCATGCCGCAAAGCTTGCCTACGCGGATGACTTTATTCGAGAGCTTGACCACGGTTATGACACCATGATTGGTGAAAACGGGGTGAGCTTGTCTGGCGGACAGCGTCAACGCTTGGCTATTGCGCGTGCCTTGCTACGCAATGCGCCCGTTTTGATCCTGGATGAAGCCACGTCGGCACTGGATACCGAGTCTGAACGTGCGATTCAGGCGGCATTGGAWGAGCTGCAAAAAGATCGTACTGTGTTGGTGATAGCACACCGACTGTCGACCATTGAAGATGCCGATCAGATACTGGTTGTGGATGAAGGTGAGATCGTCGAACGAGGCAGTCATCAAGCACTCCTTGAGCGTGACGGTGCTTATGCACAACTTCACCGTATTCAGTTTGGTGACTGAGTATGCTAGAGCAACTGTGGTTTGGTCATCAACGCCCGCTATGGTCGGTATTATTAAGGCCGTTTAGCGCCTTATTTGGCCTCGTGGCACGCCATCGCCGTCGTCAATATTTACGCGGCAAAACACGGCGCTATTCGGCGCCAGTGCCGGTTATCGTGGTGGGGAACATCATGATTGGCGGCAATGGCAAAACCCCGTTTGTGATCTGGTTGGTGGAACAACTAAAAGCGCATGGCTACCGACCAGGGGTAGTGTCACGCGGGTATGGCGGCAAATCTGAGCAGTATCCACTATTACTCAGCCAAACCACGCCACCGCGCACGGCGGGAGACGAGCCAGTATTAATTGCGCGCCGCACTCAGGTGCCGGTTTGTGTTGACCCCAACCGCAGCGAGGCGGTTAAACGTATCCTGCAAGAAGGTGTCGATATCGTGGTCACGGATGATGGCCTTCAGCACTACCAGCTGGATAGAGACATAGAGATCGTGATCATCGATGGTCAGCGTCGGTTTGGTAACGGTCACTATCTGCCCCTGGGACCCTTGCGCGAATCACTCGATAGGCTTGAGAGTGTCGATATGTTGGTCACTAATGGCGGCACGCCACAAGGCCAAGAATGGGGGATGCATCTGGTCCCTGGCTTGGCGGTCAACCTACGTACGGGACAACGCTGCCAAGCCTCAATGCTACCGCAAGTAGTGGCAGTTGCTGGGATTGGCCATCCTCCCCGCTTTTTTAACACCTTGCAGCAAATGGGCGTGACACCTGTTTACAGCCAAGGGATTAACGATCATCAAACCCTCAACGCCGACGAGCTGGACAGCTTGAGCAAGAAGGGTCAACATTTACTGATGACAGAAAAAGATGCGGTAAAATACCAAGGGATCGCCCAAGATAACTGGTGGTATTTACCGGTAGAGGCGCGGCTGCCTGACGAGGCAGCTCAGGCCGTACTCGCCAAGATAGAACGTTTGCAAACAAACGCGAATAAAAAATAAAGGAACGCTATGGATCACCGTCTGCTTGAAATTGTGGCCTGCCCATCATGCCAGGGCAAACTCTATTATCAACGCGATAACAATGAGTTAGTTTGTAAGTTTGATCGTGTCGCTTATCCCATTATTGATGGTATCCCCGTGCTGCTTGAATCAGAAGCTCGTGATATGTCATTGGAAGAGGTCCAGGGATGAGCCCGTTTTATGTGGTGATCCCGGCGCGGTTTGGCTCAAGCCGCTTGCCGGGTAAACCGTTGGCTGATATCGCCGGCAAGCCAATGATCCAACACGTTTATGAGCGCGCCCAAGCGGCGGGTGCCACTCAGGTGATTGTTGCCACCGACGACCAGCGTATTGAGGCGGCGGTCAGAGCCTTTGGTGGAGAAGTGTGTTTAACACGTGACGACCATGAGTCTGGCACTGAGCGCTTGGCCGAGGTTGTTGAACGTTATGGCTTTGCCGATGATGATATTATCGTTAATGTGCAAGGCGATGAACCCTTGATCCCCGCAGCGGTTATCGGTCAAGTGGCGGAGAACCTTAGTCAGAATGATCAGGCACCGATGGCCACCTTGGCGGTTGCGATTGATGACCAAGAGCAAGTGTTCAATCCCAATGTGGTCAAAGTCGTGAAGGATCAAAAAGGGTTTGCCCTGTATTTTAGCCGCGCCACGATTCCGTGGGATCGCACCCATTTCGAAGCTGAATCACCTGAGATCCCGCAAGCATTGCTGCGGCACATTGGTATTTATGGCTATCGTGCAGGATTTATCAGCCGTTACATCCACTGGACACCGAGCCCGTTGGAGAAGATTGAGTCATTGGAGCAACTGCGTGTGCTATGGCATGGCGAGAAGATCCATGTAGCCGTTGCCACACAGACGCCGCCGCATGGCGTTGATACCCAAGCAGACTTAGAGGCAGTGCGCGCCTATTTAGCCGCCGATAGCAACGCATAGATGCAGTTTTACGCCTACTGCGAATGAAAATAACAAAGCCGCGAATTAATCGCGGCTTTTTTGGTGGGTGATACGCGTTGGTGAGCTTAATTGGTCGGCTGAGCGATAAAGTCACGGAGCCGTTGCCATGCTTGTCCCAATCGCTCGTGCCAATAGCGTTCGAACTGCTCGAGGTATTGCGCACGTGGACCGTATTTTATCCATGGCTGCTTAATTTGCTTTTGCGCCATGAAGTTAGTCGGTGCGGGGATGGGATCGAGGCCAGCGCTTTGAAACTCATAGACGGCACGATCCATGTGTGCCGCGGATGTGACGAGCACTAGGTTACTACTCCCAACCACCGATGCGGCTTGGTAGGCTTCCTCCCACGTATCCTTGGCGGTTTCAAGCAACAGGATACTGTTTTTATTGACCCCCAATGCCATTGCGACTCGTGCCAACATACGCGCATGGCTGACTTCATAACCATGGTCATAGCCTGACAAAATCAGCTTGGAAGTGGGGTACATTCGGTGAATACGGATGCCTTCTGCCAGGCGCATTAACGCCGCACGAGAAAGCTCAGAGGTTGGGGGGATAGCGTCATCGACCACATGACTGTTGCCCAGTACCATTACAAAGTCTACCGGTTTTTCCGTAGGGAGAAACGCGGTGTATTGACGCTCAAGTGGACGAAGGAGCCCCGAGGCGACTGGTTGAAACGAAGTGAGAAAAATCCCAGCAAACGCAACGAAGATAACAAAAGATGCCAGCCTTTTACGCTGAGAGAACCAAAGCAGGCATAGCCCGAAAAGACCCAACAACAGCAGCGCGGGCAAGGGCATTATCAAGGTTGAGATAAGTTTTTTTAATTCAAACATGCAATGTCGCCCGAAATATAGTCAAACGAGGCACAAATAGTGCCATAAACCTTTATTAACGTAAGGCTTGTGACAGAATATGCCTTTCTACCACTCAATGATAACGAATGCCATTGTGACTGAGGATAAAAATTTCGACGACATTGCCCACAAATTTGTTAAAAACATTTATGGATCGGGCAAAGGCGAAATCCGCCAAGCGGTTGTTTGGCAGGACATAGAGCAGATCCTGCACTGTTTCCCGCCTGAGCAGACCCTGCATATTTTAGATGCGGGTGGTGGGGTTGCCCCTATGTCTCGGCACTTGGCGGCGCGTGGTCACAAGGTCACTTTATGTGATCTTTCTTCGCAAATGCTCGACTTAGCCCGTCAGGAGATTGAACAACAGGGCTTACTTGCGCAGTATCAGCTGATTCATTCTTCGGCGCAGACGATTGGCGAATATTTGAGCGAGCCACCGGATGTGATTTTATTCCATGCGGTATTGGAGTGGACTGCCGAACCGGAGCAGGTGTTGAAAGACTTGCTCAAGCACTTGCGACCGGGTGGGATGGCGTCAGTGATGTTCTATAACCAAACCGGGTTGCTCTTTAAGAACCTCGTGTGCGGTAACCTCACCCATGTTGAGGAAGGTATGCCGCATCGCAAGCGGTTTAAACTTCAGCCACCCAAAGGTTTGCACCCCGAAAGTGTCTATCAATGGATGCAAGACAGTGACATTACCCTCAAAGGTAAAACAGGCGTACGCACCTTTCACGATTATATGCGTGATACCAACATTGGTGATTTTACCTTTGAGCAAGTTATTGCATTAGAGCAACAGCTTTGCCGCCAAGAGCCGTTTGTGTCTCTTGGGCGATATATTCATGTCTGGGGCCAACATCATGCCCCAAGCAATCAAGATGAAAACAAGGACAACGGATGAGTGATCAGGCTCAGTCTTCCCAGCATTGGGCAGACGACGCTCAGACAGTACCTGAGTTGGTCAGTTGGGTAAAACAAAGTGGCTTGGGGTTAAACCTGCCGCCGGAGCGCTTGGCATTCTTGCTGGCAATGGCGGTAATGAGCCAGGAACGATTAGAAGATGAGTTGAGTGAACACGAACTCGTGGACGTCTTTCGGTTGGTAAGCGAGCAGTTTACCAATGATGAAGGAGGCAGTCTTGGTAATGTTGCCTTCCGCGCCAACAATGCCATCAACGAAATGGTACAAGCGAGACTGCTAAGTCGGTTTACCAGTGAAATGACTGATGGCGACAGCATTTACCGCCTCACGCCATTGGCGCTCGGTATTGCCGATTATTACGCCCGTCATCGTGAGTACTCGACCTTAAAGCTTTCAGTACAGCTATCCATGGTGGCCGATGAAATTGCCAAGGCGCGCCGAGCGGCGGAAGAAGATGGGGATGCCACTTTTTGGCGCCATAACGTTTATGGCGTGTTGAAGTACTCGGTCGCCGAGATTTTTGACCGCATCGATCTTAACCAGCGGGTAATGGATGAGCAGCAGCAACAGGTCAAAGAAGACATTGCCGCGCTCCTCACCCAGGACTGGCAAGCCGCAATCGCTAACTGCGAATACTTGCTCAACGAAACCTCGAGCACCTTGCAAGAGTTGCAAGAAACACTGCAGGCGGCGGGGGATGAGCTTCAAAGCCAGCTGCTGGATATCCAAGAAGTGGTTCGCGGCCGCGATGACCTCGATTTCGTCGATAGCATGGTATACAGCTTGCAAATGAAGCTGGACCGTATCGTGAACTGGGGGCAGCAAGCCATCGATTTATGGATAGGTTACGATCGCCATGTGCATAAATTTATTCGTACCGCGATTGATATGGATAAAAACCGTGCATTCAGTCAGCGTTTGCGCCAGTCGGTCTCCGACTATTTTGATAGCCCTTGGTTTTTGACTTACGCCGATGCGGAGCGACTGCGTGATACGCGCGATGAAGCGCTGGTGTTACGTGACGATGAAGTCACGGGCGAGATGCCAGAAGAAGTGGCGTTTGAACAATTAAGTGTGGTTGACGATGGCCTTTCACAGGCAGTGTCACAGATGCTCAACCGCCATCGAGAAACCGGACAAGCGATCGACTTGGGTCGTGTTCTGAAAGATTACTTAGCCGAGCATCCACAAGCTCGCCATTTTGATCTCGCGCGCTTAGTGATCAACCAAGCGGTCCGCATGGGCTACTCCCAATCTGATCTTAACGCGATTCAGCCTGATTGGCAGGCGATTAACGACTTCGGAGCTAAGGTACAAGCGAATGTCATCGATAAATACTGAACAGCCAATGCCAGAAGGGCTGGCAAAAGCCATTGCTAACCCTTTGTTCCCGGCGTTGGACAGTGCATTGCGTGCTGGCCGCCATATTGCCAGCGACGATCTGGATAACCACGCCTTGCTGATGGAATACGAGCAAGCGCTGAATATTTTCTACCAGCGTTATAACGCTGAATTGGTGCGCGCGCCAGAGGGCTTTTTCTATCTTCGCCCGCGTTCAACCAGTTTAATTAGACGCAGCGTGTTGTCTGAACTGGATATGCTGGTTGGCAAAGTCCTGTGTTTTCTGTACCTAAGCCCAGAGCGCTTGGCACAAGAGGGGATCTTTACCACCCAAGAGCTGTTTGATGAGCTGCTGGCGTTGGCGGATGAGAAAAAACTGATGAAGTTGGTCACGCATCGTGCCACCGGCTCAGATCTTGACCGTGAAAAGCTTTTCGACAAAGTGAAAACCTCGCTGCGACGTTTGCGTCGTCTTGGGATGATTTTACCTATCGGTGAAGGCAGTAAATTCCGCGTCAGTGAAGCGACTTTCCGCTTTGGTGCCGATGTACGAGCCGGGGACGCTCCACAAGAAGCCCAGTTGCGTCTGATTCGTGACGGGGAAGCTGTGGTGCACAGCCAAGCGCATATTCAATCAAGCCTGCTCGATGATCACTCGGATGAAGACGCAGACAATGCCGATACAGAGACAACGGAGGAGCCGACAGTATGAGTCAGCGCGGTAAGTATCACTCACTCACCATGGTGAACTGGAACGGCTTTTTTGCCCGAACCTTTGATATTGACTCCCTTGTCACCACCTTATCAGGCGGGAATGGCGCGGGTAAGTCGACCACTATGGCAGCGTTTATCACCTCATTGATCCCTGACCAAACCCTGTTGCACTTCCGTAACACCACAGAGGCAGGCAGCTCGAGCGCGTCTCGTGATAAGGGCTTGCACGGTAAATTGCAGCCAGGTGCCTGTTATGCCGCCTTGGATGTGGTGAATTCACGCCAACAGCGGGTGTTGTTTGGGGTGCGTCTTCAACAAGTGGCGGGGCGTGATAAGAAGGTGGATATCAAGCCGTTCGTTTTACAAGGCTTGCCTTCTTCTGTGGCGCCGACCGATGTGTTGGTCGAGACCTTAAATAACGGTCAAGCGCGAGTCCGTCAGCTTAACGAGGTAAAAGAGGCGGCGGGTGAGTATGAAACCGCGCACTTTAAAGCCTTTAACTCGGTCACCGACTATCACGCGCAAATGTTTGAGTTTGGCGTGCTACCGAAAAAGCTGCGCACCCAGCAAGACAGAGGCAAGTTTTATCGATTAATTGAGGCGTCACTCTACGGCGGTATTTCCAGCGCGATCACCAAGTCGTTRCGCGAGTATTTGTTGCCACAAAATGGCGGCGTGAAAAAAGCCTTCCAAGATATGGAAGTGGCGCTGAAAGAAAACCGTATGACGCTAGAGGCGATCAAGCTGACGCAACGCGACCGTGACTTGTTTAAGCATTTGATCACCGAAGCGACCCATTATGTGGCCTCGGACTATATGCGCCATGCCAATGAGCGTCGTAGTAAGCTTGAGCAAGCGCTGTCGTTGCGGGCGGAGCTGAACGCTGCCCAGCAGACGTTGCAGCAAAAGCAGCAGCATGCGGAAACCATGCGCGCAGAATTAGCCGAGTTAGAGGCGGGACAAGATCACCTCGAACAAGATCACCAAGCGGCGGCTGATCATCTGCAGTTGGTGCAATCGGCGATGCGCCAACAAGAAAWAATTCAGCGTTACGAGGAAGACTTACTCGATCTTTCTGAAAAGCTGGAAGAGCAAATCATGGTGGTGGAAGAGGCCACAGAGCAGCTTGCTGAAGCTGAATTGCGTGCGGCACAAAGTGAAGAGGAAGTGGATAGTCTCAAGACTCAGCTTGCTGACTACCAACAAGCGCTCAACACGCAACAAACGCGTTCCCTGCAGTACCAACAAGCCGTCAATGCCTTGGAAACCGCGCGTCGCCTCACTGGCGATGAGACCCTCAGTGCAGACGAGGCCACGACACGATTACACGCGTTAAAAGCACAAGAGTCTGAACAAACCGATCGCGTACTGTCACTCAAGCATAAACGCGATTTGGCGTCAGCGACGGCCAATCAGTTTGAACAGGGCTTGCATCTTTTGCACCGTCTTGATCCCTCTGTGCCCCGTGCTGAGGCTGGCAAGGCCGCCAAACGCTGGGTTGAGCAGGGCAGAGAGTGTCGCTATCTAGCCGACAGTCTGACGCAGCGCCAGTATGAGCAGCGTGAACTGAGCCAACGGGCCGAGCAATATCAGCAAGCGAGCCAGTTCGTGTCGGAATATCAGGACCTAACAGGCGAATCGCTGGCTGACAGTGACGCGGTCGAGCAAGCCGCCGCGCTGCAGCAAGCACGACGCGACGCGCTACAAGAGGAAAAAGACACCCAAGCTGAGCAACTGCGTGAGCTTGCGCGGACACAGGATGTGGTTGACGCGCAAATCCAAGATCTTGAGCTAAAAGCACCGACTTGGTTTGCGGCCAATGACGCCTTGACCAAACTGGAAAGCCAAACTGAAAAAACTTTGGTGGACAGTCAAGCGGTGATGGAGGCGATGCATGCCACGCATGAGGCGGTACGCACGCGCACGCAGCACCAAGATCAGTTGAGTAAACAAAAAACAGAGATTGAACAAGCGATTGAGCAATTAGCGCAGCCAGGTGGCAGCGACGATGCGCAATTGCAAGGCCTCGCCGACACCCTGGGTGGAACTTTACTCTCTGAAATTTATGATGATATCACGCTCGATGACGCCCCTTATTTCAGCGCACTCTATGGCCCGGCGCGGCATGCCATCGTGGTGCCTGATCTTAAAGGCGTAAAGGATAAGCTGACGGATTTGGACGCTTGCCCCGATGATCTATACATCATTGAGGGGGATGCCGACGCGTTTGATGATAGCGTGTTTGATGCTCAAGAGCTGTCGGGTGCCGTGTGTGTACACCTAAACGATCGGCAAATGCGCTATTCGCGCTTCCCGGCTACGCCTCTGTTTGGTCGAGCTGCCCGTGAGCACCGCCTTGAGCAGCTACGTGAACAACGGGAGGCCTTGGTGGAAGAGCATGCCAAAGCCTCTTTTGATGTACAAAAGTGGCAACGTTTGTCACACGCATTTAGTCAATTTATTGCTGAGCATCTCACGGTGGCGTTTGAGCCCGATCCTGAACAGGCGATCGCCGCTTGCCGCGAGAAACGTGCGCAGACTCAGCGGGCAATAACCGAAGCCAAGCAGGTATTGGTACAACACGAGGCGGCGGTGGCGCGTTGTCAGCAAGCGCTACAAATTCTCGATAAGCTTCGCTACTGTGCCGACGCGCTCACAGAGGAGAATCTCGACGCGCGCGTGCAAGCAGCGGTTGAGCGCGTAGAGGCCGCCAAAGAAGCACAAGGTTTTATCCAACAACATGGTAAAACCTTGGCCGCATTGGAAAGTAGCCTGGCAACACTCGACAGTGACCCTGAGCAATTTGATAAACTAGAACAGGCCTACCAAGAGGCGGATGACACCTTACAGGCGATTAAGCAGCAAGTGTTTGCTGTTGCCGATTTAGCGGAGCGTCGTCCGCATTTTGCCTATCAAGATGCGTCAGACATGCTGACGCAAAGCAGTGAGCTTAACGAACAGCTTAAAGCCAAACTCAAAGACGCCGAGCAGGTGCGCCAACGTGAGCGTGAATCGCTCAAGCAAATTCAGTCGCAGAATAGCCAATATCATCAGGTGCTCGCGTCGCTCAAAAGCGCCCATCAATCTAAGCAAGAGACATTGAACGAGTTTAAGCGTGAGCTTAGTGAGTTAGGTGTGCAAGCGGATGAAGACGCCCTGATGCGAGCGCAAAGTCGTCGTGATGCTTTGTACGAGCAAATGCATCAGGCACGGCAGCGCCATAGCGAGCTTTCCCGCGGTATCACATCGCTGGAGATGGAGACCAAATCACTGACCAAAGAGCTGCGTAAACTGCTTAAGCAGTACAAAGAGCTGCGTCAGTTTGTGGTCAACGCCAAAGCGGGCTGGTGTAGCGTCCTGCGCATCGCGCGCGACAATGGGGTAGAAAAACAACTGCATCGTCGAGAAATGGCGTATATGTCTGCTGACGAGTTGCGTTCGTTATCAGATAAATCCTTGGGGGCATTGCGCCTGGCGGTTGCTGACAACGAAACCTTGCGCGATGCCTTGCGGGCGTCTGAGGATGTTGGACGACCAGAGCGTAAAGTCTCGTTCTACGTGGCTGTTTATCAGCATCTGCGCGAACGTATCCGTCACGATATCATTCGCACCGATGATCCGGTCGAAGCGATTGAGGAAATGGAAGTCGAACTGGCCCGTCTTACTGAAGAGCTTACGCAGCGTGAACAACGCTTGGCGATCAGCTCCGAGTCGGTAGCTAATATTATTCGCAAGACGATTCAGCGCGAACAAAACCGGATCCGCATGCTTAACCAAGGGCTACAGAACGTAGGCTTTGGTCAAGTGCAAGGCGTGCGCCTGAATGTGTCTATCCGTGAAACCCATGCTCAGTTGCTGATGGGCTTGGCTGAACATGCTGACCAGCACCAAGATTTATTTGGTAATCCAAACCTGACGTTTTCGGAAGCGATGGCTAAACTGTTCCAGCGCTTAAACCCGCATATTGAAATGGGGCAACGTGCGCCACAGACCTTAGGCGAAGAGTTGTTAGATTATCGCAACTTCCTCGAATTAGACATTGAGGTGAATCGTGGCACCGACGGCTGGTTGAAAGCGGAATCCGGCGCGTTGTCGACCGGTGAAGCGATTGGTACTGGGCAGGCAATCTTGCTGATGGTGATCCAAAGCTGGGAAGAAGAATCACGCCGACTGCGTGGCAAAGATGTGATCCCTTGTCGCTTACTCTTCCTGGATGAGGCAGCGCGTCTGGATGCCAAATCGATCTCGACCTTGTTTGAGTTGTGTCATCGCTTGGATATGCAGCTGTTGATTGCGGCACCGGAAAACATCAGCCCAGAGCAAGGGACGACGTATAAACTGGTGCGTAAAATCTTCAACGATCGCGAACACGTCCATGTCGTGGGCTTACGCGGCTTTGGTGAAGAGAAGCGTCGGGAGCTCGATCGCGAGCCGGTGATGGAGTAATCGTCAGTCAAGGTGAAAAGAAGGGGTCGGCCTTAAGGCTGACCCCTTTGCGTTTTAGTCGGTTTTAAAGTGACTGATCCGCGCTTCCAGGGTGCTGGCGTGTTCTCGTAGGTGATTGACGGTTTGTTCAGTGTTGCGCGTACGCTCTGAAACATGGTCAGCCGATTGCGCCATCGTGTTGACATTTTGGCTGATTTCATCGGTCACCTGCGTTTGCTGGTTGGCTGCGGTGGCAATCTGCATGTTCATCTCGTTGATTTGCTCAATCATGGTTTTAATTTGACCCAGTTTGTCGTTGTTTTCGTAACAATGCTCGACGCTTTGGGTCACTGCGTCATTGGCTTGGGTCATTCCATCGGCGGCACCGCGCGTCTCCTGTTGCAATGCATCGACCTTGGCGCGAATTTCCTCGGTAGAGGATTGGGTCCGCGTCGCGAGAGAGCGCACTTCGTCAGCGACCACCGCAAATCCGCGTCCTTGTTCACCGGCTCGCGCYGCTTCAATCGCCGCATTGAGTGCCAACAAATTGGTTTGTTCGGCAATTTCTTGAATCACATCTAACACCGTTCCAATCGACTCACTCTCGTGCGATAGCTTCTCCATCGAGCGGGTGGCTTTGTCCATATGATCTTTGAGTGTTTGCATTTGGCTAACCAAGGCCTCGCCTTTTTGACTGCCTTCATTGGCGGTTTGGGTAATCGTGTCGGACGCTTCAGAGGCATTGCTCGCATGCTCTGATACTTCGCTGATGGAGGCAGCCATCTGTGTGGCTGCGGTGGCCACCTGGTTCGAGCTTTTGGCTTGCTCGTCAACTTGACCACGTACAGCCACCACGTCATCACTGATATCGCTGGCTGATGACAACAAGGTTTTTGAGGCGTCATGTGTTTTTTGAATCACCTCTCGGAAGCTTTGGAACATCTCGTTGAGGCTGTTAGCTAACGTAGAAAGCTCATCTTTACCAGAATGGTGTAATGTGATGGTTAAGTCTTTACTGTCTGCCACCTGTTTAATGTTGGTGGCGAGTTTTAGAATAGGCGCGCCGATGCTTCTGCCCAACCAGTACGCCGCCAGTGCGGCGATGCTGCCGAGCAGTAATGCAGTGAATGCGGTCACAACACCGATGTCGGAACGTAATTGGGTTATGGCGGTAAAGGCTTCGTCGGCATCTTGTTGGCTAATCACCGCCCATGTCACTCCGTAGACCTCAATGGGTGAGTAAGATACAAGCACCTCCGTACTGCGATAACTCGTTTGTGTGATATACCCTTGCTCCCCTCGTAGCGCGCGTTTTACCGCGGGATTATCGAGAGGTTGGTTGCCAGCGGCGGAGTTTTGATAATCAATGCGGTGAATGGTATCGGCATCAAGCCCTTGGCTCTCTAACGCATCGAGGTAGGCGTCTTTGTCGTCACTCAACAGGCGGGGTTGCGTGCGTAATAGGTTATCGGGGCCAACCAATAATATCTCACCACTTTTGCCCATCCCTGACGCTGCCCACTGACCATTATTACTAATGAGCTCACTGATACGATCGATCGGCATTTGAAATATCAACGCCCCGATCTGCTGACCATTTTTATAAACTGGACTCGAGATAAATGAAGCTGGACTGTCGTAGGAGGGATAGTAAGGGCGAAAGTCTATAAAGCCCAGCTCACCCTGAGGCGCGTTGCGTACCGCTTTATAGGCATCTGCTAGGCCACTGGTTGAATACGGGCCGGTTAACAGGTTGGTCGCGTAATCCAGCTCTTTGTAAACGCTATAGACAATATTGCCCTGATTATCGACCAGGAAAATATCGTAGTAGCCGAAGGTCTTTAAATAATGCTGAAAGTTGGGATGAAAGACGCTGTGGATCTCACTGTAGACACTGCCGTCGTTGGCTTTTGCCATCGCATCTTTACTTCCTAATGGGTGGGGATTATCACTGATATACGCGTGTTGCAACCGTTTCGCTACATCAGGTAACTGATTGTATTTTCCCATTACGTCGGTGGATGTATCATTTATCTCTTGATAGGTTGCGCCAAATTGATTGCGGTAATAACTTGCCAATTGGCTTTCTTGTTCGGGGGAGATGGCGCTGTCTGCGGCGATGTTTTCAAACGCTTGCGTCAATTGTGCCAGTGCATCCTCTGTCATGGTTGAGTCTGACAGCGTATTAATTTGATCACCAATGAACTTAAAATAGTTACTTATTTCTGACTTTTTAGACGCTTTCACCGCTGTTAGGTKCGACTTTTCTTTCTTCTCCAGTGCCTGTGATGATAAGCCGATAGCCCGAAACGCTAAGATAGCCGCAATGGTTAACACACAGATTAATGATGCTGCAACAATGGCGAGCGTGATCTTATTGCTGATTCTCATCGTGACACTCCTTCCTACCTCACATTTTGAATCTAGTCACGACCGATAAAAGTGCACAGAAAAAAATATCAATTGATTAAAAATGGATGTTATTGCCTAGTAAGGTAGTCGTTATACGTGAGTTCTAGGCAAAAACATCACTAAATGTGGGTGAACTGTTCCAATAAAAAGAGGAGGCGTGAGGGCCTCCTCTCAACGTCAAGAGTGCTTATTGTGTTTTAAAATGACCGATAGTGTCAGCCAGGCGTGCTGATCGTTGGCTTAAGCCAGTGACGGTTTCGGCGGTGTCATGTGTACGCTGCGAGACAGTTTCAGCTGATTGTGCAATGTCTGTGATGCTTTCGCTGATTTCTGTCGTCACTTGTGTTTGCTGCTGGGTGGCATTGGCAATGTGTGAGGTCATCTGATTGATTTCGGTGACCATGTTGGCAATATCAACCAGTGCAGCGTTATTTTGCTGACAATAGTCCACACAGGTCTCAACGGTTTGGCTGGTGTTATCCATATCTGCCACCGCTGACTGCGTCTCTTGACGTAATGCGGCAATTTTATCGCGGATACTTTCGGTCGAGTCTTGGGTACGTGAGGCGAGGGTGCGCACCTCTTCGGCGACCACGCTGAACCCGCGGCCTTGCTCGCCCGCGCGCGCCGCTTCAATCGCCGCATTCAGTGCCAATAAGTTGGTTTGCTCGGCAATGGCTTGAATTACATCCAGTACGGTGCCGATTTCTTCGCTCTGTTGCGATAAACGCCCCATGGTCGCTGTTGCAGCGTCCATACTCGATGACAAGGTACGGATTTGCGCAACCAGGTCGTCACCAATTCGTGAGCCTTTGTTGACGGCTTGGGTGATGTCACCAGACGCGGTGGAGGCTTGATCTGCATACTGGGCAACATCTGTGACGGAGGTAGCCATTTCTGTCGCTGCTGAGGCAACTTGATGGGTATGCTTGACCTGATCGGTCACGCGATCGCGCATGGTTACCACATCTTGATTGATGTCGCTGGAGGCTTGGCCGAGTAGCCCAGATGCTTGGTGCGCCTCTTGGATCACTTGTTGGAAGCTTGCGAACATATCATTGAGCGAGCGACCAAGCAGCGCCATTTCGTCTTTACCGCTATCAGGTAAACGTTGGGTTAAGTCTTTATCTTCTGCAATGGATTTAATACGTGTAGTGACCGCAATCATGGGTTTGGCAATATTGCCACCGAGAATATAGGCAATTACGATCGCCACGCCAACAAGTACCAACGAGGTAATAACCGTCGCTTTGAGAATGGTACCCTGCATGGTCGCCACTTGTGATAGCGCTTCCTGTTGACTGATTTGATTGACCAGCGCCCAGCGTTTGCCGAAGACATCAATCGGTGAGTAAGCGGTATAGACGGTTTGGTTGCGATAACTCTGCTCTTTGCCAGTGCCCGTTTTGCCCGCCAGCGCTTGAGCAATGCTTTGCGACGCCATGGGCATTTGGCCCGCGGCGGTATCGGTGAAATCAATGCGGCGAACCAAATCGGGTTTGACGCCATTGGTGCGCAGCAAGTGTAGATACTCAGATTTATCCTCTTGTAAAGCGCGCGCTTCGGTGCGAAGGACGTTATCAGGCCCGACCATAAACATTTCGCCGCTTTGTCCAAAGCCTGCTGACTGCCATTGGCCTTGACTGCTGATCACGCCACTTAAACGCTGAATCGGCAATTTAAAGATGAGTACACCCTGCGTTTCGCCGTTCTCGACGATAGGGGTGGCGATAAATGAGGCCGGTTCATCGTAGCTGGGAAAGTAAGGGCGATAATCCACAAAACTGATGGCGCCGGCTTTTGCATCAATCGCCTCTAAAAAGGCATCACCCATGCCGCTAGTAGCGTAGGGACCCGCAAATAAGCTGGTTCCAAAGTCAATCTCTTTGGCCACCGAGTAGACAATACGGCCATTGGCATCGGCTAACACGATGTCTTGGTAGCCAAACGTTTCGGCAAAGCGGTGATAGTTAGGGTGATATTGAGTGTGCACCTTGTCATACGTGGAGCCATCATTGGTGGTCACCAACTTGTCTTTCTCGCCCAAAGGATGGGGGCTGCCGCTGATATAAAATTGCTGCAGTGTCCGCGTGGCAGGGGCGAGCGCTGCGAGGTTGGAGCGTGCATTGGCGTTGGTATCGTTGCGCGCTTGGTAAACATCGCCGAAGGTGTCGGTGTAGTAGCCTTGCAGCGCGCGCCGGGCCGCTCTATCAGTGCGGACTTCACGGCTGTAGCGTCGATAAGCTTGGCTAAAAGACGTTACCGCGTTTTCGGTCATGGTGGAGTCGGCCATTGAGGTCAATTGTTGGCCGATAAATGAAAAATAACTGGTTAATTCAGAGTGCTTGGCTTCGCGTACGGCTTTGAGCTGGCTAATGGCCTGCTCTCGCATTTCATCGCCAAACAGTGTGGTGGTTCGGTTTGCCAACACCGCGGCGGTGGCGACAATACAAATAACACAGGCGGAGATGATCGCCGCAGAAACCTTGGTGCGAACTTTCATACTACTAAACTCCTGAAACGTCGTTATGACGGCATCAAATCAAGGCACCTTACTGGCGTAAAGTGGAGGTGGGGGCTTATTCGATAGGGAAATAACATGCTCAAACCGTCAGGTCGCACTCTAGCATGGCCACACTGTGGTATTGGCCAAACTTTTCACCGACATCATTTAGCTGTCCAACTTGTTGGAAGCCAAAGCGACGATGCAATGCCAATGACGCTGGGTTAGGTAGCGTGACGAGAGAATAGGCGCGGCGCAGGGCCTTATCGCGCATTCCGTCGAGCAAGGTTTGCATTAATGCCGAGCCAACCCCACGGCCACCGGCATCGGGGGCCGCATAAATGGTGATTTCTGAGGCGATGTGGAAAGCCTGCTTGGGATTGAAAGGCGTATTGTAAGCAAAGCCAAGGATTTGTTGGTCTTGCTCTGCCACCCAGGCTTGATAGCAGGAGGAAGGATCAAACTGAGCGAACCATTGTTCACGTTCAGCTAATGGCCATGGGCACAAGTCAAACGTAATGGCAGTGTGTGTAATGTAATAATTATAAATCGTATTGATCGCGTCACAATCACGCAATTCCATGCGTCGAATAAGCATTTTCGCTTCCTTTTCGCTTTTTTTGCGCGATATAAGATAACGAAGTTCAACGCATCCGCCAAGTGTTGGTGATAAATGAAACACTTGTCGTGCATTTAATACCCAAATGTTGCTGTCTTTTGCGCGAAAACAAACGCACGCACTGTTAGGCTAACAAAATGCTCGATAAGGCATTGAGGGTGGCGGAAGATCGGATTAGCATGAGGTTTCTAGTTCTCGGCATAAAGGATCCGTTTTGTCAGAGTTTAAAGCGACATCTATTTCTCCAGTCGGTCCGTTTTTCTCGCCCATGGTGCAAGGTTACTGGCGGCTGGATGATTGGCAAATGACGCCGCAGCAGCGCTTAAGCTTTCTTAAGGCACACATCGACTTAGGTATTACCACGGTCGACCATGCGGATATTTACGGCGATTATCGCTGTGAGACACTGTTTGGCCAAGCGCTGAAGCTTGACCCCAGCGTCAGAGATGATATCCAAGTGGTGTCGAAATGCGATATCAATTTGGTCAGTGAGGCGGCCCCAAACCGTAAAATCAACCATTACGATACCAGTTACCGGCATATTTTGGCGTCGGTGGATAACTCCTTGTCACGCTTGGGCGTAGAAAAACTGGATGTGTTACTGCTCCACCGTCCTGATGCGTTAATGGATGCAGATGAAGTGGCTGAAGCCTTCACGACGCTGCGCCACCACGGCAAGGTGGCGCACTTTGGTGTCTCTAACTTTACGCCTTCACAGTTCGACCTGCTTCAGTCTCGTTGGGATGAATCCTTGGTGACCAACCAAGTGGAAATCAACCCGCTACGGTTTGATGTGGTGCATGACGGTACGCTGGATCAGTTACAGCGGTTGCGTATTAAACCGATGGCGTGGTCTTGCCTTGCAGGCGGCGAGATGTTTAACGGTGAGTCTGAGCAGGCTGTACGGGTACGTGATACCTTGCATGCTATTGGCGAAGAGCTAGGTGGTGCGACGATCGATCAGGTGATTTATGCCTGGGTGATGCGTCATCCGTCTCAACCTTTGCCGATTATTGGCTCGGGGAATATTGAACGCGTTAAAGCTGCCAAAGCGGCTTATGACCTCAACCTCACGCGTGAGCAATGGTATCGGATATGGGTGGCGTCAAAAGGGCACAATGTCCCTTAAATAACAGCGTGTAACCGACTGACTCTCAATTAATAAGGCGGCTATTAGCCGTCTTTTTGTTGATTGTTCAGTGACGGAAAGGGTCACTAGGTGATATGTATGACGAATGAGTGGAAAACGCTAAACGGTGCGACTGAAAGTAGCATGCAGGGCCAGCGCACGACTGATGGCGACAAAAAGCGAACGTCCCTTGCTTTTAATACGCCACTTTCTTTTACTACGCCGTAGTAGGCAGGTGAGACCGGTGGAGACATCCTGTTTACCCGCCGGAGACCATTATTTTTTTGCTTGGAGTTGCGAATTATGTGAGGTGAGGGCAGACACTTCTAACATCGGTGCCGCATCAATATCATCGGCGTTCATCATCGAAGAGATACGCTGTACCGAAGACAGTAATAACGATTGCTCCCACTCATCTAAACTTTGAAAGCGTGAAATAAAGTTTTCTTGTAGGGGTTTGGGTGCCTGTTCTAACGCGGCTTCCCCTTGCTCGGTCAAGTGGGCGTGCACTTTACGTTTATCAAGCTCACTACGAACACGCAAAATTAATCCGCGCTTCTCAAGACGATCAAGAATCGTCGTTGCCGTTGCCTGGCTCATGTTGGTGTGAGTAGAGAGCTTACGAATAGTCACTTGACCCAACTCTTTGATCGCACGCATCAACACCAGCTGTGGGCCCGTGATCCCAGAGACTTTGTTAAGTTTTCGTGAATGCAAGTCTATTGCGCGGATGATTTGCCGCAGCGCAACCAGTACTTCTTCGTGTTTTTCCATTTATTCACCTCCACCAGAAAAAATCGCCAACGAAACTTACAATACCCGCGGTTGGAGTGCAAAGGCATCGAGAGAAAAATCGATTTTTTATGGTTTTTTCACTATCAAATAATCAATGTGCTTTCAGTCTATTATAACCCTTAGCGTGTAAATTAAATCTAATTTATTGTTATTTTTAACTGTTTCAGTGAGCGGACGCAAAAAGTGCTACATAGTCATTAGTTTAAGTAGTCAAGAGGTCGGATCAGCGTTGCAACACGTTGCACCAAACCCTGCTTGGAGTGTGGAGATCACAGCTTTGCTAATAGCCTCAATTCCTTGTTGCATTTAGTAACATAATGCTTAGAATCTCTCGCATACAAACGATAATAGTTCTCATAACTGTTCATACTAAAGCGAAGGACAAAGCACTATGGAAATGACCCCTTTTAAGCGTAACCTTATTGCGCTTTCCTTATTTGCCGCGCCTCTGGGCGTTAATGCGGCGACGCCAGAAGACGTTGTTGAACATTACGCCGATATCGCGCATGCGGTATTCGCAGACTCCCACACGACGGCGGTCGCGCTTGATGAAGCCATTGAGGCTTTTACTGCCAGCCCCTCTCAAAAAACCTTTCAGGCAGCAAAAAAAGCATGGTTAGACGCACGAGTGCCTTATCAGCAGTCAGAAGTGTTCCGTTTTGGCAATGCGATTGTTGATGACTGGGAAGGGCAGCTGAACGCATGGCCACTGGATGAAGGTTTGATTGATTATGTGGCAGACGGTTACCAAGCCGAGCTGGGGAATGCCGGTGCGACAGCAAACATTATTGCTAACCAAAGCATTCAAATTGGTGCGACGGATCTCGATGTCGCTGACATTACGCCAAAACTGTTGGCAAGCCTTAATGAGGTAGGCGGGTCAGAAGCCAACGTTGCTTCCGGTTATCATGCGATTGAATTTTTGCTGTGGGGGCAAGACTTAAATGGCACTCATCCAGGTGCGGGCGAGCGCCCATATTCAGACTTTGCTTACGGGGAAGATTGCACGAACGGCCACTGCGACCGTCGTCGCGAGTACTTGAAAGCGGCCGCCGATCTTTTGGTGGATGATTTAGCCTGGATGCGCGACCAGTGGGCGGAAGGTAATAAAGATAACTATCGCGCGACGCTATTGGCGGATTCTAGCGAGAACGGCTTACGTAAGATGCTGTTTGGTATGGGGTCCCTCTCGTTGGGTGAAYTGGCGGGTGAGCGCATGAAAGTCGCATTGGAAGCCAACTCGACCGAAGACGAACACGATTGTTTCTCTGATAATACCCACAACTCGCACTTTTACAATGAGCAGGGCATTTACAACGTCATGATGGGCGCTTATCAGCGTGTTGACGGTAGCAAACTGACAGGGCCATCCGTGCTTGACTTAGTTAAAGACAAAGATACTGACGCGGCCAACGCGATCAAGACAAGCTTTGAGCAAGCGCGTGAGCAAGTAAAAACACTTGTTGTGTCAGCGGAAAAAGACAATGTGCATTTTGATCAATTAATCGCGGCGGGCAACAATGAGGGTAACCAACTCGTCAATGCATCCATCACCGCACTGGTTGACCAAACCAAACACATTGAGAAAGCCGCTCAGATCATCGGCATTGATAACCTCAACCCAGATACCGCGGATCATCAATTCTAATTGTCCGCTAATGATGTCAAGCCCCGTGCCGCGGGGCTTTTTGCTTTGTCAGGATACAACATGAAGTCCAAAGTCATTGTTTACCTTGGTGCAATCGGCGTCAGTGCCTTGGTGAGCGCGTCAGTGGTTGCTTTTGAACGCACCTCGGGTGGCAGTACCACGGTGGTTAAAGAAGGGGCCAACGCTTTCTCCCAGCCTGCCGCTAACTTACCCATGAGCGAGCGCATCGACTTCAGTGTCGGGAACAGTTTTTTTCGTAACCCCTGGGTCAGCTCGCCGGCTTCAACCGATGCGCGTGATGGGCTTGGCCCTTTATTCAATACCAATGGCTGTCAGAATTGTCATATTAAAGATGGCCGTGGACATCCGCCTTCTCCTGGTGATACCAATGCCGTGTCGATGTTGGTGCGATTGAGTGTGCCGGCAATGACCGAAGCAGAACGGCAGAAATTGATCCAATATGGCAATATTCCCGAGCCAAATTACGGGGGACAGTTACAAGATTTTGCCCTGCCAGGTGCGAAGCCAGAAGGAAAGGTTGCCTTAACCTATTCAGACGTTCCTGTGACCTTTGCCGATGGTGAGACTGTCACTCTGCGTCAGCCACATTTAACCGTCACCGAGCTTAACTATGGGCCGATGGCAGAGAATGTTCAGATGTCGGCGCGGATTGCGCCTCCGATGATTGGATTGGGGTTGTTGGAATCTATTCCAGCGGAAGACATTTACGCATTGGCTGATCCTGAAGATGCCAATGGTGATGGGATCTCAGGTCGTCCCAATCAAGTGTGGGATATCGAGAAGCAACGCACTGCGCTTGGCCGGTTTGGTTGGAAGGCGGGACTACCCACTGTTAATCAACAAAACGCCGCGGCCTTCAATGGCGATGTGGGATTAACCACTTCCATGTTTCCGCACCACAATTGTATGCCGTCACAGTCTGTGTGTGACGAGATGCCCAATGGTGGCGATCCAGAAGTCAGCGATAATATCCTCGGGTTTGTCGAATTTTACGCCCGTCATTTGGCGGTGCCAGCGCGTCGCAACGTGCAGGATCCTGCCGTGAAACAGGGGCAAGATATCTTCGTGCAAACGGGCTGCAATGCCTGCCATGTGGCGTCATTTACTACCGCAAAACGCCCCGAACTTAGCGCACTGAGCGAGCAGCGTATTCACCCCTATACGGATTTGTTATTGCATGACATGGGAGCGGGGCTAGCGGATCATCGAGGAGAGTTTATCGCCAACGGTAGAGAGTGGCGCACACCACCTTTGTGGGGGATTGGGTACACCAAAGAAGTGAATGCGGATGCCACCTATCTGCACGATGGTCGCGCGCGTACCCTTATGGAAGCCATTTTATGGCATGATGGCGAAGCCGCTAGTGCGAAACAGCGGGTGCTGGCGATGCCGAAAGCGGAGCGTGACGCCTTAATCGCGTTTTTACGTTCCTTATAACAACAATATGCTGGAGTCTTGTCGCATGCGTTTTCGACTCAATCCTATCGCCGTGCTCTCTCTGAGCGCCACGGTATTACTCGGTGGGTGTTTATCTCAAACCGAGACCGGGCCTAACCACGGCCTTTGGCAACTACAAAAGCAGCGAAGTGAGCAGTTTCTTTCTGCGACCACGGATCTCGCTAAGACCACGCAATCGGTCTGTACTCAGGGCGCGCCCATTGATGATGCGCGCCAAGCGTGGAAGACGGTGATGGCCCATTGGATGCCATTGCAAGGGGTAGAAAAAGGGTCTGAGGACGCCTTGGCGCAAAGTTGGCGTATTCAGTTTTATCCGGACAAAAAGAATACCACAGGGCGAAAAATTAACGCCTTGCTGGCCAGTGATACACAGTGGACCGCGGAGGCATTGGCCGAGCAAAGTGTGGCCGTGCAAGGGGTCGGCGCGATGGAGTGGTTGCTCTATGACCAGCAAGCTGATTTGAGCCAACCGAAACACTGTGAAGTGGCGATGGCGGTCAGTGCTCGCTTGCAACAAACGGCATCTGCGCTCAATACGGCTTGGCAGCACAACCCTTGGCGTGGCATGCCGCCTTCGATGGCGGTGTCAGAAAAGCTCGGTGCGCTGACCCATCAGCTGGATTATGTGCTGAAAAAACTCTCCGGCCCTCTGGGTAAACCGGGCTTTCCTAATCCTTACCAAGGGGAAGCGTGGCGCTCACGACACTCTCTCACACTGTTACGCCAAAGCATCAAAGCGATGCAGACGCAATATCATGCTGAGGATGGCATTGAGCAAGCGCTCCGTGAGCGAGGCTATGAGGAGGTTGCGGCTCGTGTCAGCGAGCATTGGCAACTGGCGTATAACAGCGTGCCGCAAGATGGTGAGCCCTTATTTGACAGGCTTAATAGTGTGGCGGGATACCGAGACATGCTGACTGTTTACAATAATCTTGAATATCTCAAATTGGTGCTTAGCGGTCAGGTCGCGCAAGATTTAGGGATTATCGTCGGGTTTAATGCATCAGATGGAGACTAGTTTAAAGCGACGCCGCTTATTAAAAGCGGCACTGATGGGGGCGGCGTTGCCTACAGTGGTCAATGCGTTGAGTGGTTGTCGCGGCAATCCTACTGCCGACCGTTGTGAGTTACTCGGCTGCGCGCTAAGCAGTGATGGAACGTTCGCGGTTGTCGGCGCGGATCGTACCGGACAGCCCGTATTCCGTCTTCCGTTGCCCGCTCGCGGTCATGGTGTCGCCGCTCAACGTCGAGCGGTCGGGACACTGGGTGTGGCATTTGCGCGTCGGCCCGGTGATTTTATGCAGGTGTTTGATCATCAACGTGGCGTGACGTTGTCACAGGTAACAGCCAGTTCAGACCGCTACTTTTATGGGCATGGTGCCATTTCTGATGACGGCCAGTGGCTATATACCACCGAAGGTAAACGTCAAACCAGTGAGGGCGTGGTCGGTGTTTATCGACTAAGCGCCCGTGGCCAGGTGGAAAAAGAACGTGAGATCAGTGGCTTTGGGATTGGCCCTCATGAGATTGCACTGGCGGATGCTAATACGCTAGTGGTTGGGGTCGGTGGCATGCATACCGATGGCCGCACCGTGCTAAATATCGATTCAATGTCACCGGCGTTGGTGTACATAGACATCGAGTCGGGGGAGGTGGTTGAGCGTGCTGAATTAGCCAATAAAAAGCTGAGTATTCGTCATTTGATGGTGTCAGACGAGGGCTATGTGGTGACGGGGCAGCAATACCATGGCCAGGATAATGCCCCCTTGGTGGCCATTCACCGTCGTGGTGAGCCGATGAAAATGCTTAATGCCACCCCTGAACAATGGGCTCGATTTAACAACTATGTAGCGAGTATCGCGACACTCAATGGCTGGGTGGTGGCAACCTCACCCAGAGGCAATTGCTATGGTATCTGGTCATTAGACAGCCAAAATATGATAGGTTTGCATCCATTGGTGGATGCCTCTGGTGCCAGTCGTGACGGTGATGTGATCAACTTGAGTTCGGGAGGCGGCAAAATGGTGACACTTGATAGCGCACACCATCCCAATTATCAGATGACGCCAGTGCGATGGGATAATCATTGGATAACGCTGGTGTAATGAACGCGTGGTAGCGTGAAAAGCGGTAGTCTGAACAGGCTGCCGCTTTTTCTTTATTGCGGGTTGGGGGGAGAGAAAAAAATCAGACAATGATTTTGTCGAGACGGGGGCAAAATTTGCCATAATTAAAGCATGGATGAGGAGGGGCGTATGGTGAGAAGGCACGATGCCTGGTTGGCTAACCTTCTGATAGGATGTTGTTTTTGGGTAAACCCCGGTATGGCAAATGAGGAGATCGAGGCCGGTGGCATGCGACTGCTAGCGGCACCATCCACCTCGGCGCACTCGGCCTCCGATCAAGCGACGTCGGTTGAGCAAACTCTGTCGGCTGACGATCATCGTCAACGCGCCTATCAGTATGCGCGCGACTGGTTGGAGTCGGCCGCCCCCGATGCCACTGTCTTAGCCTATCCCTCAGCGCTGACGCAAGACTATCTCGATAATGGGTTTTCTCTGCTATGGACCCAGGATGCGGCGCGGGACGAGCTGGCAACGCAAGTTAATGTGATTTCATTGGCCAGCTTCAGTCCTGAATTTGAGTGGCGTGCCTGGCAACTTCGCCAACTCCGCCAACAGGGTAGCGATACCGCGTATGATATTTTTGCTACTGACACGGCGTATGCCTTGATGAGTTACCTGAACGCGGTGCCCGATAAAGGTATGCGCTGGTTTTTTGGTTCGCTGCATCACACGCCATTGCCTGCGCCCTCCGTGTCTCAGCGAAAGGCGTTTTTTAAAGCCGGTTTGGGGCCGTCTTTGCCTACTTTTCTGCGTAAGCTTCGGCCACAGCATCCACAATATACCGCGCTTATTAAGCAGATTGTTCGTTTACAACGGCAAGCCCGCTCAATGTGGCCGACCGTGAACAGTGATGGATTAATTTACCCTGACCAAGCAGTCACGATATCTCTGGCGCTCAATCTCGTCGATAACCTTAGTATGCAGGGTTATTGGGGGGACAGTCAGCGGTTAGAGGCACTGGATGGTAAAACGGTGCGATATGGCGGCGATTTACTCGATGCTGTCAAACGATTTCAGTCACAACACGGGCTGAGTGTGGATGGCATCATTGGCCCATCAACCTTGAAATGGCTTAATTTAGATGCGTCGGCGCGTATCCGGCTGCTTGCTCTCAACGCAGAGCGGTTACGCTTGTGGTCAGCGCAACAACCGGATCGCATTGTGGTTAATATCCCTGATTATCGTATGCGTCTGTGGGCTAACGATCAGAATGTGTTCGAAAGCAAGGTGGTGGTCGGTCGCCAATCGAGACGTACGCCCCTGTTCTCGTCAAGGCTCGACTCTGTGGTACTCAATCCGAGCTGGAATGTGCCCCGGAGCATCGTGCAAAAAGATATCCTACCCAAGCTGGTTGATGGGCACGACTACCTCTCTCAGCATCAGTACCGCATTCTGCCTAACTGGCAAAGTGATACCCAGATAGATCCTAGCTCAATTGATTGGCAAAAAGTGTCAGTCGACGGGTTTCCCTACCGGCTTCAGCAGGCACCAGGTCGTGGCAACGCCCTCGGAAAATACAAGTTTAACACGCCCAATCGTAACGCGATTTACCTGCATGATACGCCAGCGCAAAGCTTATTCAGCCGATCACGGCGTGCATTTAGTTCCGGCTGTATCCGTGTCGAGCAAGCGGAGCAACTGGCGGACTTATTACTGGATTTATCGGGTAAGCAGCTGACCGATTATCAGCACTATATTGATAAAACCCAGACCAAGTGGGTACCACTCAAAAGACGTTTGGCGGTGCAGACCATTTATCAGACGGCTTGGGTCACGGATGACGGGGAAGTGGCCTTTCGCGATGACGTGTACGCCTACGATGTCCCCGCAAAACGGACGATCACCACACAAAAGCCTAGCTATTTAACCCAGCAGCGTCATTCTGTGGAGATGCAAGCGCAATAAATATCAGGAAGCCGCGTACAACCGTGGCTCCCTTTTCATGTCGATGTCGGCGAGCCACGCCATTGTCGTCATCTCAATGAGAGGTATCAGCGTTAGGGTTAGGTGGGTGGCTCAGGTGAGGGGCAATGTAGCGTTGATAGCGTTTGGGCTTTAAGCGTTTAAGGTCGACCAACACAAGGCCATCAATACAATCGGCAAAGTCAGGATCCACACCAAAGTCCAAGAATTGGACCCCTCCTGGCTCGCATAACTCACTGTATTGTTTATACAAGGTGGGGATCCCGACGCCCAGGTGATCGAGTAGCATTTTAAGTTGTTTAAGGTCTTTGGCGTAATCGTTCCCGCAGAAGTGGTCCAGAAGCTCACTTTCTTTACTGTCTGCCAGTTCAAAGGGGCGTTTAGAGCGTGCGTACTCGCTCTCGCCTGTAAAGTAGGTACGGTAAAAGAAAATCAGTAACTCTTTAGCTGCCTGTGGCATGGCGTTGCTGATGGTGACTGGACCAAATAAATAACGATACTGAGGTTTCTGGGCGAGCAGCGCACCGATACCAAGCCATAAATAGTCCAAACTCCGTTTTCCCCAATATTTGGGTTGCACAAAACTACGTCCCAGCTCCAACCCCTGCGCAAGAAACGGCTGCATGCCTTGCTCAAAGTCGAATAAGCTTGCGCTATAGATCCCATCCAGCCCTTGGGTGTTAAGTGTCGCTTGGGTGTCACACAAGCGGTAGGCACCCACAATATCGAGCTCGGCAGGATCCCAAAGGACCAAATGCCAGTAATGCTGATCATATTTATCAAGATCACGTCGCTGACCTGTGCCTTCTCCCACCGCACGAAACGCCACTTCACGCAATCGTCCAATCTCGCGCATGACTGGGGAGTCGGCTTGATAGTCGAGTAAATAAATCAGTTTGCCATCAGGTGTTTGTCCGAGTTGCTGGCCGGCATTGAGTGCTTGTTTAAGCGCTAAACGAGGCTCGGGAGCGGCGATTGCTGTCTCTGTGGGAAACAAGCCAGGTTTGCGTTTRGCAATACGATACAAGTGCTTATGGAATAGCTTAACCCGTGTTTTGACGGGGAGGGAGGCGGTGGCACTGTAACTGTGGTGGGGGATCAATTCGCCGACGGTAAAAGCAATGGTATTGTTCTCTTGGCGAAACATCTCTTCAACCAATAGCAGGGTCGAGAGCGGCTTGTATACCATGGATGCGCCATAAAAACGGGCGGAATTGCGGCCATGGACGTGAATCGGGAGAATCGGTGCCTTTGATTTGGTCGCCATGCGTAAAAAGCCAGGATGCCAGGCACCATCACGGATCCCGGTTGGTGCCACCCGGGACACTTCGCCGGCCGGAAAAATGATGACTGCCCCGTCATTTTCCAGCCACTGAGTGATATTTTGTAGGTTTTGTTTCGGGGTATACCCTCCCATATTGTTGACGGGCAATAAGCAACCGTGGAGTGGTTTAACTTGCATCAATAAATCGTTGGCAATCACCTTGACGTCCGGTCGGACAGAACGCACCAGTTTTAACAGCGCTAATCCATCCAACGAGCCGATAGGGTGGTTGGCGATAATCACTACTCGCCCTGATTCGGGGATTCGCTCTTTCTCACGATCGCTCACTCGATAGCTAAAGTTAAAGTAGTCGAGCACTTGCTCAACAAACTCAAACCCTTGCAGATGAGGATACCGCTCGGCAAAGGATTGAAACTCCTGTTCATGAAGTAACCGTTTAAGGGTTCTACTGACGGGGCGTTTCAGCCAGTCTCGCTGTTCTAGTTGGGGATAATGAGACGATAGAACTTTATCAACATCTAACATAAGCAACCCTGCATGCAAAAATGCGTATCTGATTTATCCAGATATCCTGGCGTTAGCCTAGATAGTAAAAGTGACATCTCCTTGGCAGCATAGTTGCAAACTGATGACAGCGTGGCATAGTGAGGCGCGTATTGACGATTCAAAACCTGAGGGCGTGTCACGGATTGCGTGTTATTACGCCACTGAACAGACAAAGAGAAGGTTACCCCCATGGCGTTGCATTATGACATTGTGCCGGTCACGGCATTTCAGCAAAATTGCTCCATTATTTGGTGCGACCAAACGCAACAGGCGGCTGTCGTGGATCCCGGTGGGGACATTGCTAAAATTCGCCAGGTCATTCATTCACTAGACGTGACAGTGACGAAAATCCTTTTAACCCATGGCCATTTAGATCATGTTGGTGGCACTGTCGAGCTTGCTAGCGCGTTGAATGTCCCCGTGGTGGGACCGCACAAAGAAGACGCTTTCTGGCTACAAGCGTTGCCGGCACAAGCCCAAATGTTTGGTTTCGCGCACGCTGAGCCGTTTGACCCTGATCAGTGGCTACAACAAGGTGACACCGTGTCCGTGGGCAATAGTACGCTCTCGGTGTTGTTTGCCCCAGGACATACCCCAGGCCACATTGTGTTTGTCGATTTAGAAGGGCGCACCGCTTGGGTCGGGGATGTGCTGTTTAACGGGGGGATCGGGCGGACTGATTTTCCTAAAGGGGATCACGCGACCTTGATCAACGCCATTAAAAACACCCTGCTGCCGGTTGGGGATGATGTGACCTTTATCCCTGGCCATGGCCCGACATCGACCTTGGGACATGAGCGGAAAACGAATCCCTTTTTGACCGGGGCGTTCTAGCATATCGTCGAAAGCAGCTGGCCTCGCTGGTGCCCCAGGCTGAGAACTGGGGCTGTTAGTGATCACCGCTGGCAGCGGCCAAGTAACGCCGAGTGACGCCAACAAAGTCTTCGAGCGGCCTGTCAAGCAAGTCTTCACTGACAAACAAATCGTATCCCAGCAATTCTCTGGTATAGCGCATACGGTTTGCCAGCATGGCCATCAAGCCTTTGTAGAGCACGCCGTTACTTCCCCGATAGGGCGTGTCATCAAACATCATGTCTTCCAGCGGTTTGCTGGGTTTATGGTCTCCACGTCGATACGCCGTGATCAGCAACGCGCGTTGCGTCATAATAATATGGGTCACCATGCGCAAGCTGATGCTGTCTAAAAGCGCATCGTAACGCTTAATCTTAATCCCAACCCATGGAAGCGGCTCACCTAACCCTTGCTGATGGAGATGCGGAATGCCAATGGCTTCAATGTTTCGCCACTTAAGCACCCAGCCACCGCGAAAACTGTGGTGCTGTAAATGCATAAATGATAAGGAAAAAGAGAGCTGAGCACGTTGAAGCAACTGGTTGACGGCATAAAAAATAGCCATCATCGCCGCCAAGCCCAATACGCCCTGGCCAAGAGAGAGCGTGGGTTGGACGAGGAAAAAGCAGATCAAAAGAAATGCGACCGCCATGGCGGCTAACATGCTCCAGCGCGCCGCTTCAAATTGAGGAGGATAGATTTTGATCGTTTTTAAAGCATCCATGATCATTCATTCTACGCAAGGGGGGACGGAACCGCTCCGCATTTTTCATAAACTATCGGTGGATAATACGCCCATAGTGTCTGATTAGTTTGCCTAAGAATCACTGGATTGGTAAACACTTATCGCTGAATATCACGATCTTTGCGCCTATTAGGGGGCGGTTAGCTACAAAAGTGGCGGGAAATTTGGTATAACACGCGCTTTGTTTTTCACCCGCTGCATTCAGCAAGCCTGAACGCAGTGCGTCGGAGTAGGATGATTGAATGAAAATCTCTCACAAGCGTAAGGTACAACTTAAACTCAACAAACGTGTTAAGGCATCATCGCCAGCACGTCAGCGTCCGGTTAAATCAAAACCGGTTGCCGCCGCGAAACCCGCCGCAAAACCATCTACCAAGGCACCGGTGGCGAGCGCAGCCTCTTCATTGAYGCCGAAGCAACAGCAAGTGCTCGAGATTGTTCAAGCAAACCCTGAAGGAATTAATCCAAAAGGGATTGGCCTTGCGGCAGGTCAAGAAGACACCAAAGCGGCATCGTGGGCGACAGGTGCATTGAAAAAGCTGACCGAAGAAGGCGCCGTTGAGCGTGTTCAAGTTGCCGCTAACAAGGTGATTTACAAAGCTTGCTGATCCCTTTGCGCACCCGCTTACGTGTTTGATGACGGTATTTAATGCGTAAGCGGATGTTCACCCGACTCGCTAATATGCTTGTCTGATTTTTTTCCTGCATTGTGATGTAAGGGTAAATAAAAATTTCTATTATCAACCAGTTGTTTTTATGGTGTTAATGAAGTATGTCTTTATTGCGTATTCCCTTATCTAAAGCATGATCAAGCGCAAAATACTGTACGATCTTCCAGACATACGTTTAAAACTGCCTATAGTGGGAGTGTCTATTTCATTTTCTGTCTGGAGGTAAGCCATGGATGTGCTGTCAACCCAGCTGAAAGCGCCCACAGAAGTCGTTTTCGACTACACCCACTTTTTGTGTGACAGTCAGCAACCCAATTGGACGTTTACCGATATTTTTCGCAGTTTATTGCCCATCTTTACGACTGTGCTTGAACACCAAACCAGTGATGGCAACCCACCGCTTTCTGCACAAGAGCAGCTTTACCAGCAAGCCACTCGCGTAATGTCGGTGCGTAACACCGATACAGCCAACTTGGTACAGCTCGCACGCATTGCGCGTCAACAAGGCATTGAAGAGCTAACTATTTTAATGCCTTATGCCCTTGAATATCGGCAAATGGAAACCATTAGCCAGCAAACCGATGCGCAAATAGAATACAGCAACGAGAACCGTGAATGGGTTCGCCTAACGCTATCCTCAAGTCTTAACCCTCAATCCTAACCACCCGTAAGCCCAGTTTATTGATACTGCGTGAATTAGTGACGCTGGATGAAGGCGGGATCGACGCGCGCGATCCCTTGTTTGTTTTGCTCACAATAATTGAACGGCTTGTCTGTTGCGGTAAAGGCAATAATGGCACATGAGGTGTCAGCGGCTAACGCTGCGTCAATAAGCGCTTCATCATCGTACCCCGCTTGGCGATGGACCACTCGCACCTGATTGGTATTGATGCCCCAGAGGCTAAGCTGTGCCGCATTTAAAGCGCGAGGTGGATTAATGATCGTGACCCACTTGGGCTGGCGTGCTTGTAGTGCAATCGCGCGTAAGACCGCCTGCCAGTGTGCGTTTACCTGTGTGGTGACGGTAAAAGCAGCATGATAGCAAGACGATGGCGTGACACGCGCAGAAGACTGAGCTTTCGCTTGATTTGACACATTGGACGTCACGTACATAAAACACCTGTATATATCATCATTACTGTATGTTTAAACAGTAATGTTTTGTGGCGTCACTCGCAAGTCACTCACTGGTTAGTTTGTGATCAGGATCGGAATTAGATCGCGAGGCACCGGGTTAATACGATGAATGAGTTTGGGAAAATAACTTGCTAAAATCACGGTTTTCATCACGTTGGAGAGCGCATGGAACAAGAGTTCTGGCATCAGCGCTGGGCTGAAAATCAAATAGGCTTTCACCGAGATACGGTACACCCGATGCTTATCCGCCATTGGCCGTCACTGGCACCACAAAGTGACGAAACGGTTTTGGTGCCCCTTTGCGGAAAGTCGATCGATCTCAACTGGCTTGCGGAAAAACACCAGCATGTGATTGGCGTCGAGCTTAGTGAGATCGCCGTTCGTGCCTTTTTCTCGGAAAACTTATATACCCCGCAGGTTTATCGCGCACCGTCAGGGCATACCCATTATTGTTTTGATGAACTGGAGCTGATCAATGGCGATTTCTTTACCGCGCGCCTGAGCCCCATGCCATTGATTTATGATCGCGCCGCCTTGGTGGCCATGCCGCCTGCGATGCGCGCGCAGTATGTCAGCCATATTCGAACTTTGCTGGCACCTGGGGGGCGTTTGCTACTGATTACCTTATTTTATCCGCAAGCGGATGACACGCCGCCATTTTCCATTGATGCGTCAGTGGTCGAAGAGGCGTTCCAAGGGTTAGACATTCGGTTGCTTGAAACCCATACGGAACCAGACGGCGAGCGTGGTGAACAAGTGTGGTTAATCAAAACGGCGGCTTCGTAGTGGCTGATTTGAATGAGAGCATGTTAAGGGGCCATAACGGCCCCTTTTCTTTGACAGCGCTTTCTTAGTGGGCAAGTGAACGTAGAAGCGGGAAAACCGTTACGCGAGCTTGTTTTTGGCCTGTGTGTATTGGCGTGATTCCCAGTGAGTAATAAAAAAGACCGCTGCAATAATAATACCCGCCCCTAACCATAGTCGGCCGGGAGGGACCCAACTAAACACCAGCCAACCAAAGAGGACGTTAAGAGGGAGCTTGGCGTGGTCAAAAGGCTGGACAAAAGAGGCATCGGAAACGGCATATGCCTTAGCAATGGCCCACTGGGCGAGGGCAGTCAGTATGCCAGCGCCAAATAACATCCACCAAGCAGGGGATGTTTGGGGGAGCGTCCAATCAGGTACGGCGAGTAGCAAATTAAAGGGCGTAATCAACAAGAGTAGGTATACCACCATGGTGGTGGGTGGATCGTAAGCGGATAAACGTTTCACCATCAGCGAGTAAGTTGCCCAGAAAAACGCCGCCCCCACGGGCAACAAGGTTGCCCAAGTGAACGCACTTGACCAAGGCTCGAGGATAATCATGGCACCACAAAATCCAGCGAGCGTCGCAAGGCCRCGTGCGATCCCGACCCGCTCACGCAAAAACAGCCCCGAGCCGACCGTGGCGAATAGCGGTGAGGTCATTAATAGCGCAATCCCTTGCCAAATGGGCACTGGATAGGCCAGCGCCCAGAGCCACAGTTGAATACCAATCACAGAGATAAACACCCGCAGGCAATGCTGACTAAGGTGCTGGGTTTTCAGTGCTTGACGGACCCCCAGTTGTTTCAACCAAGGGATCATCGCCACCAGGGCGATGGCGTATTGAATGAAGGCAACCGTGGTAGAGGGTAAGCCCATTTTAAAACTAACGTACTGAGACAGGCTGTTAACAAGGGCAAAACACAAGCCTGCGGTTAGCATCCAGGTCGCGCCTTGGAGTGGGTGATGAATCTGTTTCATTGCCGTGACTATCAGAGAAAAGACGCACGGATAGTAGCGCAAATCCGGCCTCAGGGCGACCTGAAATCCCTGAAGACCGGATCAATCAGGAGAGCGCTTAGCGGGTTGAATAGACTAAGGGAATATCTGGGTCAATGGCATCCAGTGTTGCCTGGGTATCGGCTAGGTGACTGACTGTACTACTTGCCATCTCGGCCAGCGCAACAGAGCGAATGTCTGTCCAATGATAGCCCGCCATATTAACCGCGATTAATGCGACCTGAAGAGGCGGAAGGCTTGGGTTAAACGCCGCGTTTTCGGCATACATGCCAGAGAAAAACTCGCCATCACTGGTTTCAACCGCTGCCCCGCTATAGTTACCTGAGTAGGGCGCGTGACTGCGGTTAGCGGCGTCAGCGGCCGCTTTTAGCAAGGGGATATCAATATCATCCGTTGATAATTGATTGGACTCGTCGGTCAATAAGCGAGATTCAATGCCCAAATCGGCAGGACCAAACGGCTCAGGTAGATAAGTGTGCAGATCTTTCGCGTCGGATTGTGGCAGCTGGATCCTTAAGGACTCAGCGCCATTGAGTTCATTCATGAACTGTCGACAGTGGCCGCATGGGCTGTAATTGATCGTAATATCGGTGAGGCGTTTTGCCCCTTTTGTCCAAGCATGGCTGATAGCGCATTGCTCGGCATGCACTGTTTGCCCTAGCTGCACCCCGGTGAATTCAATGTTTGCGCCTAAATACAGGATGCCGCTCTCATCACGGACAATCGCACCCACATTAAACTGCGAAATGGGGGTAACGGCATAGGCCGCCGCCAAAGGCAATAAAGCAAGACGCAGTGCGGCGCCGCTAAGGCCACTGGCGGATTCCATCTGCGCCACCTGCTCTGGTGTGAAGCTAGCACCAAAGTTTGCGTCATTTATCCAATCAGAGACGACGCTTTGTAGGGCGTCGGGTAATTGTGTCAGTGCGTCAGTAAGTGCGGTTCGCATAGCATCTCTTCTTTATCATTAACGGGCGGATAGTGTAGAGAAGCCTTTCTGATAGTTGTGTGATTAATGTCACGTATGGTTTGCAAAGAGATATTTGTTGCTGAAAGTTAGAGTGACATCAATGTTTCTATGACGATGAAAGTGGCCATTATGACGGCGTGAGTAGGCAGAAACGTTTGCGAGCCGAAAGGCGGTTAATGCATTTATGGCTGCCAATCGACATAGGGGCGATGCACCTTACGATACTCACGCGCGAGATCCCCCTCCTCGCGTAAGCGGTAAGTAGTGGCGTGGCATCATCTCTCTCCCGGATATCAAGACCAATGGGCAAAGCAACCATGACGCTCTGACACAACATGCCCGCGGCATAGCACGGGCATCACCGCTAAGCTTGGGTCAGTAACGCTGTCATGCCAATAATGACTGCCGCTGCCGTGATCAGGATCGTGAGTGGTTTAGCAATACTAAACGACGACGCCTCAATGGTGGCTGAGTCCGTTAAAGACGCTGGGGACGTCTGCGATGCAGCGTTTGTTGCTCGTCCTGGAAGCTTAGCCAGTGTTTGCTGTGGCAGTGACACACGAAAACCAAACTCACCGACCACCTCAAACGGCAGGCATTTTTTGCCGTTGCGGTAGGATTTGGCCATTAATGATGTCACCACACTTTGATGCTGGGCAAATGAGCTATCAGGTAAGGCAACTTGTTTGAACAATGTGCGGCTAGAGAGTACCTCTCCGGCATAGTAGCAGAGCATCTCGAGCAAACGAGATTCTTCGTAAGAGAGGACCGTCATCGTGTCATCGATCCAATATAACGTACGGCTTTCTGGCTCGAAATCAACCTCAGGAAAGCGGTAACAGCGCGTATCTACTTTTGTTGTCATCATTGCCACACTCCAAACAACATCCTTTTTAAAAGTGTGGACTCAAATCACAGAACTGCAACTGGTCAAGCTATCTTTTTTTTGGTAAGGCAAAGCAGGCAGCGTGTCAGCATTGTTAGTTAATCACTTAAAAAACATAAAGTTATTAAAAGAAGGCGACCCAAGGTGTCTGCGCTCGCCACCTGATGGGTAGACGAACGTCGAGTGAGGGTGGGTCGCCTTACTGAGCAGTTGGTGTGTCGGCGATGTGTCTCTGGTAACCGTCCCCGTGTTAGCCAACCAGTGATTCCACATAGTGGTAAACCGCTTTTAAAATGCGCACCTTATCTTCCTCCGCTTGGTGCTGTTCAGCGAGATGCTGCAGATTATCCATATAGGCAGGAAGGTGTGTTTCAAAGTAATCACGTCGATGCATAAACCACTTTTTCTGCTCGGCGTCGGTCAGCGTCCACGAGTAATTGCGCGCGCGATACCGGAATAACAGTGGCTTGATACGCCAGTCGTCAACGCTAAGATCGAGCGCGGCAAGATTCTCTGGATCGCGTGCACGGATGATATCCATCGCACTGCGATCGCTTTTCGAGAAAAAGCCCGCATACAGAGCCGTATCCACGTCCTGATCGTCGAAAGGCTTGGCATCGGCAAACACATTAACCAGTTTTTCACGCAATTCTGGTGCGGCTTTCAATGTTTTTAGATGGTGTAAGCAGGCTTCGCGATCCACACCGAGCCGGGTGGCATCGTCGGGGCGTAAGGTTTTCGCATCGGCGAGAACGGGACATTTATTGATATGCACCAGCTTGAGTGGTGCGGGTAACTCATTGTCAGCGAGTGCGTGATGGGGCGTATACAAACGTTCGCGAAGCGCATCGGCATCCAATTCAAACAAAGGGGCTGGATCACGGGCCAGATCGACAGTAATCACTGCGTTGGGGTTATCAGGATGCCAGGCGACGGGCACGATCCAGCTGGTGTTGCCGCGCTCTGTGCCGAACATACCGGAAACATGAACCAGTGGTGTCATATTGACCACATCAATCAGATGCTTGATTTTGTTTTTATTCCGATGTTTTAACAAATAATCAAATAGCCGTGGCTGTGCCGCCTTGATCTTTTTCGCCAGCTCTATGGTCGCGTGTACATCGGCCATGGCATCGTGCGCGTCGCTATGTTCAATACCGTTGGCAACGGATAAGTTTTCGAGTTTAAAGCTGGGCTTGCCGTTGTCATCGTAGGGCCATTCAATGCCGTCGGGGCGCAGTGCGTAGCAGGCGCGCATCACATCAAGCAAATCCCAGCGAGAATTACCGTTTTGCCAGCTCCAGCCGTATGGGTCAAAAAAGTTGCGGTACAGCGTGTAGCGCGTCACTTCATCATCAAAACGGACGTTGTTATACCCAAGGATACAGGTATTGGGTTGCGAGAAAGCAGCATGGATTTGTGCGATGAATTCCGGCTCAGGTAAGCCTTTTTGCAATGCCAGCTGCGGTGTGATCCCGGTGACCAAACAGGCTTCTGGTGCCGGTAAGTAGTCATTGGGGGGTTGGCAGTACAGGACTAAGGGTTCACCGATGACATTAAAGTCACTGTCGGTACGCACGCCAGCAAATTGGCAAGGTCTGTCTTTACCTGGATGGGTGCCGAATGTTTCAAAGTCGTAGAAAAAAAAGCTTGGCTGGTCGGCGTCTGTCACAATCGAATCCAACTTGATCAATCAAAAGGGGGCAGGTTGAGACCCTGCGATAAAGGCTCATGGTAACATTGGCACCGTTTAACACCAATCTTGGCTTGGTTGGGGTGATTGGAGGCGTGACGCATCCAGAAACAAAGAAAGCCTGCCRGTCGGCAGACTCTCATAGGCGAGCAGAGTGTTGATCGTTGCGAAATCGGTTTACCGCACCGCTTTCCGTTATGAGGCAAGGCGCTTAAGCGTTTGCTTGGCCTCATCAATGGCTTGGCTTGCGGTGTCTTCGCCCATCGCCAGTCCCTCGGCGTAAACAAACTCGACGTCGGTGATGCCGATAAAGCCAAGTACGGTTTGCATATAGCCAGTGACATGATCCGTTGCGCCGCCCTTATGCATGCCACCACGGGTTGTTACAACAATCGCGCGCTTGCCTTGCAATAAACCTTCGGGGCCATTTTCGGTGTAACGGAAGGTCACGCCGGCACGGGCAACGAGATCGATCCAGGCTTTGAGTTGCACGGGGATCGTAAAGTTGTACATAGGTGCCGCAATCACCAAGGTATCGCTTTGCTGAATTTCTTCAATCAACTGATCGGAGGCTTGCTGTATTTGATGCTGGGCGTCAGTAAGCCCGTCTGCCCCACGTAAACCGCCCACATTGTCACCAGTGAGAACTGGCAATGGGGTAGAAGCAAGATCGCGCTCAATCAGCGTGTCAGGAGATAGCTCATCCACCACACTATTAATCACCGCGTTTGAGCTTGAGTAGGGGCCAAGAATACTTGATTTCAATACCAGCGCTTTCATGCGTCTCTCCTTAAAGTTAATAGGCGTATTGCACATGATGTTGTTTTGTTGACTTGATGTAGTCTAGAGATTTTCACAACGAACTCCAGCGTACAGATTCGTTAAACTTGTTCAAAATTTTTGTTGATGTCGATACGCGTGGCGTGGTGAGTTGCGCGACGTGAGTATGAGCGTATGATGGCGGCCGATAGTCGTTCAAAATGTAAGAATAATGTTATAATTCCCGTTGTGTTGGCTAGGTACCCAGAACAAAGAACGGCAAAGCGCCAGATCAAATCACAAGTCGGTCGCTTGTGGGACGCAACGGGGTTTGAGGAAATGCGCGTGAAAAATTTATTTATGTTAGACGTGGATGGCACGCTGGTCGACAGCTGCCAAATGGACCACGAGTGTTTTAGCGAAGCGGTTTATGACGTCACCGGCTTAACGGTGCCGGATGATTGGGGAGGCTACACCAATGTCACCGATGCGGGGATCATTGAAGAGCTGATTGATAGCCATGAGCTTCAGCGCGAAAAAATCATGTTGTTTCGAGAAATAAAGCGCGTATTCACCCATAAACTGGCCGACGCCATTGCTCAGCAAGGATTAAAGCCGTTGCCAGGCGCAGTGGCATTTATTGATGAGATGCGTCATATGCCCACGGTTGCCTTGGCGATAGCAACAGGCGGTTGGGAAGAAACCGCACGGATGAAGCTTAAAGCCGCTGGTTTTAATATTGACGGTATTGTTTTTTCTTCTTGCTCAGATGCGATGAGTCGCAGCGAGGTAATGGCATTGGCAGCGTTCCGTGCCAAACAAGAYTACGGTGTCCATTTTGAGCGTCGCATTTATTTTGGTGATGGGGTGTGGGATAAACAAGCCACACAGTCTCTTAACTATGAGTTTGTCGCCGTCGGTGACAAAGTGGAGCATGATGTGAGGGTAAGTAATTTTACTAACCCACGTGCTATTTTGGGTAAGCTTGGCATTGAAGAATCGCAGCGCCAATACGCCTAATCGCTTGTGTGTAAACGCGATACAATGCGTGAACGCGAGCAATGAGCAGACAAGAAAAGCCGAAGCATCGATGCTTTGGCTTTTTATCAGACGAGCATTCGCCAATACATGACTTGCTTACTGTGTATCAACCACCGCATTGTTGCCTTGGTTAGGCACAGCGTTTGAGGCTGCGCGGTTGTCATAGGAAGCAAAGTAGGCTTGAGTTTCCGCTATCACTACCTTGCGCAGCAGCAATAAGCCAATCAAGTTAGGAATAGCCATTAAGCCATTGACGATATCGGCCAGTATCCAAATGGTGTTTAATTGAATAAAGGCACCAGATGCAATTAAGCCAATAAAGAATAGCTTGTAGATATAAATCGCTTTTTTGCCAAACAGGTACGCAACACAGCGTTCACCGTAATAGTGCCAACCTAAAATGGTGGTAAAGGCAAAAAACAATAGACCAATATTCACCAGCATCGGACCGACAGCGCTTTCCATCCCTACCGCAAAGGCATGTGAAGTCATGGCGGCCCCCGCTAACTCACCCGACCAAGATTGCGTCAGGATCAAGGTGAGCCCGGTCATGGTGCAAATCACCAGTGTATCGATAAAGGTGCCGGTCATAGATACCAAGCCTTGCTCAACACAGGAGTCGGTTTTTGCTGCGGCCGCGGCAATGGGCGCACTCCCGAGGCCAGACTCGTTAGAGAACACGCCACGGGCAATACCCGATTGAATCGCCAGCATCATGCCGGCACCCGCAAAGCCACCGGTCGCGGCCATACCGTTGAAAGCAGACTCAAACACCAAACTGACGGCTTGTGGCAGTTGCGCGGCGTTTGCCACGAGTACCCATAAGCATGCGCTTACATAGAGTACTGCCATTACGGGCACAATCTTGGCGGCGACGGCAGAAATGGATTTAACTCCGCCTAATGTCACTAAGGCGACAAGTACGGTCAAAAGTCCAGCAACGGCGACAGTAGGAATGTTGAATAAATGGGTCGCTGCGCTGCTAATGGCGTTCACTTGTGGGAAGGTGCCAATGCCAAAACATGCCACGCCCAGTCCAAATAAAGCAAAGAGCTTGGCGAGAATAGGTTTACCGGCCCCTTTAGATAGGTACATCATCGGCCCACCGAGCATATTGCCTTTGTGGTCAGTCTCGCGGTATTTGACCGCCAGCAAGCACTCTGCATACTTGGTCGCCATCCCTAAAAAGGCGGCGAGCCACATCCAAAACAGCGCACCAGGGCCGCCAAGAGAGATGGCTGTAGCCACGCCGATAATATTCCCCGTCCCTATGGTCGCGGATAAGGCTGTACACAGTGCCGCAAACCCTGACACATCCCCCTGGGTTTTGGCGTTCGAGGACTTAAAGATTTGCTTGAGCGCAAACGGCAGGCGACGGAGTTGGAGTAACCCCAACCGTACTGTAAAAAAGAGCCCTGTACCGGTGAGTAGCAAAAGAAGCGGTGGCCCCCATATCCAGTCGTCAATGGTGCCTAGAAGTGTTTGTATATCCGGTAGTTGCGAAAAAAATGGCATTAATTCCCCCTTTAAACATCAAAGGAGGAGATAGACCACACTAATATTAACAAAAGTGCTACATATTGGGGTGGGTATCTCCTCTGTCCTTTTGCCTGAGAGTTTCACTTGAGTACAAGCTTGCTCCTTCGGCGCCCGAACTAACGGGTCTCTCCAGAGTTTCCTCCAACAGCAGTCCATACAATTAAGTGCCTGAAAGATTTACTTCTTCGGCGGATGGCGTTTGCCACCTCTCTCCTGCTGTCTTCATCGGAACGTCGTTATGACGGTAAGTATGATAGATCACAAAAATTTGAATGCAATGCAAAAATGAGTGAACGGGGAATAATTCTTTCTTAAGAGTAAAAAATATAAATTTCTAGTGTATTTTTCTAACAACCGAGGCGACAACCCTCGCTTTCTCCGAGTTTGTTAACGCTAAATGAGACAAAAGGGGGTTAATTTTTTCCCACATTGGCCGATAAATTGACTAATCTAGGCAGGCGTATACTAGGATAACGAGCAGTCACATGACCACGTGGAACGAACTTTTAGGCGTGAATGCTGGCGATAATGCCGAGCAAATAAAACAGCGCTATAAGCGACTTTCTAGCCGCGTACATCCAGACAAAGGAGGGAGTACGGGGCTAATGCAGCTGGTCAGTGAAGCCTATCAAGCGGTGAAGTCAGGCAAGGGCGAGGGGAGTGCGCGTGGTCAATCACAAAGTGACGCCAGCCAAGCGGCATTGCGCAGCCAGATCGCACGACTGCAAAAAGAAGTGTCGGCGTTGCAACAAGAAAACCGAACACTGAAGTCTCGCCAAGCCAATACCCAAATCCCCGCCCACTTGACGGCCAAAATAGCCAAGCTTGAGTTTGATAACCGCCAATGGCGTGAGCAATATCAAAAACTCGAGCGACAGCACCAGTCGTTGGAATCTCAACATCATGCTTTACAGCGCGAGCAGGACCAACGCAAAAAAGATTTGCTGCAGGTGAACCGCGAGTTAAAAGAAGCGCTAACACGCGCAGAGCAACTGGAAACCGATCTTACCCGCAAAGCCACCCCTGTCACATTAAAGCCAGCGAAACCTGGCTTATCGTGGCGCTGGGTGCTTGCGTCTTGGGCAATGATAGCACTGCTAATTAGCCCTTTAGAGCAATGGCAGCAATGGGTTGATCGCGTTTTGGATCAAGAGCAGGATCAGACGGCTCAACGTGTACGCATTATTGATCCCGCGCCTTCAGAGCCTCAGCCCACGCAAGCGAATAATGCGCCACCACCTCAGGCGGCGCCTGCGCCAGTGAGACTCGTTGCCCCCATGATTCAGCTTAACCCTGAAGCGAGTCAGTGGCATATCAATCAATATGCTGAGACCGCACAGCCTTWCTTGGCATTACGCAGCGAGCAAGGGTCGTATGTGGTTGCCAATTGTATGGGTGAATTTTATATCTACCTCAATCAGAGCTATCAGCCGCTTCGTGTGCCACCCAACTTGAATTACTTGGCACAGCGTCAGCACTTTCATGTTTATGCCATTCCCTACGGGCAGGGGGCGTCGGTGGATAGTTGGCAGTTGGCACGTAAGGTACAAATACTCGAACACACCTTCGTTAGTGCTGACTTGGCGCCCAAACTCAGCGCATTTGAACAATCGTGCCGACAAGTACCCGGCTTAACCGCGGTAAACTTATAAACAGTACCGTGATTAAGCAGAGGGGCTTACATTGCCTTGCTTATCAAATCGCATCGCAAAAAAGTCGATAGCGAGCTAGCAGGCGGCGAGTTCGCACGCGGCGAGTTCACACGCCCAAGGTATCAGTGCGGTAAACCGTGAAAGTGCGCCTGATTTCATGCCCATGTATTACACTGACCAATAAGTAATAAGCGTGACTGATGAGGCCTGTAACTATGCTCGATCAAGCGATGTTTGCGCACCAATTCGATCCTCCACGGCAAGACAGCCTTAGTGGGATGTTTCGGCGTTATAAACTGGCAGTCTCTCACTCGGTGTCTGTTGAGGAACATGTCGCTGGTATCGGGATCCCCTCATGGTCTGAGGGACGCACCGCCGCCAGCCAAGACGCTGCGGTGGTTAAAACCATGATGGCGCAAGGGGCCAGCCTGATAGGGCAACTGCAAATGGACCCCTTAGGCGTTAGTATTACCGGTTTTAATCCCTTTTACGCGGAGCTTCGCAATCCCCACTTTCGTCAGTACCGCGTGGGAGGAGTAAACGCAGGTATTGCGGTGGCGGTGGCAAAAAAATTGGCTGATTTGGGCATTGGTAATGATGCATTTGGCGGCGTGCGGATCCCTGCAGCACACTGCGGCCTGTTTGGTTATCGTCCCACGCCAAGCCTGATCGATACCCAGGGGATCATCTCTGTCGCAGAAACCTTTGATAATGTGGGTGTGTGCAGCGCGGCACTTGGCCCGCTCAGTCAGTTTCAAGAGTTGGTCGCCAAGCCTTCCTCTGCGGTGACGAATATCCAGGGCGTAGTCATCGCCGAAGCGGTGTTTGCCTTGTTTTACAGTGACGAAGCGATGGCGCAGGTTTATCAGCATCTTGAGCGTTTAAGCTTACCGCAAGAGTCGACCCTAGCCATGAACAAACTGGTGCTGTCGCGGCTTGAAAATGCGCAGGTGTCGATTGCTAGCCAAGAATTTTTGCTGATGTATGGTACGTGGTTGCAACAGGCCAAGCTTGATTTACCCACCTCAACGCAACAGTATTTAGATCGCTTACAAGCGGTCGACTACAAAGCGCATTATCAGGCGAAGAAAACCCGCAAGCAGTTGAGAGATACCGTTTGTGCTATGTGGCCAAGTGATAAGGTGTTGCTGCTTCCATCCACACCGGGCGCCATTATACCTCGTGATGCGGATGCGTCAGACAGTGATGCGTTTAATTTATCGCAGCGCCGACTGATGGCGCTAGCGGAGGTTTGTGGTTTACCCCAGCTCACTATCCCGTTGTTTGAGCATCAAAACACACCTTACGGGGTAACATTACTGGCTCACCCTTACAAAGATAAGTTATTGATGGAAGTAGCACGCCGTTGGCTCGATTAACCGTTTGGATTGCACCTTTATCCGCCCAGCCGTCAAGAATTTTCTATAAAAAACCGTTTATTGCTTTTAAAGTATTGATAATGAACTAAAAAATAAGTTAGGGGTTACGCGTTTACTATCAACAGAAACTGTGGATAACCGCTTGGATTAGTCGGTGTTTAACTTTATAAGTTAATGAAAAATAGGTTTATTTTACAAGTTATCGCTTTCGGTGATAACTCTGGTGAGTGTTACGAGAAAGTGACAATTTAGCTGTCACTTTGGTTTAACACCGCGTAGAGACTGTATTCATCCATATTCTGATCCGGTGATGCTGTCACTGTTGTCACTTTTTGGCTGATTTAAGTTTGTACTGTGTCTTACAATGGCTACGCATCACGTGCCTGGAACGCAGAGCGGTATGTTTAGTTTTACGCCCGCGAGTCCGTTCGCGCCATACTTTGAAGCTCCGCGGTTTTAATTCACGTCGCATTAACGCAATCACATCGTCTTGGCGTAGCCCATAGAGTGCTTCAATCGCCTCAAACGGGGTTCTATCTTCCCACGCCATTTCTATAATTCGGTCAATCTCTCCCGGTTGTTCGTTCAATGCCATGTCGGTCTCCTTGTGCTGGTGGCCAATAATACGCGTAGAGTTGGAAAAACCGATCAGCGTGTTCCTTCTAACCCATCAATGCTGGTACCCTTGTTTTTGGGCTCTTTAAAAATAAACTGCAAATACAGATAGTTACGGAAAGCCATTTTTAACAAGGGTAAAAGATGATGTTTATCCTAACGGCCTGTTGTTACTGACGATTATTACGCTATTCTATGTTCACTGCCGCACAGGCAGCTTAGAAACAGAACTCGGCTATGTACCTATTAAAACCAGGTTCACTGCCGCACAGGCAGCTTAGAAAACCACATGCTGCACGGCTTTGTCGAAACTCATGTTCACTGCCGCACAGGCAGCTTAGAAATTGCGGATTCTATAGGGTGACTGGTCTCGCTAGTTCACTGCCGCATAGGCAGCGTAGGTGACACAAGCCCCAGCACGGTGTTGGATAGATGCACATTGCCAACGGGCGCCTGTCACGATCAGGGGTTAATAGTTGGCTCCGATGTCGGATGGCGCGCGGCGCAAATCATACCAAGTTTGCACGATCGAGCTGGCGCTTATGCCGACCTACGCGAACTTTAACGTCGGTGGTACCATTGGCGTAGGTGACACAAGCCCCAGCACGGTGTTGGATAGATGCACATTGCCAACGGGCGCCTGTCACGATCGAGGTTAATCGTTGGCCTCAATGTCGGATGGCGCAGTGCAACTGGCGCCAGTTGCACTGCGCGCGGCGCAAATCACACC